>NZ_JBIAHA010000040.1:0-58047 GCF_042870175.1 Streptomyces sp. NPDC006643 | reverse complement strand
CCCCCCCCCCCCCCCCCCCCCCCCCCCCCCCCCCCCCCCCCCCCCCCCCCCCCCCCCCCCCCCCCCCCGCCCCCCCCCCCCCCCCCCCCCCCCCCCCCCCCCCCCCCCCCCCCCCCCCCCCCCCCCCCCCCCCCCCCCCCCCCCCCCCCCCCCCCGCGGCCGGTGTCGCGGCCTTGGGCGTTCAGGGGGTCACGCGCGTCAGCGACAGCAGCTCCCGCGCGGGGCCGCTCGGGCGGTGGCCCGTCGGCCAGACGGCGCGCAGGTCGCGCCGCAGCCGGATGCCCGCCACCTCCACCTCCAGCAGGCGGCGGGCCGCCAGCTCCTCCCCCACGGCCAGTTCGCTGAGCACGGAGGGTCCCGCGCCGCTGACGACCGCCGCCTTGACCGCTGTTGTCGAGGACAGTTCCAGCAGCGGCTCGGCGAGACCTCCGTAGGAGGCGAGTGCCGCGTCGAGCACCTGGCGGGTGCCCGAGCCCTCCTCACGGAGGATCAGCGGAGTGGCCGCCAGCTCGGTCGGCGTCAGCGCCGTACGCCGTCCGCTCCACGCGTGCGCCGGCGCGACGACGACCACCAGCCGGTCGCGGCCGATCACCGTGCCGTCCAGCCCCGCGGGCACGGCAAGGCCCTCCACGAAGCCGAGGTCCGCCTCGCCGCCGAGCAGCCGTGCGGCCACGGCTCCCGAGTTGCCCGCCAGGAGCGAGACGGCCGTGTCCGGCCGGGCCGTACGCAGTGCGATGAGCCAGCCGGGCAGCAGATACTCCGCGATGGTCATGCTCGCGGCGACCCGCAGCCGTGAGTCGCGCCGGTCGCGCAGCGCCTGCGCGCCCGCGTCGAAGGCCTCCGCCGCCTCCATGATCCGCCGCGCCCAGTCGGTGACGAGCGCGCCCGCCTCGGTGGGCCGGGAGCCGCTGGGCGAGCGGTCGAAGAGGCTGACGCCGAGCTGCCGCTCGACGGACCGTATCCGGCTGCTCGCCGCCGGCTGGCTGATGCCCAGCTCGCGGGCCGCGCCTCCCATGCTGCCGTGCCGGGCGACGGCGATGAGCAGCTCCAGCGCGCCCAGCTCGGGCACCCGGTGGGCGAGAGTCACAGGAGGCTCATCAGTCATACGTTCAGGTTATGGCCTCATAGCCACGAAGGGGCTGGTGGGGAGCCCTTGGAGCGACGAGGCTGCGAGCATGCCCACCCTCGCCCCTGCCGCCCTCAATCCCCTGGTCAAGCCGGTCACCACGGCCCGCCCCGGCCGCTTCCCGGTCCTGCGCCACGTCGGGCCCAACTGGTACGCGAGCGTGATGGGCACCGCGATCGTGGCGAGCGCGGGCGCCGCACTCCCCCGGGACCCGGCGCCGGTACCCGTCCCCGGACTCCGCGCCTTCTGCGTCACCGTGTGGGCCCTGTCCGCGCTGATGCTCCTGGTCGTCCTGGCCGCCCGCGCCGGGCACTGGATCCACCACCGCGACCGGGCCCGCGCCCAGCTGCTCGACCCCGCCGTCGCGCCCTTCTACGGATGTCTCGCGATGGCCCTGCTGGCGGTCGGCGGCGCCACCCTCACCGTGGGCCGGCAGGTGATCGGCGAGAGCGCGGCCGTGGCGGTGGACGCCGTACTCTTCACGGCCGGCACACTCGTCGGCCTGGCGGCGGCGGTGGGCGTCCCGTATCTCATGGTGGTACGCCACCGGGTACGGGCCGCCGACGCGTCCCCGGTGTGGCTGCTGCCGGTGGTGGCGCCCATGGTGTCGGCGGCGCTCGGCCCGGCCCTGATCCCGTATCTGCCCGCCGGTCAGTGGCGCGAGGCCCTGCTGCTGGCCTGTTACGCCCTGTTCGGCATGAGCCTGCTCGCCACGCTCATCCTGCTGCCGCTGGTCTTCGGCAGGCTCGTGCTGCTCGGTCCGCTCCCCGTCGCCCTGACACCGGCGCTCTTCCTCGTGCTCGGCCCGCTCGGGCAGTCCACGACGGCCGTCGGCCACTTCGCGCGGGCCACGCCCGCCTTCGCCGTACCGGACACGTTCGCCGTCCTGTACGGCGTGCCCGTGCTGGGCTTCGCCCTGCTGTGGCTGGCCCTGGCGGGCGCCATGGTCGTGCGCGCGGTACGGCGCGGGATGCCGTTCTCGATGACGTGGTGGGCCTTCACCTTCCCCGTCGGCACCTGTGTGACCGGCGCCGCCGGGCTGGCCCGCGTCACGGGCCTGGCAGCCCTGTCATGGCTCGCCCTCGGTCTGTTCGCCCTGCTCACCGCCGCCTGGGCGGTCGCCTGGACCCGTACGGTCCACGGCCTGGTCAGCGGAGCGCTGCCCGCAGCGCCGCCGGTGCCTCGGCCAGTGACGGCCCGTACCAGGTGAGCAGCCGCCCGTCGACCAGCGCGACGGGCAGTGCGGGAAAGGCTTCCGGGCCGTCGTCGGCGGTGAAGCGGTACGGCTCGTCGGGCAGGACCACCAGGTCGGCGCCGGAGGCCCGCAGTTCGGCCAGGGGGATGCGCGGGTAGCGCTCGGCGTGGTCCGCGTAGACGTTGTGCACACCGAGCCTGGCCAGCAGATCACCGGCGAAGGTGTCCCGGCCGAGCACCATCCAGGGCCGGCGCCAGATCGGCACGACCGCCCGGCGTCCGTCTGCGCGTCCGTCTGCGCGTCCGTCTGCGTGTCCGTCTTCGTACGGAGGCGGTGCGGGCAACGCCGCCCAGGCGTCGCGCGCCTCGTCCAGCCAGCGCGGTACGGCGAGCCCGCAGCCCGTGACGAGCAGCCGCTCCAGTTCGGCGAACGCCTGGTCGAGCTCGCGCACCTCGGTGACCAGCACCTCGATGCCCGCCGCCCGCAGCGTGGCCAGATCCGGCGCGCGGTTCTCCTCCTCGTTGGCGACGACGAGGTCGGGGCGCAGCGCGGTGATGGCGGCGATGTCGGGGTTCTTGGTGCCACCGACGCGTACGACGTCGAGGCCGGCGGGGTGGCTGCACCAGTCGGTGGCACCCACCAGCAGTCCGGGCGCGGTGACCGCGACGGCCTCGGTGAGCGAGGGGACGAGCGAGACGATCCGGGGGCCGGTCGGCATGGCGCGGCGGGCCGCCCCTCAGCGCCGGGTGTCGAACGTCGCGTCGATGTGCTCCGCGACGGCGACGACCAGGATGCGCGTGCCGGGCTCGGTGGCGCGCCAGCGGTGCCGGACACCGCCGGAGAGATACAGCGTGTCGCCGCGCTCCAGGCGGTACGCGCGGCCTTCGGCCTCGACCTCCACCGAACCGTCGGCGATGTACATCACCTCGTCGTTGCGGTGCTGGTACTCACGTCCGGTGTCCAGCTCGCCCGTGTACTCCTTGGCGTGCAGCTGGTGTCCGCCGCGGGCCACCCTGCGTACGCCCGGAGCGCTGTCCGCGTCGGCCCGTACGACATCGACCGTGCGCGCCGAGTCGGCCGCGGCGTGCAGCGCGGCGGTGGTCGTCTCCAGGGCGTCGGCGACCCGCTCCAGCGAGCGGGCGCTCGGCCGGGCCCGTTCGTTCTCGACCTGGCTGAGGAAAGGTACGGACAGTCCGCTGCGGTCGGCGACGGCCGCCAGCGTCAGCCCGAGGGACCTGCGCCGCCTGCGGACGGCGGCGCCCACCCTGAGCGCTTCCTTGTCGTCCATGTCTGGGCTCCCTCCGGCCGGATCGTCATCTTCTCAGAGTTGACGGCCGTGCAAGGGCGGTCTGTCCGACCCGCCGTCGATCCGTCCCGATCCGGTTACCGGCCCGTAGGGGGTGACACATCCAATCTACGCGAGCCGCGCCGACGGGGTACGGGGAAGGCGGGCACCGCCTCTCGGGGTGCCCGCCTTCTCGCTTTCCGTGACCCGTTAGCCGGCCGGCCGGTTTCCGTCGCTCACTGCGGAGCGATCTCGTCCGCGATGCCGGGATTCTTCTCCATCCAGGCCTCGACCGCCTCTTCCTCATGACCCGTGCCGCGCTTCTGGATCTCGTTCTCCAGGCCGGCGAGCTGTTGCTCGCTCAACTTGAAGTCCTTGAACCACTTGGTCAGCTGCGGATAGTTCTTGGGGAAGTCCTTGTTGCCGACCGTGCGGATCTGGTCGCCCTCGCCGAAGGCCTTCTGCGGGTCCTTCAGCTTGGTCAGCTTGTACTCGTTGTACGCCCAGTGCGGGGTCCAGAGCATGACCGCGATCGGCTCCTTCTTGCCGTACGCGCGCTTCAGTTCGGCCAGCATGCCGGGTGTGGAGCTGTCGACGACCTCGTAGCCGCCGTCCAGGCCGTAGCCCGGCAGGACCTTGTTCTTGAGGATGTTCATGGTCTCGGTGCCGGGCTCGATGCCGACGATCCGGCCCTTGAACTCGTCCTCGCGGCCCTTGAGATCCGCCAGCGAGTCGACGCCCTTCACATAGGAGGGCACGGCGATCTCCAGGGAGGTCGGCCCGTACCAGGAACCGAGGTCGGAGAGTTTGTCGCCGTACTTGTCCCAGTACTTCTTCTGTGTGTTGGGCAGCCAGCCGTCGAACTGGACGTCGATCTGCCCCCGGGACATCGCCGTGTACATCGGACCGACCTCGAACTGCTTGAGGTTCATCTTGTAACCCCGGTCCTCCAGCACCGCCTTCCACAGATACGTGGCGGCGATGTCCTCCTCCCAGGGGAACCAGGCGACCTCGATGGGCCGGTCACGCTCGTCCTTGCCGTTCGCGCCCTTGCTGACGCCGGCGACCGGGGTCCACTTGTCGGCGAGTTCGGGATTCTGCTTCAGCCAGGCGCGGACGGCCTCCTGCTCCTTGCCCTTGCCGGCGCCCTGGATTTCCGCCTCAAGACTGGTGAGCTGGTCCTCGGTCATCTTGAAGTTCTTCAGCCACTTGGCGACGCCCGGGTTGTCGGCGGAGAAGCCCTTGCGGGTCAGCGTGTGCACGCCGTCGCCGGTGCCCCAGGTGCCCTTCGGGTCCTTGAGCTTCTTCAAGTCGTAGGTGTTGTAGGCCCAGTGCGGGGACCACAGCGTGACGACGACCGGTTCCTTCTTCTCGTACGCGCGCTTCAGCTCGGCCAGCATGCCGGGCGTGGAGCCGTCGACGACCTTGTACTCGCCTTCCAGGCCGTACTCCTTGAGGACCTTGTCCTTCAGGATGCCCATCTCGCCCGCGCTGGGCTCGATGCCGATGATCCGGCCCTTGAACTGGCTCGCCTTGCCCTTGAGATCCGCCAGCGAGTCGACGCCCTTGACGTAGCTGGGCACGGACAGCTCCAGGGACGTCTGGTCGTACCAGGAGCCCATGTCCTCCAGCTTGTCCTGGTACTTGTCCCAGTAGGTGGCGTGGGTGGTGGGCAGCCAGGAGTCGGTCTGGATGTCGATCTGGCCGTTGGCCTGGCCGGTGTAGAGCGCCCCGGCCTCGTACTGGGTGGCGTCGACCTCGTAACCGCGCCGCTCCAGCAGCTCCTTCCACAGGAAGGTGGAGGCGATGCCCTCGTCCCAGGGGATGTAGCCCATGCTGATCTTCTTGCCCTGGCCGACGTCGCCGTCGGCGGCCACCGTCGCGGACTTGTCGCCGCCGAAGATGCTCATGCCGCCCGCGACGAGCGCGAGGACGACCACACCGACCACCGCGACCGACGGGCGCGGGCGGTGGTCCGAGATCTTGAACGAACCGCGCATCGCCTGCGCCTTGGCCAGCGCGCGGCGGCCCAGGGGGGAGACCTGCCGGCCCAGCGCGCCGGTCAGCCGGTCCAGATACATCGCCAGGATGACGATGGAGACGCCCGCCTCGAAGCCGAGGCCGATGTCGACGTTGCCGATGGCGCGGTAGACGGCGCCACCGAGGCCGCCGCCGCCGACCATGCCCGCGATGACGACCATGGACAGGCCCAGCATGATCACCTGGTTGATGCCGGCCATGATCGTCGGGAGCGCGAGCGGGAGCTGGACACGCAGCAGGGTGTTGCGGGGGCTGGTGCCGAACGCCTCGGCGGCCTCGACCAGTTCGGCGTCGACCTGCCGGATGCCCAGCTCCGTCATACGGACACCGGGCGGCAGGGCGAAGATGATCGTGGCGATGATGCCGGGGACCACGCCGACGCCGAAGAAGATGATGCCGGGGATCAGATAGACCATCGCGGGCATCGTCTGCATGAAGTCGAGCACGGGCCGGATGACGGCGCTGACGGTGGCCGAGCGCGCGGCCCAGACCCCGAGCGGCACCGCGATGACCAGGATGACGATCGTCGCGACGAGCACGAGCGAGAGCGTCGACATCGCGAGTTCCCACAACTCGATCGAGTCGATGAGGGCGAAGCCGACGAAGGCGAGTACGGCCGCGAGGAGACCGCGCAGCCACCAGGCGAGTACGGCCAGGATGCCGGCGAGGAGCAGCGGTTCGGGACCGTTGAGCACCGCGTCGACGACGTCGAACATATTGGTGACGAGCGAGCTGATCGCGTCGAACAGCCAGGAGAGATGGCGCTGGAGGAAGTCGACTCCGCTGTCGACCCACTCGCCGAGCGGGAGCCTAGGCACTGGCCGCCTCCTTGCCGACGGACAGCGTGGCCGGGTCGCCGGCGGTCACCGGGGCGGACGCCGGCGCGGTCGCGTCCGCGGGCGTCATCGGCTCGCCGAGCACGGCGAGCAGTCTGGATCGCGGTACGACTCCGACGAGGCGCCCCTCGTCGTCGACGACGGCGACGGGGACCGAGCTGGTCGAGCAGGGGGTGAAGAGTTCGATGATCGGGGTGTCCGCGGTGACGGTGGCGGGCGCCGCGTCGAGCACGTCCTTGTCGGTACGCAGTTCCTTGCCGTCGTCCGTACGGGTGCCATGGGCGGTGTCGGCGTCCGCCATGATCGCGCCGGCGGTCAGGACGCGCGAGCGGTCGACGTCCTGGGTGAAGGAGGCGACGTACTCGTTGGCGGGTGTGACGAGGATGTCCTCGGCGGTGCCGAGCTGGACGATCTCGCCGTCGCGCATGACGGCGATCCGGTCGCCGAGCCGCATGGCCTCGTTGAGGTCGTGGGTGATGAAGACGATGGTCTTCTTCAACCGCTTCTGGAGTTCCAGGAGCTGGTCCTGCATGTCACGGCGGATCAGCGGGTCGAGCGCGCTGAACGACTCGTCCATGAGCAGCAGGTCCGCGTCGGTGGCGAGCGCGCGGGCGAGGCCCACCCGCTGCTGCATACCGCCGGACAGCTCGTCGGGCCAGGCCTTCTCCCAGCCGGCCAGGCCCGCGAGTTCGAGCGCCTCGGTGGCGCGCCGGTTGCGTTCGGCGCGGGGGACGCCCTGGACCTCCAGGCCGTAGCCCGCGTTCTCCAGCACACTGCGGTGCGGGAAGAGCGCGAAGTGCTGGAAGACCATGCTGATCTTGGTGGAGCGCACGGTGCGCAGCTCCGCCGGGCTCAGGGCGGTCAGGTCCTGGCCGTCGAAGAGGACGCGCCCCGCCGTCGGCTCCAGCAGTCCGTTGAGCATGCGCAGCAAGGTGGACTTGCCGGATCCGGAGAGTCCCATCACGACGAATATCTGACCGGGATCGACGGCGAACGAGGCGTCGATCACCGCTGCGGTCGTACCATCGGCGCGCAACTCGTCACGGTCTGTGCCGTTTTCGAGCTTTTTCACCGCTTCTTCGGGTCGTGCGCCGAATACCTTGTACAGGTGTTCCGCCTGCAGCCTGGACACATATACCTCACGCCGTCGAAATGAGAAACGGCCCGCCACCCCCGCCGGCGGGCCGTGGAGCGGCACGGAGTCTGCCCGTGGTGTCCGGTCGACGGTCTGTGGGAGTCCGTGTCCGGGTCCGCTCCGCCTGCGCGCCTGCCCCGGTCGGCATGACCCAAACACTTATGTGGTCCACACCACTCGAACATGCTCCCCCGCAGGTCAGATGGGATCGGATCCGCCGCCCGACCGCTCCCCTGTCGCCGGCCGGCCGCCGACCGACCGCCGCCCTGCCGCTGCCCGACCGCTGCCCTGCCGCTGTCAGTGGGATACGGCATCATCAGGGTTGTGACGCGACGCCTGATGCTCCTCGACACCGCTTCCCTCTACTTCCGGGCCTACTTCGGGGTCCCCGACTCCGTGCGCGCCCCCGACGGCACACCCGTCAACGCGGTCCGGGGGCTGCTCGACTTCATCACCCGGCTCGTCCAGGACCACCACCCGGACGATCTCGTGGCCTGCTGGGACGCGGACTGGCGGCCCCAGTGGCGGGTGGATCTGATCCCGTCGTACAAGGCGCACCGCGTGGCGGTGGAGACACCGGAGGGACCGGACGAGGAGGAGACGCCGGACACGCTGGCGCCGCAGGTGCCGATCATCGAGGCGGTGCTGGACGCGCTGGGTATCGCCCGGGTCGGCGTCGCGGGGTACGAGGCGGACGACGTGATCGGCACCCTCACCGGTGCCGCGTCGGGCCCGGTGGACATCATCACGGGCGACCGCGATCTGTATCAACTGGTGGACGACGCCCGCCAGGTGCGGGTGCTGTATCCGCTCAAGGGGGTCGGCTCGCTCCAGGTCACGGACGAGGCGTGGCTGCGCGAGAAGTACGGGGTGGACGGCTCCGGCTATGTGGATCTGGCCCTGTTGCGCGGCGATCCGAGCGACGGGCTGCCCGGCGTGCCCGGGATCGGCGAGAAGACGGCGGCCAAGCTGCTCGACGCGTACGGGGATCTGGCCGGGATCATGGCGGCGGTCGACGATCCCCGGTCCGGGCTCACACCCTCGCAGCGCAAGCGGCTGGACGAGTCCCGGGCCTATGTGGCGGTCGCGCCGACGGTGGTGCGGGTCGCCGGTGACGTCCCCCTGCCGGACTTCGACCCGGCGCTGCCCGCCGAGCCGCTCGATCCGGAGACGCTGGACGCGCTGGCGGCACGCTGGGGGATTCAGAACGCGCTGCACAGGCTGCTGGTCACGCTCGGGAAGTGACGGCGGGGGCGCACGGATCAGGCGTGCGCCGACGGCAGGGTGTTAACTTAGGCATGCCTAAGCACCACGCGACCGCCGAGCGGCGGCCGTGTGCCGCATGAGTCGAGGGAGACGCGCCGTGGCAGCACAGCAGGCCCGCAGATCACCGAAGGTCCACGAGGCGCGGGTGATACGCACTCAGCGCATCACGCCGCACATGGTGCGCCTGGTCCTCGGTGGCGACGGACCCGCCGGGCTCGAAGCGGGCGAGTTCACCGACCACTACGTCAAGCTGCTCTTCGCGCCGGAGGGCGTCAGCTACCCCGAGCCGTTCGACATGGACCGGGTCCGCGAGGACTTCCCGCGTGAGCAGTGGCCCGCGACGCGTACATACACGGTGCGCGAGTGGAACGCGGACGCCGGCGAGATCACGATCGACTTCGTGGTGCACGGCGACGAGGGCCTGGCGGGACCGTGGGCCGCCGCCGCGCGGCCGGGCGAGCCGGTGCTGTTCCTGGGCCCCGGTGGGTCGTACGCCCCCGACCCGGCCGCGGACTGGCATCTGTTCGTCGGCGACGAGAGCGCGCTGCCCGCCATCGCGGCCTCCGTCGAGCAGGCCCCCGAGGGTGCCAGGATCCAGGTCCTCGTGGAGGTCGAGGGGCCGGAGGAGGAGCAGAAGATCGCCGCCCCCGCCGGCGCCGAGATCGTCTGGCTGCACCGCGGGAGCCGTCCGGTCGGCGAGGCGCTGGTCGCCGCCGTGCGGGCGCTGGACTTCCCCGCCGGGGACGTGCACGCCTTCGTGCATGGCGAGGCCGGTTTCGTGAAGGAGCTGCGCCGCCATCTGCGGCACGACCGGCAGATCCCGCGTGAGCGGCTGTCGATCTCGGGCTACTGGCGGCTGGGCCAGAACGACGAGGCGTGGCGGGCGGTCAAGCGCGAGTGGAACGAACAGGTGGAGCGCGAGCAGGAGGACGGCTCGGCGGCCTGAGTCCCCTCGCGCCCCCGGGTGCCCCTGGTGACCGCCACCGGGGGCCACCAGGGGCAACGGCCGGGCTACTACACGGACTTCTGGTACGAGCGGAACGTCAGGGTCGAGAGCCCGACCGCGACGATCGCGAGCACCAGCAGCGCTCCCCCGCGGCTCAGCACGTCACCCCAGCCTGGCTCGGACGCCATCGCCGAACGGCCCGCGACCATCGCCCAGTTCACGGGGTTGAAGTCCGCGATGCGCGCCATCCACGACGGCATCTGCGCGGGCGCCATGAACGCCGACGAGAGGAATGTCAGCGGCAGCAGCAGGAACGTGTTGATGCCGATGATCGACTCCCGCTGCCGTACGAGCATGCCCATCGCGTTGGACAGCGCCCCGAAGACCGTGCCGAGCAGGATCGCGCAGAGCAGCAGCACGAGCAGGCCGCCCGCACCGCCCGGATAGTGGGCGCCGCCGAGCTTCCCGAGCAGCAGGATGATCACGGACTGCACGGCGGTGCCGATGCCGTTCTGCACGACGTTGGCGTTCATCAGCGCGCTACGGCTGACCGGCGTGGTCAGGAAGCGGTTCAGCGTGCCGCGTTCGATCTCCTCCAGCGTGCCCATGCCGGCCCACATGCTGGAGCCGAGCGCGCTCATCACCACGATGCCCGGGATCAGAGAGCGCTTTCACGAGCGGTCGGGTCTGGGGTTCGTCACCCTGGCGGGGCTGGGCCAACAGCACCGCCAGGGCTTTCTCGTCCGGTCTTCTCTCAGCGCCCGCGTCGGCGCCCTTCTCAGGGCTTCAGCGGGTCCTCGCCCTCCAATTTCCGCCACTCCTCGGGTGCCTCACCGGTCGCGTGGAACTGCCGCCAGTCGTCGAGCCCGCTGAGCGTGCCCTCGGCCATCTCCCTCAACAGGCCCCGGATCCAGTCGGCTTGAGCGGCCACCATGTGCAGTTGGTACTCCGTCTCCACGACGAAGAGCCGGGGCAGCGTCCTGCCGAGCTGCGCCAGGACGGCGCGGCCGGCCGCGTACTGGACGTCGAGCTTCGCGAGCCGTTCCTCCAGCAGCCCCACCACCTCGTCGGGCGGCAGGACGCCGACGAGCGAGAGCGCCGTCTCGAAGAGCGGGAACTCACGCGCCGGTACGGCCACGAGATCGGCCAGCCAGTCGAGCATCTCCTCGCGTCCGGCCCCGGTCAGGCCGTAGAGGGTGCGCTCGGGGCGGTTGCCCTGCCGCTGGACGTCGGCGACCTCCACGTAACCGTGCTTCTGCAAGTTCTGCACGACGGTGTAGAGGGAGCCGAAATTGATCTTGACGCTGTTCTCCTTGCCGCGCTGCCGCAGCGTCTGGGCGATCTCGTACGGATGCATGGGCCGCTCCGAGAGCAGTGCCATGACGGCGAGGGCCAGCGGATTGCTCAGCTTGCGCCGTTTCGCTCCCATGCCACGCCCCTCTCCTTCGCCCGCCGCACCAACTACCCTGATACGAATACTCGGCCACGAACATATCGCGAGTGACCACAAGCGTCAACCGCGCTATATCGCGAATTTGACCGCCTGTGACACCATCGGGCGAAGACCTGACCAATCCCTCGCGAACGCGGCTCCGAATAGACGGGTGAAACCGTCCGCTCCGCCGGACGGCGGGAACGCCCGCACGCCCGCACCGTGGAGGAACAGCCGCGTGAAACAAGCCGTACAGATCGGCGGCCCCGCTTCTGCCGGGCCGGACCTACAGGAATTGCTGGGCAGGGTGGCCCGGGGCGACCAGGAGGCCTTCGCCCATGTGTACGACATGGTCTGCGGGCCCGTACTCGGACTCGTCCGCTCCGTCCTGCGCGACCCCGCCCAGTCCGAAGAGGTGACCCAGGAGGTCCTGCTCGAAGTCTGGCGCAGCGCCCCGCGCTTCCAGGCGGCCAAGGGCAGCGGCATGACCTGGGTGCTCACCCTCGCGCACCGGCGCGCGGTGGACCGGGTCCGCTCCGCCCAGGCCTCCAGCGACCGCGAGCACCGGGCGGCGCTGCTGGACCGGACACCGGCCTTCGACGAGGTGACGGAACAGGTCGAGTCCCGGCTGGAGCGTGAACAGGTACGGCGCTGTGTACGTACCCTCACCGAACTCCAGCGCCAGTCGGTCACCCTGGCGTACTACCAGGGGCTCGCCTACCGGGAAGTGGCCGAACTGCTCGCCGTGCCGCTCGGCACGGTCAAGACACGACTGCGCGACGGACTCATCCGGCTGCGCGACTGCCTGGGGGTGAGCGCATGAGCAGCACAGCCGAACTGCACACGTTGACCGGCGCCTACGCGCTGCACGCCTTGGCGCCCGACGAACGCGCCGAGTTCGAACGGCATCTGGAGGTGTGCCCGGCCTGCGCCCAGGAGGTACGCGAACTGGCCGCCACCACCACGCGGCTGGGACTGGCCGTGGCCGTGACGCCGCCGCCCGCCCTCAAGGAGCAGGTGCTGCGGCGGATCGCCACCGAGCGCCAGGAGCCGCCCAAGGTGGCCCGCGAGTCACGCGGCGCCGGCGGCGGGGCCGCCAGGGGGCGGGCGCTGTCGCGCTTCGCGCTGGCCGCGTGCCTCGCCGCGGTCGCCGGTTTCGGCGGGGTCGCCGTGTGGCAGCACCAGGAGGCGCAGGACGCCCGCGCGCGGGCGTCGGCCTCGGAACAGCGGTCCTCGGCACTGGCCGCCGTACTCGCCGCGCCCGACGCCAAGATCCGTACGGGCGAGCTGTCCGACGGGGCGACCGGCACGGTCGTCGTGTCGCGGGCCGAGGACAAGGCGGCGTTCATCGCGTCGGGCATGCCCAAACCGCCCAGCGGCAAGGTCTACCAGCTCTGGTTCAACAACGCCGGCACGATGCGGGACGCGGGTCTGATGGACCCCTCCGCGACGTCGGACCCGGTGCTGATGGCCGGTTCCGTCGGGGCGGCGTCGGGCATGGGCATCACGCTGGAACCGGCGGGCGGCTCACCGCGGCCGACCTCGGACCCGCTGGCGCTGATGACCTTCCCGACCTGAACGGCGTACGGCCCGCACGCCCCTGAGGAGGGGGGTGCGGGCTACGGCTGTCGCGCCGCCGGGTCCTCGGTGTGTCAGCCCGCCTTGCGCGGCGGCAGCGGCAGGAAACCGCTCGTACGGGCGGCGTACTCGGCGAAGCCCGGCCGCCGCGCCATGTGCCGCTCCAGCAGCCGCTTGCCGCTCCCGCCGATCAGCAGGAAGCTCATCACGAGCGGGCCGACCAGCGTCGCCGCCGCGACGACGGGATCGTCGCAGACGATCAGGAACAGCCCCCACCAGACACAGAAGTCACCGAAGTAGTTCGGGTGCCGGGTCCAGCTCCACAGACCGCGGTCCATGATCCGCCCCCGGTTCGCCGGATCGGCCTTGAACCGGGCGAGCTGGGCGTCGCCGACCGCCTCGAAGACCAGACCGACGAGCCACAGGGCGCAGCCCGCGTACGCGACCGGGCCGAGGTCGCCCGGAAGGTACTGGGCGGCCTGTACGGGCAGCGAGACCAGCACGACCAGCAGCCCTTGCAGCAGATACACCATGCGCAGCGCGTACAGGTTCCGGTTTCCCGGCGCCTTGGCGAGCATCGCCTCGTACCGCGCGTCCTCACCGTGCCCGCGACCGCGCCGGGCGATATGGCCGGCCAGCCGCAGCCCCCAGACGGCGGTCAGCACGGTGACCAGCAGTCGGCGGGCGTCGTCCCCCTCCCCCGCCGACACCGCGTAGCCGGTCACGGCGACCGCCGCGAAGGCGATGCCCCAGGCGATGTCGACGATCCGGTGGAGGCCCTTGGTGACGGCGACGGCGAAGGTCACCAGCATGACGGCGAGCGCGGCGAGCGCCGCGAAGCCGATGCCCTGACCGAACGCGCCCCAGGGATATCCGTTCACCGTGCCCCGCCTTCCCTGGCCAGTACGAGCTGCTGCACATCGAGATAGCCGGACCTGAATCCGGCCTCGGAGTAGGCGAGATAGAAGGTCCACATACGCCGGAACGTCGCGTCGAACCCCAACGCGTCGACGCGCGCCGCCTGTTCGACGAACCTCTCACGCCACAGCCGCAGTGTCTGCGCGTAGTGCGGACCGAATCCGTCCCGCTCGACCACCCGCAACGACGTGTGGGAGGCGGTCAGTTGCTCGATCACCTCCACCGAGGGGGTCAGCCCGCCGGGGAAGATGTACTTGCCGATCCAGGTGTGCGTGGTGCGTGACACCAGCAGCCGGTCGTGCGGCATGGTGATCGCCTGGAGCGCGATCCGGCCGCCGGGCGCGAGCAGCCTGTCCAGCGTGGTGAAGTACTCCGGCCAGAACTCCTCCCCCACCGCCTCGATCATCTCGACGCTGACGACGGCGTCGAAGCTGCCCCGTACCTGGCGGTAGTCGCGCAGCTGGACCGTCACCCGGTCGGCGAGACCGGCCGCCGCGATCCGCTTCTCGGCGAGGACCAATTGCTCCTGGGAGAGCGTCACCGTGACGACCCGCGCGCCGCGTGCGGCAGCCCGGATCGCCAACTCGCCCCACCCGGTGCCGATTTCGAGCAGCCGTGTGCCGGGGCCGACGTGCGCCTCGTCCAGGAGCCGGTCGATCTTGCGGTGCTGCGCGGCCGGCAGCAGCGACGCGTCTGCGGGGAATCCGCGGAAGAGGGCGGCGGAGTACGAGAGGGTCTCGTCCAGGAAGAGCGCGAACAACTCGTTGGACAGGTCGTAGTGGTGGCTGATGTTGTCGCGCGAGCCCTCGGGGGTGTTGCGCCGCTCCTCGGGCCGCCTGGGCGCCCAGACCCGGCGCAGGCGTTGGAGCGGTGCGGGCACGAGGACGGCGGCGTTCTCGGCGAGGACGGTCAGGACGGCGACGAGGTCGTCGGCCTCCCACTCCCCCGCCATGTACGACTCGCCGAAGCCGATCAGACCGGTGGCCCCGATCCGGCGGAAGAACGCGTGGGGCTCGTGCACGACCATCAGCGGTCCGCCGAGGCCCAGCGTCTCGCCGTCCCCCAGCCTGACCCGCAGCGCGAGCCGGGCCAGGGCGTGGCGGACCACTCGTTCGGCGACGGCCGTACGGAGCCGGGAGGCCCTCGGCAGCCGGGCCACGTCCGGCCAGCGCCGCGCGTCGACGGCGGACGCCGGCGGCGCCTGGGAGGCAGGGGCCGGCACGTCGGACGTCGCCGGGGACGTCAGGGACTCGGACACACTCATCTCACACCCTCCTGGGGGCGGTGTCGGGGACGGGGACGCACGGGCAGACCGCGCAGATAGAGGCGGATGCCGTGGTAGCGGATGCCGGCGGAGACGACGGCGGTGGACAGCGGGTGACGCAGCGCGGTCCGCAGCAGGGCCCACGCGGTCGCCTCGCGCCGTACGCCCCGTACGGTCGCGGTGAACGGCCGCCCCCCGTCGCGTTCCAGATGGACCGTCAGCTTCAGGCGCTCCGCCGGTTCGGGCAGCCGCATCCGGTAGCCGCCGTCGACGGGGAAGAAGGGCGAGACGTACAGGGCCTTGTCCACCCAGAAGGTGTTCTCCTCGCCGTCGGCTCCCTCCTCGCCGGGCCGCAGCAGATAGCAGTGCCGCTCGCCGTAGGTGTTGTGCACCTCGGCGACGACACACAGTGGCGTGCCGCCGGGCGTGTGGCACCAGTAGAGGGTCAGCGGGTTGAAGACATGGCCGAGGACCCGGGCGTGGGCGAGCATCACCACCCGCCCGTCGCCCAGTTCGACGCCGCGCGACGCGAGGTAGCTCTCCAGTCCGGCGCGGATCGTCGGCGCCGTACCGCCGAAGTGGTCGCGCGGGTCGAAGCGGGCCAGCGGGCGCAGTATCCGGGGCGGCCTGGGCGGGCGGTCGGGGTCGATCAGCCACATATAGGTGCGCAGCCGCAGGCCGTAGCGGCTGGGCGAGGTGCGTACGTGCGTGACGGTGCAGGGGTAGAGCGCGGGAACGGGCGCCGGGGCGGCGCCGTTCGCGGGAGCGCCGGCGGTCACCACCTCACCCCCAGCGCTGCGGCGGCGTCCACACCCGAGCGGCAGCCGTCCTCGTGGAATCCCCAGCCGTGGTAGGCCCCCGCGTACGCCGTGACGGGTCCGCTCAGCGCGGGGAGCCGGCGCTGCGCGGCCACCGACTCCGGTGTGTAGACGGGGTGTTCGTAGGTCGTCCGGGCGAGCACCCGGTCCTCCCGCACCTGTTCCGCGGCGTTCAGCGACACCACGAAGTGCTCGGGGGCGTCGAGGCGTTGCAGCCGGTTCATGTCGTAACTGACCCGCACCCGGCCCGCGTCGGCGGTGCAGGACGGCATGGTGAGGTTCCAGGAGGCGCGGGCGCGGCGGGCGCGCGGCAGGACGCTCGTGTCGGTGTGCAGCAGGGTGGCGTTGCGTGAGTAGCGGAAGGCGCCGAGCACCTGGCGTTCGTCGCCGGTGGGGTCGGCGAGCAGTCGCAGGGCCTGGTCGGGGTGGACGGCGACGACCACCGAGTCGTGGCGCCGGGCCGTGCCGTCGGCGGTGGTGATCTCCACACCGCGCGGGCCGCGCCGTACGGACCGGACGGGCGCCGCCGTGTGGACGGTGTCCAGTTCCTTCGCGATCCGGTCGACGTACGCGCGCGAGCCGCCGGTGACGGTGCGCCACACCGGTGAGCCGGTCACCGACAGCAGGCCGTGGTGGTCCAGGAAGCGGAAGAGGTAGCGGGCCGGGTAGCGCAGGGCTGTCCCGGCGTCGCAGGACCAGACGGCCGAGACGAGCGGCGTCAGGAAGTGGGAGACGAAGTACGGCGAGAAGCCGCCGTCCGCGACGAAGCGCCCGAGTGTGGTCGCCTCGTCTCTCCCACCGGCCAGCAGCCGTCGCGCCCGGCGGTGGAAGGCGGGTACTTCGGTGAGCAGCCGCAGATACCGTCCGCGCAGCAGCTGACCGGGGCGCGGGAAGAGACCCGGCAGCCCCCGGGCGCCGGCGTACTCGAGCCCGCAGCCGTCGCACCGTACGGACATGCTCATCTCCGACTCCTGGGTGGTGACGCCCAGTTCACGGAAGAGCCGCAGCAGCAGCGGATAGGTGCGTTCGTTGTGGACGATGAATCCGGAGTCGACGTGGTGCACCCGGCCGTCCGACGACGCGAGGTCGTGGGTGTGGGCGTGGCCGCCGAGCCGTGTGTCCGCCTCGTACAGCGTCACCTCGTGCGTGCGCCGCAGTACGTACGCGGCGGTGAGCCCGGCCACTCCGGCGCCCACGACCGCCGTACGCCGGCGCTCGCCTTCCCCGCTCATACAGCTCCCTCCGGTCCGGCTTCGGGCATGGCCCCTCATGGGGGATTCGAGCCACGACGGCCGACGGATTGGTGCCGGAGGCGATCTTTCTTCTTCCGGTCCTACTTTTAATTCGTACGGGTGACAGACCAATCCACCTGGCATCTCGCGCCGAATGGCCGGTGTGAGCGAAGATCGGAAAGACCCGAGGAGCGCAACCGGCCGTGCGCCGCGTGGCGTACGAGTGGTGCGCGGCGCGCTGGCCGCGCTCGGCGGGTTGATCGCCGGGCTGGTGGCGCTGTGCGTCGCCGAGCTGGTTTCGGCGGGTGTACGGCCCGAGGCGGGTCCTGTCACGGTGGTGGGCGGCGCGGTCATCGACCGCACCCCGGCCCCGGTGAAGGACTTCGCCGTCCGGAATTTCGGGAACGACGACAAACTGGTCCTGCAACTGGGCATCCTGGCCCTCCTGGCGCTCTTCGCCATGGCGGTCGGAGTGGCCTCGCTGCGGTACCGGAAGGTCGGTCCGGCGGCGGTCCTGGTCTTCGGCGCGATCGGGGCACTGGCGGCGGTGGGACGGCCCGACGGCCGTCTCTCCGACGCCCTGCCCTCGGTCGTGGGCGCGCTGGTGGCCTGCGCGGTGCTGTATCTGCTGGCCGGCCGGCTCGCCCTCCGTCCGTCCCCCGACGGGGATCGGGGGACGGACGGGGCCGTCACGCCGACAACGCGGACCGCGCCCGCCCCGGGCGCGTTCGACCGGCGTGGCTTCGTCATCGCCGCGACGGCCGCAGCCGCGGCCTCGGCTGGAGCGGGACTGCTCGGCCGGCGGCTCAACGCGTCAGGTGCGGCCGAGGCCGCGGCCTCACGCGAGAGCGTCGCCCTGCCCGCCCCGTCCTCACCGGCCCCGCCGATACCGGCGGGCGCGGATCTGAAGGTCCGCGGCCTGAGTTCGTTCACCACGTCCAACAAGGACTTCTACCGGGTGGACACCGCCCTGGTCGTCCCCCGGGTGGACGCGGGCACCTGGCGCCTGCGGATCCACGGCAAGGGAGTCCCCCGGCCGCTCACCGTCAGCTTCCAGGATCTTCTCCGCCGGAAGCTGATCGAACGGGACATCACGCTGACCTGTGTCTCCAACGAGGTCGGCGGCCCGTACGTCGGCAACGCCCGCTGGATCGGCGTCCCCCTCGCCGAGCTGCTGGCCGAGGCCGGTGTGCGGCCCCCGTCGAAGGGCGGTCCCGCCGACCAGTTGGTGTCCCGCTCCGTGGACGGCATGACCATCGGCACCCCTGTCGACACGGTCATGGACGGCCGCGACGCGATGCTCGCGGTCGGTATGAACGGCCAACCCCTGCCGTTCGACCACGGTTTCCCGGTCCGCATGGTCGTCCCCGGCCTGTACGGATACGTATCGGCCTGCAAGTGGCTCGAAGACCTCGAACTGACCACGTTCGACGACTACGACGCGTACTGGGTCAAGCGCAGCTGGTCCCGCGAGGCACCGATCAAGACCCAGTCACGGATCGACACCCCGCGCCCCTTCGCCTCACCGAAGGCGGGCACGGTGCCCGTCGCCGGCGTGGCATGGGCGCAGCACCGCGGTGTCGAGCGCGTCGAGGTACGCGTGGACGGCGGCCGGTGGAACCGGGCCGAACTGGCCGCCGAGAACAGCGAGGACACCTGGCGCCAGTGGCTGTGGCGCTGGCCGGCGACATCCGGCAGCCACACCCTCGAAGTCCGCGCGACGGACCGGGACGGCAACACCCAGACGGACAAGCGCGTGGGGACCGTACCCGACGGCGCGACCGGCTGGCACTCGGTGGTGGTCGCCGTCGACTGACCCCGCCCCACCGCGTTCCCCACGACACCCTGTCGATTTGTCAACCGCACCACCTTCCAAGGAGATTCACATGAAGATCACCCGTTTCCAGCGTGCCGCCGTCACCGTCGTCGCCGCCGTCGCCCTTCCGCTGACGCTCACCTCCTGCTCCAGTGACGACGGCAAGGACACCAAGTCGGAGTCCTCGTCGGCGGCCGAGGAGACGGCGGCCCCGGAGGAGACGGCCGACGACTCGGCGGGCGACACGGCGGACGCCCCGTTCGGCCCGGCCTGCGCCTCGGTCCCGAAGACCGGCCCCGGCAGCTTCGACGGCATGGGCCAGGCACCGGTCGCGACGGCCGCGTCCAACAACCCGGAGCTGTCCACCCTGGTGACCGCGGTGAAGAAGGCCGGCCTGGTCGACACCCTCAACACCGCCGAGAACATCACGGTGTTCGCCCCGACGAACGACGCCTTCGCCAAGATCCCGAAGGCCGACCTGGACGCGGTCCTCGCGGACAAGGCCATGCTCACCAAGATCCTCACCTACCACGTCGTGGGCGAGAAGCTGGCCAAGAAGCAGCTGGCGAGCGGCACGTACGACACCCTCCAGAAGACCACGCTGACCACGGCGGGCTCGGGCGACGCGTACAAGGTGAACGACACGGCCAACGTCGTCTGCGGCGACGTCCCCACGGCCAACGCCACGGTGCACATCATCGACACGGTGCTGATGCCGAAGTAGTCCGCCGTCCGAGGGGGTTGTCCGGCCGTCCTATCCTGGCCGGATGTCCCCCGTGGATCAGCCGCCCCTCACGGGCGGAACAGCTCGAACGGACCGGGTGCTCGGAGCGGTCGTCGGCTCAGCAGTCGGCGACGCGCTCGGGGCACCTTTCGAGTTCGGCCCGGCCGGCGTTTTCACCGCCCGATTCCCCGACGGCGTGGGCGAGATGTGCGGCGGCGGTGGCTGGGATCCGGGCGAGGCCACCGACGACACACAGATGGCGGTGCTGATCGGCGAGTCGCTGCTGGAGCGGGGCGGCCTCGAACCGTCCGACATCTTCGACCGCTTCCGACGGTGGGCCAACGCCGATCCCAAGGACATCGGTCTCCAGACGGAACAGGTTCTCCTGGGCGGCGATCCGTGGGACCTCGCGGCCTCCATCCACTTCCAGCGCTCCGGACGGGCCGCCGGGAACGGCTCGTTGATGCGTGCGGCCACCCCCGCCGTGCACTTCGCCGCCGCGGGCCGCGCCGCCACCATGGCCGCCGCCCGACGGATCGCGGCGCTCACCCACGGCGACCCGGCGGCCTGGGAGGGCACGGCCGTACTGCACGAGCTGATCCGGGTGGCACTGGACGGCGTCGATCCGGTGGCCGCCGTGCCCGGCGTCCTTGGTCACGTACGCGAGGAACACCGGCCGCGCTGGGCCACGGTCCTCGAACCCGGCTGGCACCCGGACGACGCGACGGAGTTCAACGGCGCGGTGTGGCCGTGCCTCGGCTCGGCGCTCTGGGCGCTGCGGACGACCCGTTCGTTCGAGAGCTCCCTGGCGGCGGCCGTCGATCTGGGCGGTGACACGGACACGGTCGCCGCGGTCACCGGCGCGCTCGCGGGCGCCGTGTACGGCTTCGCCTCGATCCCCAGCCGCTGGACGGAGCCGCTCCATGTCCCCCTGCCCGGTTACGGCGACCGGGTGCTGCGTACACCGGAACTGGCCCGGCTGGCCCAGCGGTTGTCGGACGTCGAGTCGCCGGACGTCGAGTAGGAAGCACACGGCGTCATGGCGTCAGCGCGACCGAAGGGGCGGCGGTCGCGGCGAGTGGCCGCACGCGCGTGCGGCCATTCGCGTCGGGCGTGAGACCCGCGCACTGAAGCCGCTGGCGCGGGCGCAGCGTCGCAGCCCACCACGCCTCACCCCGCCGCCCCTCACCCCACCGAGCTGTACGCCACCACCCCGCGCAGCACCCCGTCGACCGCCTTGCGCGCGTTCTTGGCGACGGTGCTGTTCTCGCGGGGGGCCGCCGCCGCGATCTGGCCCAGGACGTCGATCACCTGCTTGCACCAGCGGACGAAGTCGCCCGCCGGCATCTCGGCGTCGCGCAGCACCTCGTCGAGACCCTTGCCGGACGCCCACATGTGTACGGCCCAGGCGAAACCGAGGTCGGGTTCGCGCTGGCCGACCCCCTCCGCCTGGTTGATCTTGAAGTCCTCCTCCAGGGCGTCGAGCCGGCCCCAGATACGGACCATCTCGCCGAGCGCCGTCTTCGAGGGGCCGCTCGGGAGCCGGGGTGCCACCGCGTCGTCCGACTGGCGGGCCTCGAAGACCAACGCCGAGGCGCACGCGGCCAGTTCCGCAGGGGAGAGCCCTTCCCACACGCCTTCGCGCAGGCATTCGCTGGCGAGCAGGTCCAGTTCGCCGTAGAGCCGCGCGAGCCGCTTGCCGTTGCCCGTGACCTCGTCGCCGCGCAGATAGTCCATCTCCGTGAGGAGGGCGACGATCCGGTCGAAGGTGCGGGCGATGGTGTTCGTACGGCCCTCGATCCGCCGCTCAAGCTGCCGGGTGTCCCGCTGGAGGCGGTGATAGCGCTCCGCCCAGCGCGCGTGGTCCTCTCGCTCGTCGCAGCCGTGGCACGGATGCGCGCGCAACTCCGCGCGCAGCCGGGCGATCTCGCGGTCGTCGGCGGCCGGCGCCCGCCCCTTGCGGTGCCGCTCGGGCACCACGTGGCCGGCCTTGGTGCGCAGCGCGGACGCCAGGTCGCGGCGCGACTGCGGCGAACGCTGGTTGAAGCTCTTGGGGATCCGCATCCGGTCCAGCGCCTCGACCGGCACCGGGAAGTCCATCGACGCGAGCCGCTTGACCTGCCGCTCGGCGGTCAGGACCAGGGGCCGCGGGCCGTCGTGGTATTCCACGCCCCGGTGGCCGCCCGCCCGCCCGGCCGGCAGTCCCGGGTCGAGCACCAGCGCGAGTCCGGCGAACTTGCCGGTCGGGACATGGATGACATCACCCGGCTTGAGCTTCTCCAGGGAGGACGCGGCGGCGGCCCGCCGCTGCACGGCGCCCTGCTTGGCCAGCTCCGTCTCGCGGTCCTTGAGGTCGCGGCGCAGCCGCGCGTACTCCTCGAAATTCCCCAAGTGGCAGGTCATTCCCGCCCGGTAGCCTTCCATCCCCTCTTCGTTCTTCTGGACCTGCCGGGAGATCCCGACCACCGACTTGTCCGCCTGGAACTGCGCGAACGACGTCTCCAGCAGCTCCCGCGAGCGGTGCCGGCCGAACTGCTGCACCAGATTGACCGCCATGTTGTACGACGGGCGGAAGCTGGAGCGCAGCGGATACGTACGGGTGCCCGCGAGTCCGGCGAGCGCGCCCGGGTCCATGCCGCGCTGCCACAGGACCACCGCGTGGCCCTCGACGTCGATGCCACGCCGGCCCGCCCGGCCGGTCAGCTGCGTGTACTCACCGGGCGTGATGTCGGCGTGCTGCTCGCCGTTCCACTTGACCAGCTTCTCCAGGACGACGGACCGGGCGGGCATGTTGATGCCGAGCGCCAGCGTCTCCGTGGCGAACACGGCCTTGACCAGGCCCCGGACGAACAGCTCCTCGACGACTTCCTTGAAGGTCGGCAGCATGCCGGCGTGGTGGGCGGCGATGCCGCGCTCCAGGCCCTCCAGCCACTCGTAGTACCCCAGGACATGCAGGTCCTCGGTGGGGATGGACGCGGTGCGCGCCTCCACGATCTCGCGGACCCTGGCCCGCCGCGCGTCGTCGTTGAGCCGCAGCCCGGCGTACATGCACTGCTGTACGGCGGCCTCGCAGCCGGCCCGGCTGAAGATGAAGGTGATGGCGGGCAGCAGATCCTCGGCGTCGAGCCGCTCGATGACCTCGGGCCTGCCTGGCGTCCAGATCCGGCCGCGCTGTCTGCGCTCGCGCTCCCGGTCGGCCTCGCGGACCATCTTGCCCCGGCGGCGGTCCTTGGGGTTGTACGTCTTCTGGTTCTCCATCCGGGCGAGGCGCACCAGGTCCGGGTTGACCTCGCGCCGGGCGCCGCCCCGGCCTCCGTGGTCGGTGCTCTCCTCGAAGAGGTCGTACATCCGGCGGCCCGCGAACACGTGCTGCCACAGCGGCACGGGGCGGTGCTCGGAGACGATCACCTCGGTGCTGCCGCGGACGGTGTCCAGCCAGTCGCCGAACTCCTCGGCGTTGGAGACCGTCGCCGACAGGGACACCAGGGTCACGGACTCGGGGAGATGGATGATCACCTCTTCCCAGACGGCGCCGCGGAAGCGGTCGGAGAGGTAGTGCACCTCGTCCATCACCACATAGCCGAGCCCGGCCAGCGACTGGGAACCCGCGTAGAGCATGTTGCGCAGGACCTCGGTGGTCATGACGACGACCGGCGCATCGGAATTGACGCTGTTGTCGCCGGTGAGCAGTCCGACCTTGTCGGCCCCGTAGCGCTTCGCCAGGTCCGCGTACTTCTGGTTGGACAGCGCCTTGATGGGTGTGGTGTAGAAGCATTTACGGCCTTCGGCGAGCGCCAGGTGCACGGCGAACTCACCGACGATCGTCTTGCCGGAGCCGGTGGGCGCCGCCACCAGGACGCCCTTGCCCGACTCCAACGCCTGGCACGCCTCGATCTGGAAGGGATCGAGGCCGAAGTCGTACATCTCGCGGAACGGCGCGAGTGCGGTGGCCTGCTCGGCTGCGCGGATCCGAGCTGCGGCGTAACGCTCGGCCGGTGTGAGGTCCTCTGTCATCTTGCTCACGAGCCTACCCGCCACCTCTGACAGTCAGCGGATCTTTATGAGGGGTGCGTACGAGGGGTCCGCCGAGACCCGTCAGCGGCCCGGGGCCAGTACCCGTACGGCCCCGGCGACGCACTGGGCCGTGAGGGGCAGCGGGCCGAGCGGCTCGCCGTCGGCGTAGCCGGTCAGACCGGGGGCGGCCAGGGTGATCTTCGCGGTGCGGTGGACGGTGACCACGGGGTGGCTCAGATGCGTGCCCCGGTAGACCCGGGGAAAGACCTTCAGCAGCGTGGCCCGGCTGCAGTCGCCGACGACCGTCACGTCGAACAGTCCGTCGTCCATGGCGGCGTCAGCGCAGATCCGCATGCCGCCTCCGTAGGAGGGTCCGTTGCCGACGGCGATCAGGGTCGCCTCGATCTCCCGCTCGATGCCGTCGTCCAGGGTGACGCGGTAGGGGACGGGCCGGAAGGCGGCCAGTTCGGCCACCATGGCCAGGTCGTACTTGAACCGGCCGGTGGGCCAACGCATGCGGTTGCCGCGGTCGTTGACGCGTGAGTCGAAGCCGGAGGCGAGGACGGTGCCGAACCAGCGGCCCCCGACACGGCCGAGGTCCAGCTCCCGGACCGTGTGGTTCTTGAGCGCGTCGGCGGCGATCCGGCCCGCCGCCGCGGGGTCGCGGACCGGCAGTCCGAGTGCCCGGCCGAAGTCGTTGCCGGTGCCGACGGCGACGACGCCCAGCGGGGTGTCCGTACCGGCCACGGCCTGGAGCGCGAGGGAGACCAGCCCGTCGCCGCCGACGGCTATCAGCGCGCCGGTGCCCGCCGCGACGGCCTCGCGTGCGCGCCGCAGCGCGTCGTCGGCGTCGGATCCGAGCACCGTACGGACGGAGTATCCGGCCTCCCTGAGGGCGCGGGCGGCCGGCTGCGCGGCACGCGCGCCCCTGCCGCGCCCGGCGGTGGGATTGACGAAGAGGCTGATCTCGCTGGTCACAGGTCAGGTCGGATCAGGTCGGATCGGATCAGGTCAGGTCAGGTCAGGTCAGGTCGGATCGCGCCAGGTCAGGTGACGTCGTCGTAGCCGTTCACCCGGGCCGTACGGTTGCTGTCCGCCTGCTCGGGCAGCGCGGCCACCGACGACACCGGTTCGACACTGCCGACGCTCTCCGGCGTGTGCTCCAGATCGGACGCCTCGTCGTCGTCCAGCTCGGCGTCGGGGTTCTTGCGCCGCCTGCGCCGGTCGTTGACGAGCGAGAAGCCGACCGCGCCGAAGTACAGGATCACGATGGGGCCCGCGAGGGCGAGCATGCCCACGGGGTCGGTCGTGGGGGTGATCACCGCGCCGAAGACGAAGACGCCCATGACGACACCGCGCCACCAGCCGACCATTCTGCGGCCGGTCACGATGCCGGTCATGTTGAGCATGACCAGGACCAGGGGCAGCTCGAAGGCGAGACCGAAGACCAGCACCATGCGGGTGGTGAAGTCGAGGACCTCGTCGAGCGAGAGGATGTTGGACGAGCCTTCCGGCGTGAGGCTGATGAGCACCTTCACGCTGATCGGCAGGATGATGTAGGCGAGGTAGGCACCGGCCGTGAAGAGCGGTACGGCGCTCGCCACGAAGGCGTACGTGTACTTCTTCTCGTTCTTGTGCAGGCCGGGCGCGATGAACGCCCACAGCTGGTAGAGCCAGACCGGGCTGGCCACGATGATGCCGGCCGTGAGGCTGACCCGGATCGTCGTGGTGAACGGCGAGGTGAGGGTGTTGAACGAGACGACCGCGCAGTTTCCGCCGTCGCTCTCCTGGAGCCCGTTCTCACACTTGGGCACCGACTCGGAGAGGAAAGACATGATCTGCTCGCTGTAGAACACCGCGACGATCGTCACCACGACGATCGCGAGCAGCCCTTTCGACAGCCGGTTGCGCAGCTCACGAAGGTGCTCCACGAGCGGCATACGCCCCTCGGGATCCTTTTCCTCTGTGCGGGCAGACTTGGGCAACCCACGTCCTCATCTCGTGCGGCAGGCCGTCACCGTGCCCGGTGCGTGCTCGGCCCAGGGGGTCGGATCAGCGCTTGGTCGAGTCGGTCGGCTCGGCGACGGGGCGCGAGCTGGTGACGTCGCCGGGCGCCGCCTGGATGGTCCGGGGGGCGGGCTGGTCCGCGTCGGCGGAGGCGGTCGGCGGGTCCGTCGGAGCCGTGCCGGTCTTGTTCTCGTCGGACTTCATCGCCTTGGCCTCGCTCTTGAGGATGCGCGCCGACTTGCCGAGCGAACGGGCCATGTCGGGAAGCTTCTTGGCGCCGAAGAGCAGGATGATGACGACGAGAATAAGGATGATCTCGGTGGGGCCGAGCCTACCCATAGCATTACCTTCTTCACCGAGGCGACAGAGTCTGGGACGACAGTCGGACCGATGTCCGACCATCGCGCTGGCAGCGATCGTAACCCGCAGGGGTAAACGCAGGGCAATGCCTGTGCGTACTCCCTACGACGGCCCCCGCCTCCAGTCCGAGACCGCTTCGTCACCCTACCGCCCGAACTGGTGATGGAGGGAGGGTGCATTCATTTATCGGATGGCATCGCCGGTCTTCGCGAGATGGGTGGCGGCCAGCTCCAGCTCCTCCGCCGCCCGGTTGATCCGCCGTGTCGTGGAGGCGACCTGATGGCCGAGACGCTGGGCCTCGACGAACACCCGGACCGCGAGGACACCGAGAACGGCGATCCCGCAGAACCCGAGGGCGATGGCGAGCATGGGCCAGAACATGCGAGGGGCCTTCTCTGCTAGGAGGTCGAATGCAGGCGCAACGTCCGGACACCGCCGCCTGTGAGCAGTTCGACGATGCGTTCGCCCGCGGGTTTGCGCACGACCGTCTCGCACTCGGGGCAGGTGAACGAGTAGAACGTCGTACGGCGGCTGGCGCCGATCGCGAGCCGTAGCGCGCCGGCCGACAGCTCGAAGCGGGCCCGGCACTCGGGACAGGCGGCCTGGAAGAGGACAGGCACCACGGGCGGCGGCGACGTTGTCGTCGACGTCGGCGAGAAACCACTCATCACGGACATACCCCCCAAATCCCCTAGTTCTGCCGGTGCGCGTCGTCGGAGTCGTACGCCGCCAGCGCCTCACGAGCCGCCCGCCGCGCGCTCTCCGCCAGCTCCTGCGGGGCGGTGATACGCCCGTCCCTGCCCAGCCGCAGCGCGAGCCGCCGCAGCGAGGCGGGCGCCGGTGTACGGAGCGTGATCCGCAGCCCGCCGTCGGGCAGCTCCTCCGCGCTGTCGTGCGGGTAGTACTCGGCGACCCAGCGCCCGCCGGGACCGACCTCCACCACCACCTCCGGATCGTCCGCCGACGGCTGCACCAGCCCCGCCGACAGATCACGCAGCTCCAGCTCCGGCGGCGCGGCGGGCGCGTCGAGGAGCTTGATCTCCGCGACCCGGTCGAGCCGGAACGTGCGCCGCGCCTCCGACAGCCGGCACCAGGCCTCCATGTACGTGTGGCCCACCGCGAACAGCCTGATCGGATCGACTTCGCGCTCGGTCAGCTCGTCCCGCGCCGGGGAGTAGTAGCGCAGCCAGAGCCGCCGCCGCTCCGAGATCGCCCGGTCCACATCGGCGAACACGCCCCCCTCCGACTCGAAGGTCACCGAGAGCCGCGAGCTGGCACCCGCCACCTCCCCGGCGGCGGCCTCCAGCTTCGCGGTGGCGCGCAGCAGCGCCTGCCGGTCGCTCTCCCGCAGCCCCGGCAGCGTCGCGACGGCGCGCGCGGCCACCAGCAGCGCGGTGGCCTCGTCCGCGGCCAGCCGCAGTGGCTCGGCGACGTCGTCCGGGTTGTGCCACCAGATGCGGTCACCGTCGGTGTCGATGTCGAGAAGGTCCCCGCCGCGGAAACTGGTCCCGCACATGGGCAGGACGTCGAGGTCGGAGATCAGCTCGTCCTCGGTGATACCGAAGGCACGGGCGACATCACTCACGTGTGCGCCCGGTCGCTCACGCAGATATGTCACCAGCGAGAGCATCCGGCGTGTCTGGTCGATGGCGTTGACTGCCATGGTGTGTCCGCGTTCCCCTCAGGCCTTGGCCACGGCGCGCAGCCGGTCCACGACATCGGCCCGCAGATCCGCGGGCTCCAGCACGACGACGTCGGGGCCGAACTCCACCAGCCAGGCGTCCAGGCCATGACCGTACGGGATCTCCAACTCGTCCCAGCCGTCGCCCAGTTCCCGGGACGACACCGCCCGGGCGCGCAGCGGATAGCCGCTCTCCGAACGCAGCCGGATCAGGGCCGAACGCGTCGCCGTCTCACCTGCCCAGCTCTCCACCGTCTCGCGTACGGTCACCACGTCGGGTACGGGCGCGGTGAACTCCCCCGTCCTGGACCGGACCCGGCCGCTGATCCGCGAGAGCCGGAACACCCGCTCGGCCCGGCGCTCCCGGTCCCAGCCGGCCAGATACCAGTGGCCGCGCCAGCACTCCAGCGTCCACGGCTCCACCTGACGCTGCTCCGGCTTGGCCGCATTCGCCTTGCGGTAGTCGAAGACGACGGGTCTGCGGTCACGGCAGGCGAGCATCAGCGGTTCGAACGCGGCCTCGTGGACGGGGATGCGCGGCTCCAGGGCGCTGTGGTGCGCCTCGTACGAGTCCTCCGCCTCGGGCATGCCCGCCGCCCGCAGCTTCTGGAGCGCCCCGCTGGCGGCGCCCGCCAGCCGCGCCTGCTGCCACACCTTCGCGGCGAGCCCGAGCGCGGCGGCCTCCTCGGCGTCCAGGGTGATGGCGGGGAGCCGGTTGCTGTCCCGGCGGGCCAGATAGCCGGTCTCGCCGTCCAGATTCTCCACCGTCTCGATGACCAGGCCGAGTTCGCGCAGATCGTCCTTGTCGCGCTCGAACATCCGGTTGAAGGAGTCGTCGGTGCCGGCTTCCAGATACGCCTCGATGGACTCGCGCAACTCGCGCTTGCTGAGCGGGCGCCGGGTGCCGAGCAGGCACAGCGCGAGATTCATCAACCGCTCGGCCTTGGCAATGGCCATCGACGCCCCACACCTCATTTGATAGTGCCGCACCCGAGCGTCGACCGTACCGCCCGGGAGTACCGAGGTAAAAGCCGAGGGCCCATGCCGGACAGCATGGGCCCTCGGTGTGTCCGTAACCGATCGGACAAGATCGTCGATCAGACGGAGACCAGGTCGCAGACGAAGATCAGCGTCTCGCCGGGGGCGATGGCGCCGCCGCCCGCGCCACGCTCGCCGTAGGCGAGGTGCGAGGGGATCGTCAGCTGACGACGGCCGCCGACCTTCATGCCCTGGACGCCCTGGTCCCAGCCGGAGATGACCTTTCCGGCACCGAGCTGGAACGACAACGGCGCACCGCGGTTCCAGGAGGCGTCGAATTCCTCACCGGTGGAGAAGGCCACGCCGACGTAGTGGACGGAGACGGTGTCGCCCGCCTTGGCGACGGCGCCTTCGCCCTCCCAGATGTCCTTGATCTCCAGGTCGGCCGGCGGCTCGCCACCCGGGAAGTCGATCTCGGGCTTCTCGATGCTCACTGAACTGCTCCTCTAAATGATGAACGGGGCAACCGGGACAGTCTTACACCTTCGCCAGGATGTCCACGGCGAACACCAGAGTGGAGTTCTTGGGGATGCCCTGCTGCTCCTTGTCGCCGAACGCCTCGGCCGGCGGGATCACGACCAGCACCCGGCTGCCGACCTTCTTGCCCACGACGCCGTCCTTCAGACCCTTGAGGGTCAGCTGCGGCAGCGGGAACGTCACGGTCTTGCCGTTCTTGTACGTGCTGTCGAAGGTCTTGGCGTCCTTCCACAGCAGCGCCTCGTAGTTCAGCACGACCGTGTCGGTGGCCTTGACGACCTCGCCCTTGCTCTCCAGCACATAGTTGGAGACGAGCTTCTTCGGCGGGTCCGTCTTCGGGATGGTGACCTTGGGGGCCTTGCCGTCGGCGTTGACCCCGACCTTCGGCAGGTCCACGTTGTCCTGCGCGACCTCGGTGCCCTTGGCGGTGGTCGGGACGGCGGTCGCCTTCAGGATGTCCACGACGAAGACCAGCGTGGAGTTGGGCTTGATGTCGCCCTGGCCCTGCGCGCCGTAACCGAGGTCCGGCGGAATGACCAGCTCGACACGGCTGCCGACCTTCTGGCCCTCCAGGCCCTTGTCCCAGCCCTGGATGACCATGCCGGCGCCGAGCGTCAGATCGAAGGGCGCCTTGCGGTCGAAGCTGTTGTCGAAGGGCTTGGTCGAGTCCCACGACTGGCCCAGGTAGTTGACCTGGATCGCGTCGCCCTTCTTGAGCTTCGCTCCGTCGCCCTCGCTGACGACGTCGGTCTGCAACTCCTTCGGCGGAGTCCCCTCACCTTTCCCGAGGGTCGGCTTCTCACCGAACTTGGCACCCGCTGTGATCTCGGGAAACCCGTTCTTGGACGAGGTGGAGTCGGAGCCTCCGTCGTCACCGCACGCCGCCACGGACAGCAGCAGTAGGGGGATGACGACGAGGCCGGCAAGTCGGCGCACGAATTCCTCAGATCTCAGACGGAAGATTTTGGGTCCTCGACACTCTAGGGCGTGGCAAGGGCCCCGCACGAGGAACGTACGGGGCCCGAGGCGTGTTCCGGGGCGGCGGAGATGCCGCCCGTTGACGCCTACATACCGGCGATCAGTTTTTCGACCCGGTCGTCGACCGAGCGGAACGGGTCCTTGCACAGCACGGTGCGCTGCGCCTGGTCGTTGAGCTTGAGATGGACCCAGTCGACGGTGAAGTCCCGTCGCTGCTCCTGCGCCCGGCGGATGAAATCGCCGCGCAGCCGGGCCCTGGTGGTCTGCGGGGGCACCGACTTGCCCTCGAAGATCTTCATGTCGTTGCAGATCCGGGCCGCCTGGCCGCGCTTCTCCAGCAGGTAGTAGAGCCCGCGTCGGCGGTGGATGTCGTGGTAGGCGAGGTCTATCTGGGCGACCCGGGGGTGGGACATGGTCATGTTGTGCTTGGCCCGGTACCGCTCGATGAGCTTGTACTTCATGACCCAGTCGATCTCGGTGCCGATCCGGTCCAGGTCCTCCGCCTCGATCGCGTCGAGCGTACGGCCCCAGAGCTCCAGGACCTGCTCCACGGTGCCGGTGCGGATGCCCCGGCGGTCCACGAAGTCCACGGCCTTCTCGTAGTACTCCCGCTGGACCTCGATGGCGGACGCCTCGCGACCACTGGCCAGGCGCACCTTGCGCTGACCGGTGATGTCGTGGCTGACCTCGCGGATGGCCCGGATCGGGTTCTCCAGGGTGAGGTCACGCATGACCGTGCCCGCCTCGATCATGCGCAGCACGAGATCCGTGGCACCGACCTTGAGGAGCATCGTCGTCTCGGACATGTTCGAGTCGCCGACGATGACATGCAGCCGCCGGTACCGCTCCGCGTCGGCGTGCGGTTCGTCGCGGGTGTTGATGATCGGACGCGAACGGGTGGTGGCGGAGCTGACACCCTCCCAGATGTGCTCGGCACGCTGACTGACGCAGTAGACCGCGCCACGCGGGGTCTGTAGCACCTTTCCGGCGCCGCACAGCAGCTGCCGGGTCACGAGGAACGGGATGAGGATGTCCGCGAGCCGGGAGAATTCCCCGTGGCGGGCGACGAGATAATTCTCGTGGCAGCCGTAGGAGTTCCCCGCCGAATCGGTGTTGTTCTTGAACAGATAGACGTCGCCCGCGATTCCCTCCTCGTGCAGGCGGCGTTCGGCGTCGACGAGCAGGCCTTCGAGAATGCGCTCGCCCGCCTTGTCGTGCGTGACCAGCTCGGTCACGTTGTCGCATTCGGGTGTCGCGTACTCCGGATGCGATCCCACGTCGAGGTAGAGGCGGGCGCCGTTCCGCAGGAAGACGTTGCTGCTGCGGCCCCATGACACAACACGGCGGAAGAGGTAGCGCGCCACTTCGTCAGGTGACAGCCGGCGCTGTCCCCTGAAGGTGCACGTGACGCCGTACTCGTTCTCCAGCCCGAAAATGCGGCGGTCCATGTCTGAACATTACGCCTGATGGCCTGAGCTGAAACCGTGTTGGGCCGCACCGTTGCGATCATTTTCGTAACCGACCGCCCCGGCGAGGTCGCTCCCGGTACCGGCGACGGGAGCCGCGAGGACCTTCCGGGTGGCCAGCAGAACCAGCAGCGCGGCGACACCGCCCGCCCCCGCGACGGCGAAGCCCGCCGACGTCCCGGCCAGTTCGACGGCCGGGCCGGCCACCCCCGTACCGAACGCGGTGCCGACGCCGAAGGTCGTCACGAGCCAGGAGAACGCCTCCGTGACCGTGCCGCGCGGCGCGTGCCGGTCGACCACGATGAACGCGCAGGCCAGCGCGGGCGCCAGGAAGACCCCGGCGAGCGCGGCGAGCCCGGTCATCGCCACCACGCCCGGGGTGAGCGCCAGCGGCAGATAGCCGGCCGCGAGCAGCGCGGTGATCCACAGCAGCCTGCGCTCGGGAGTGCCGGTCCACTGCCGCGCTCCGTACGCGAGACCGCCCACCAGCGCGCCGAGACCGAGGGCGGCCATCAGCCAGCCGTACACCGACTCGCGGCCCTGGTCGTCGGCGTACGCGACACCGGCGACGGTGATCGAGCCGAGCGCCAGACCGATGAAGAGGAAGGCGGCGAGCAGCGCGAGGAGTCCCGGCGAGCGCAGGGCGCCGAGCCAGTGCGCCTCCCGGGGCGCCGAGCGCCACGCGCGCGAGGGCTTGGACAGCACCACGGTGAGCGCGCCGAGGACGCCTATGGCGTTGATGACCAGGAGCGCGGCGGCCGGGGACCAGAGGGAGACGAGGAGGGTGACGAGCAGCGGGCCCGCCGTGAACATCACCTCCTGCGCCACGGCGTCCATGGCGTACGCCCGGTGCACCCGGTCCTCGCGGCCCAGGACGCTCGGCCACAGGGCCCGCAGACCGCCTTCGAGCGGCGGGGTGAAGAGGCCCGCGACGACGACCGCCGCGAAGGCGAGGGGCAGCGGGTCGATTCCCATGACGGCGAGGAGGAGCGTGCCGAGGGCGGAGACGATCGCGGCGGGGAGCTGGACGCGCGGCTGGCCGACCAGGTCCACGGCCCGGCCGAGGAGCGGCTGGCCTATCGCGGTGGCGAGTCCGTAGACGGCCGTCAGGGCGCCCGCGAGGGTGTAGCTGCCGCCCGCGTCGCGGGTGAACAGGACGATGGCGATATGGCCGGTGGCGCTGGGCAGCCGCCCGACGAGCGTGCCGGTGAGCAGCCGTGCCGCGTGCGGTGCTCTGAGAATCTCCACATAGCCGGCGGCCATGGGTCCCCCTTCTCTCGCCCGGTTCACCCGGCCCAACGAAGTTTTACGTATAACGTCCGGCGTCATACGTACCATGTCCGCAGCCCGCGGGTCCACCGACTTGACGGCCACACGGTCCGGCGCCCCGCGCCCGCGACAGTCACCACGAAGGACGACACCCATGGCAGAGCCGCCCCGTACGGACCGGCCCGGTCCCGGCACGGCCGCGCGGCCGTCCAGGCCGACCAGCAGGGACGTCGCGCACGCCGCCGGGGTCTCGCAGGCCACCGTCTCGCTCGTCCTCGGCGACAAGTGGCGGGGCCGTGTCTCGGAACGTACGGCCGGACTCGTCCGGAACACCGCCCGCGAGCTCGGCTACCGGCCCAACCTCGCCGCCCGCAACCTCCGCCTCGGCCGCACCAGGACCGCCCTGCTGGTCGTCCCCGCGCTCACCCACGAGTTCTTCGCCCGCGTCTACACCGGCGCCGCGTCGGTCGCCGCCGAGCACAGCTTCGGTGTGGTCCTCTACCCCTCGCCGGAGGGCATCGGGCCCGCCAAGGACCCGTTCGCCTCCGCGCGGGCGGCACTGGACGGAGTCATCGCCTCGTCCATCGCCGCCGAGGCGCTCGCCGCGATCCGCGGCACCGATCTGCCCCTGGTCATGCTCGACAGCGACCCCGCGGGATCCGGCGCCGCCGCACATGTGAACCTCGACATCGCCGACGCCATGCGGCAGGTGACGGACCATCTGCTCGGCCTCGGCCACCGCCGTATCACGCACCTCGCCTCCGCCGTCGCCTCATGGACGTTCACCGTCCGGGCCGACACCCTCGCCGAGGCCGTGCGTGGGGTGCCCGGTGCGGTCGTACGCACCGTGCCGTCGGCCCTGGAGGTGCACGCGGCCCGGGAGGCGGCCGAGCGGGCGCTCAGCGGCCCGGGGCCCCGCCCCACGGCCCTGATCTGCGACAGCGACGTCCTGGCGGCGGGCGCCGTCAAGGCCGTACGGAAACTCGGGCTGCGGGTGCCTGACGACGTCTCCGTCACGGGCTTCGACGACCTGGCTCTCGCGACGGCGGTGGAGCCGGAGCTGACCACGGTGCGCCTGCCCGCCGAACAGGTCGGCGAGCACGGGATGTCGGCGCTGCTCGCCATCCTCGAAGGACGCGAGCCCGACAACACCGTGCTGCCCGTCTCGTTGGTGGTCCGCGGCTCGACCGCTCCCCCGCCGGGCCCCTGACGCACCGGTGCCCCGAACCCTTGCGCGGTCCGGGGCACCTGGAGTATCCCGCCGGTCACTTCTCGGCGTCGCCCGATTCCTCGGACTCCTCGGTGTCGGAAGGCGCGTCCGTCGGCGTGGACGCCGCACCGTCCGCCTCCAGCAGACGCGCCAGCTGACGGCCGACGACCCGCTTGAACTTCCGCTGCTGCGGCCGGGTGCGGTCCAGCACCGCCACCTCCAGCCGCTCGGCGGGAATCTCCCGCTCGCTCCCGTTGGTGTCCCGGGACAGCGCCTGCACGGCCAGCTTCAACGCCTCGGCGAGCGACATCCCGTCACGGTGCTGCTGATCGAGGAAGGTGCTGATCTGCTCGGAGTTGCCACCCACGGCGACCGAACCGTGCTCGTCCACGATCGACCCGTCGTGCGGCAGCCGGTAGATCTGATCCCCGTCGGCCGTCGGGCCCACCTCGGCGACGACCAGCTCCACCTCGTACGGCTTCTCGCCGGCGCTGGAGAAGATCGTGCCCAGCGTCTGCGCGTAGACGTTGGCGAGCCCACGGGCCGTCACATCGTCGCGGTCGTAGGTGTATCCGCGCAGATCCGCGTACCGCACGCCGCCGATGCGCAGATTCTCGTACTCGTTGTACTTACCGGCGGCGGCGAAACCGATCCGGTCGTAGATCTCGCTGAACTTGTGCAAGGCGCGGGACGGATTCTCACCGACGAAGACAATGCCGTCGGCGTACTGCAACACAACCAGGCTGCGACCGCGGGCGATGCCCTTGCGGGCGTACTCCGCCCGGTCGGCCATGGCCTGCTGGGGTGAGACATAGAACGGCGTCGACACCGGCTATCCGTCCCTTCCTGTCAGTGACATGTCTATTCAGCGGATGCCGGGCGTCAGAGCAACTCGGCGCGCGGGCCGTCCGGCTGCGCCAGCCGGCGCTCGATGATCGAACGGGCAACCTCCGAGGACTCCTCGTCGGTGACCCGCCGGAAGCCCTCGTCACTCATGATGTTGACGATGGGGTAGATCTTGCGCGCGACATCCGGACCACCGGTCGCCGAATCGTCGTCCGCCGCGTCGTAAAGCGCCTGGATCACGAGGGTGATGGCCTGCTCCTCCGTCAGCCCCTCACGGAACAGCTTCTTCATCGAGCCCCGCGCGAAGAGCGAACCCGACCCCGTCGACGCGTACCCGTGCTCCTCCGACCGGCCGCCGGTGACGTCGTACGAGAAGATACGTCCCTGCCCGCGGTCCACGTCCCAGCCGGCGAACAGCGGAACCACGGCCAGACCCTGCATCGCCATGGCGAGATTGCTGCGGATCATGGTGGACAGCCGGTTGGCCTTGCCCTCGAACGAGAGCTGCGCGCCTTCGACCTTCTCGAAGTGCTCCAGCTCCAGCTGGAACAGCTTCACCATCTCCACGGCGAGACCCGCCGTACCGGCGATGCCCACCGCCGAGTACTCGTCGGCCGGGAAGACCTTCTCGATGTCGCGCTGCGCGATCATGTTGCCCATGGTCGCCCGCCGGTCGCCGGCGAGGATGACCCCGCCGTCGAACGTCACGGCGACGATCGTCGTCCCGTGCGGCGCCTCGATCGCGCCCTGGACGGGCGGCAGCACCCGGTTGCCGGGCAGGATCTCCGGCGAGTGGACGGACAGGAAGTCCATGAACGAGGCCGACCCGGGCGTCAGGAAGGCAGCCGGCAGACGCCCGGTGCTACGAGTGTTGGCTTCCACGCGTTTCCCTCCAGGTATGCGATGGCACGGCGCACCGTGTCGGGATCCTCCCCCAACTTGCCAATGGCCGAATTGCAGTTGAAGCACAGTACGCCTCGGACCCTACCCGTCTCGTGGCGGTGATCCACCTGCGTGGCGGACGCGGATCGCCCTGTCGCGCCGGGCCTGCGTGCCGCGTTGCGAATGGACGCGCCCAGGGGGAAGGTGCTCCCGTCCTCGGGAGCACCTCCTCAACCCTTGGTCACGCCGTGACTACTGTCCGCCCTTTTGCACGAAGCTTCGAACGAAGTCCTCGGCGTTCTCCTCGAGCACGTCGTCGATCTCGTCCAGCACGGAGTCCACGTCGTCCGACAGCTTCTCCTGGCGCTCCTTGAGGTCCTCGGACTGCTGTACGTCCTCGGTCTGCTCCTCGACGTCCTCGGTGGAACGCGTCGCCTTCTGCTGTCCGCCGCCGGTGTCCTTGGTCGCCATATCCCTCACCCCGCTCGGTTGCCCCGCTCGATGTGACCTTCAAGATCCGACCCTACAAGCAGGGTCCGACATCGGCCCCGCAGTTCTTACAACGTCCGGGGGCCACCTCCATGATTCCCTCACCGGGACCATTTCAGCCGCCTGAGAGCACCCGGACCAGGTCTTCGGCCGTGCGGCACCGGTCCAGGAGCGCTTTCACATGGTTACGGGTGCCCCGGAGAGGTTCCAGGGTGGGCACCCGCTGGAGCGAGTCCCGGCCCGGCAGATCGAAGATGACCGAGTCCCAGGAGGCGGCGGCCACGTCGTCCGCGTACTGCTCCAGACAGCGGCCCCGGAAGTAGGCCCGGGTGTCCTCCGGAGGCTTTGTCTCGGCCCGTTCGACGTCCGGTTCGTCCAGGAGCCTGCTCATCTTGCCGCGGGCCACCAGACGGTTGTACAGGCCCTTCTCGGGGCGTACGTCCGAGTACTGGAGATCCACCAGGTGCAGCCGTGCGGCGTCCCATTCCAGGCCGTCACGGCGGCGGTAGCCCTCCAGGATCTCCTTCTTCGTGACCCAGTCCAGCTCGCCCGACAGACTCATCGGATCGTTCTCCAGGCGGTTGAGCGTGTCCTCCCAACGGCCCAGTACGTCTCTGGTCTGCTCGTCGGCGTCGGCGCCGTAGCGCTCCTCGACGTATTTGCGGGCCAGTTCGAAATACTCCATCTGGAGCTGTACGGCGGTGAGTGTCCGGCCGCTGCGGAGCGTGACCAGCTGGGCCAGCGAGGAGTCGTGCGACACCTGGTGGAGCGTGCGCACGGGCTGGTCGACGGCCAGGTCGACGTTGATGAACCCGTCCTCGATCATGGACAGGACCAGGGATGTCGTGCCGAGTTTCAGATAGGTGGAGATCTCCGACAGATTCGCGTCGCCGATGATCACATGGAGCCTGCGGTACTTCTCGGCGTCTGAGTGCGGTTCGTCCCGGGTGTTGATGATGGGCCGTTTGAGGGTGGTCTCCAGTCCGACCTCGACCTCGAAGTAGTCGGCGCGCTGGCTGATCTGGAAGCCGTGCTCGTTGCCGTCCTGGCCGATACCGACACGGCCCGCGCCGGTGACGACCTGCCGTGAGACGAAGAACGGCGTCAGATGGCGCACGATGTCCGAGAACGGGGTCTCCCGCTTCATCAGGTAGTTCTCGTGCGTGCCGTACGAGGCGCCCTTGTTGTCGGTGTTGTTCTTGTACAGCAGGATCGGCTGGGCGCCGGGGAGCTGTCCCGCGCGCTCGGCGGCCTCGGCCATGATGCGCTCGCCGGCCTTGTCCCACAGGACGGCGTCGCGCGGGTTGGTGATCTCCGGGGAGCTGTACTCGGGGTGCGCGTGGTCGACGTAGAGCCGCGCGCCGTTGGTGAGGATCACATTGGCCAGCCCGATGTCCTCGTCGGTGAGCTGGCTGGACTCGGCGGCCTCGCGGGCGAGGTCGAAGCCTCGTGCGTCCCGCAGCGGGTTCTCCTCCTCGAAGTCCCAGCGGGCGCGGCGCGCCCGGTGCATCGCCGCCGCGTAGGCGTTGACGATCTGGGACGAGGTGAGCATGGCATTGGCGTTCGGTTGGCCGGGGACGGAGATCCCGTACTCCGTCTCGATGCCCATTACTCGCCGTACGGTCATGCGGCCCTCCTTGCCCGGCGGCGTTCCCCTTCGGGAACGGCGCTCAAGTACCGCTGTCTCTCCGGTGCGTGTGCGGTGCCCGTCCCCGCACTGCGCGCCGCGGCGGTACCGAAGAGCCTAGAACGCCTCTGCACTGGTGGGGAGATCGTTTCCGTCATTGGCCTGGTGTCGTGAAAGGTACGGGGAAAGCAACCGGCTGCGGATGCCCGTCCGGACATCCGCAGCCGGTCTGTTTCTTACAGGTACTGTCCGGTGTTGGCCACCGTGTCGATGGAGCGTCCGGTGTCCGCGCCCTGTTTTCCGGTGACGAGGGTGCGGATGAAGACGATCCGCTCGCCCTTCTTGCCGGAGATACGGGCCCAGTCGTCGGGGTTGGTGGTGTTCGGCAGGTCCTCGTTCTCCTTGAACTCGTCCACGCAGGCCTGGAGGAGGTGGTTGACGCGGAGTCCTCGCTGGTTCTCGTCGAGGAAGTCCTTGATCGCCATCTTCTTGGCCCGGTCGACGATGTTCTGGATCATCGCGCCGGAGTTGAAGTCCTTGAAGTAGAGGACTTCCTTGTCGCCGTTGGCGTACGTGACTTCGAGGAAGCGGTTCTCCTCGGACTCGGTGTACATCCGCTCGACGACCGACTGGATCATGCCCTGGACCGTGGACTCGGGTGAGCCCTTGTGTTCGGAGAGGTCGTCCTCGTGGAGAGGCAGCGAGGACCGCAGGTACTTGGCGAAGATGTCCTTCGCCGCCTCCGCGTCGGGACGCTCGATCTTGATCTTCACATCGAGCCGGCCGGGGCGCAGGATCGCCGGGTCGATCATGTCCTCGCGGTTGGAGGCGCCGATCACGATGACGTTCTCCAGGCCCTCCACACCGTCGATCTCGGCGAGCAGCTGGGGGACGATGGTGTTCTCCACGTCCGAGCTGACACCGGATCCGCGGGTGCGGAAGAGGGACTCCATCTCGTCGAAGAAGACGATGACGGGGGTGCCCTCACTGGCCTTCTCACGGGCGCGCTGGAAGACGAGGCGGATGTGCCGCTCGGTCTCGCCGACGTACTTGTTGAGAAGCTCGGGGCCCTTGATGTTGAGGAAGTAGCTCTTCCCCGCGGGCCGGCCGCTGACTTCGGCGACCTTCTTGGCGAGGGAGTTGGCCACGGCCTTGGCGATGAGAGTCTTGCCGCAGCCGGGCGGACCGTAGAGCAGGATGCCCTTGGGCGGGCGCAGTTCGTGCTCTTTGAAGAGGTCCGGGTAGAGGTAGGGGAGCTCGACCGCGTCGCGGATCATCTCGATCTGGCCGCCGAGGCCGCCGATCTTGCTGTAGTCGACGTCCGGGACTTCTTCGAGGACGAGCTCCTCGACCTCGCTCTTGGGGACCACTTCGTAGACGTACCCGGAGCGCGGTTCGAGCAGGAGGGCGTCGCCGGCGCGGATGGTGATGTCGAGCAGGGGCTCGGCGAGGCGTACCACTCTTTCCTCGTCGGTGTGTCCGACGACCAGGGCGCGCTCGCCGTCCTCAAGGATCTCCTTGAGGGTGACGATGTCTCCGGCCCGCTCGAACTCCATGGCCTCGACCACGTTGAGGGCCTCGTTGAGCATGACTTCCTGGCCGCGCCGGAGCTCTTCGAGCTCGACGCCCGGACTGACGTTCACCCGGAGCTTGCGGCCCCCGGTGAAGATGTCGGCCGTGCCGTCCTCGTTGGCGTGCAGGAAGACGCCGAAACCGGCCGGCGGCTGTGCGAGCCGGTCGACCTCTTCCTTGAGGGCCACGATCTGGTCGCGGGCCTCACGCAGCGTATTGGCGAGCCGCTCATTCTGCGCGGACACGCCTGCGAGGTTTGTCTGTAGTTCGACGATCCGCTCTTCGAGAATCCTCGTATGACGCGGAGAGTCGGCGAGCTTACGTCGCAGGACGGCGATTTCCTGCTCAAGATAGGCAACCTGGCCGGCCGGGTCTTCGGACCCTCGTCCGGGCCGGATGCCGCGGTTGTTGTCGTCGTGGGCTGCCACGGTCCTCACCTCCTCCAAGGGGAGCTGGACGCTTCCTGACCCTACCTGGGTAGGTGGTGATTAAAACCCCTAGATCACAAAGACTGTCGGGGCGTGTCCGATCTTCACCCTTGCGCTCTCCCTCACGCCAGGGGAATACCCACCGTTCAACATCGGAAAGCGGCCGGTTGTATCGTCGAAGTGTTCAACACCCGTCAGGGCTGGCGTGACTTGCCCGCGATTGCTTCGTCCGACGCAGGAAACGGCAGGAGATATGACCGTGCAGCAGCAGGCTCCGAGCGACGCAGTCACCGAGGGCGGTGAGCCCCTGGAGGTCTGGATCGACCAGGACCTGTGCACCGGGGACGGGATCTGCGCGCAGTACGCGCCCGATGTCTTCGAGCTGGACATCGACGGGCTGGCGTATGTGAAGAGCGCGGACGACGAGCTTCTCCAGTCGCCCGGTGCGACGACGCGCGTGCCGCTGCCGATCCTGAAGGATGTCGTCGACTCGGCCAAGGAATGCCCGGGCGACTGTATTCATGTGCGGCGCGTTTCGGACAGCGTCGAGGTGTACGGGCCCGACGCGGAGTGAGCGTGCCGGCGGGTGAGTGAGGGCGGGTTACGCCGTCGGCGTACCGGGCGGCGCGGTCACCGGGTGTGAGGGGTCAGACGCTCTGTGACTCGTTCTGGGCGCTTCGTACGAAGGCGCCGTTCTTCCACTGCCAGGTGAGGCGCTGGTCCTCGTCGGGGCAGCAGGCGGGGACGTCCGGGCCCGAGTAGCCGAGGAGCCGGGCGCGGACGACGCCGTCGCTTATGTCCAGGTCGGCGACGCTCTGCCGGTCGGCGGGGTCGACGAGGGTGGCCACGACGCGGGGCGCGCCGGCGTCCTTGCCGGCGGTGAGGACGTACACGCCGTTGGGCGGGGTGCCGGAGCCGGCGTCGCAGCGGGCGGCGGCCACGGTCTCGGGGCGGCCGTCGCCGTCGAGGTCGCCGGTGGCTTCCTTGGTGACGAGTGCTTTCGCGCCACCGCATTCGAGCGGGAAGTCGACGGCGGCGGTGTCGGGCGCCGGCTGCGGCGCCGTCTTGGGGGCGGTGCGCCCGGCGGGTCCGGAGCCCGACTGGTTGGCGGTGGCGGCGTCGGGCTGGAGCAGACCGGCGGCGGCCACCACGGCGGCCATCGCGGTGGCCGTGGCGAGCCAGTGCACGGGACGCGGGCGGGTGTGCGCGAGGTCCGGGACGTCGGAGATCTGCACGCGGTGTCTCCTGTGAAGGCAGTGCCGGTGGGGGTGGCGTGAATCGTGCCACACGTCACAGTGCGGTGGAACAGCGGGGTCGTTAAGGCCAACGTAAAGTCGCCGCCGCCGAGTTCGCGTCGGGTGGACGTGAACTCGGCGGCGGCGCCGATGTGTTGCGGGGAAGGTGACGCCGGGTCAGTCCCGGGAGCCGCTGCCGGGGCCGTCGTAGTCGTCGCCGTACGCGCCCTTCGAGGGGCGGCGCCGGCGCAGGGGCGGCTCCACGCCGTCGGCGAGGCGGCGGGCGGTGATGAGGAAGCCCGTGTGGCCGATCATGCGGTGGTCGGGGCGTACGGCCAGCCCTTCGACGTGCCAGTTGCGGACCATCGACTCCCAGGCGGCGGGCTCGTTGAACGAGCCGTGCTCGCGGATCGTCTCGACGGTGCGGGCGAGCTGGGTGGTCGTGGCGACGTACGCGCAGAGGATGCCGCCGGGCACGAGGGCCTTCGACACCGGTTCGACGCACTCCCACGGGGCGAGCATGTCGAGGATGACCCGGTCGACCTCGGTGTCGCTGAGGTTGTCCTGGAGGTCGCCGACGGTGAGCTGCCAGGCGGGGTGCGGACCGCCGAAGTAGCGCTCCACGTTCTGCTGGGCGATGTCGGCGAAGTCCTGCCGGCGCTCGTAGGAGTGCAGCATGCCCTGGTCGCCGATGGCGCGCAGCAGGAAGCTGCTGAGCGAGCCCGATCCCACTCCGGCTTCGACGATGCGGGCGCCGGGGAAGATGTCGGCGAAGGCCAGGATCTGGCCCGCGTCCTTGGGGTAGACCACGGCGGCGCCGCGGGGCATGGACAGGACGTAGTCGGGGAGCAGGGGGCGCAGCGCGAGGTAGGCGACGTTTCCCGTGGTGCGGACAACACTGCCCTCGGGAGCACCGATCAGCTCGTCGTGGGGGAAGGAACCCTTGTGGGTGTGGAAATTCTTCCCCGCTTCGAGCGTGAAGGTGTAGTGGCGTCCCTTGGGGTCGGTGAGCTGGACCTGGTCCCCGACCTTGAAGGGGCCGCGACGACGGGCGGCACCGGTCGGTTCGGACATGCGGTCAGACTACCTGCTTCTTTTGAGGCTCCCTCACCTGGCGTGGGGCGGTGCTACTTGGCGTCGGGCCTGGCCATGGCGGCGACGAAGGCGCGTTCGACGTCGGCGGTGGACAGGACTCCGTAGATCTCGCCGGTGTCCTCGACGACCAGATACTCGGTGGCGGGGTTGGCCCTCAGACGGTCGAGGAGGGCTTCTCCGGCCAGCTCGGCGGGGACCTTCATACCGTCGGTGAGGTCGTTGGCGAGGCCGCTGACGGCGACCCAGGGACGGCGGTGGGTGGGGACGCCGACGATGGCGGCCTCGCGGACCAGCGCGGTCGGTTCGCCCTGGCCGTCCACGACGACGAGTGCGCGGGCTCCGGCCTCGTTGGCGCGGCGCAGCGCCTCGGAGAGCGGGGTGGCCGATTCGACGGGGACGGCGCGCCGGGTGAGGGCGCGGGCCCGCAGATCGGGCAGGTGTTCGCGGAGGCGCGCCATGCGCAGGCTGTTGCCCGCGCCGGTCCAGATGATCGCGGCGAGGATGGCGGCGAGGAGCGCGTCGGTGACGGTCTCGACGCCGCCGATGTCCTTGGTGGAGTTGCCGAGGGCGCCGGTGTGGGTGAGGAGCGGCAGGCCGATGAGGACGGCGACGGCGAGGGCCCGGCCGACCCAGGCGGCGGCGACGGTGCCGGCCATGGGCTTGCCGGTGATCTTCCACACGACGGCGCGCAGCATCCGGCCGCCGTCCAGCGGGAGCCCGGGGAGCAGATTGAAGGCGGCGACGATGAGGTTGGAGATCATCAGTCCGGCGAGGAGGACGCCGGGGACGGTGCCCGGTTCGACGGCGGCCATCGTGAGATAGAAGAAGCCGGCGAGGACCAGGGAGAGCAGCGGGCCGACGAAGGCGAGCATGAATTCGCGGCCGGGTGTCTCCGACTCCTTCTCGATCTCGGAGACACCGCCGAAGAACTGGAGCTGGATGCGGCGCACGGGCAGTTTGTAGCGCAGCGCGACGACCGTGTGGGCCAGTTCGTGGACGAGTACGGAGGCGTAGAAGGCGACGGCGAAGAAGAGCGCGACGAGATAGCTGACCCCGCCGAGGTGGGGCAGTACGCGGTCGAGCTGGCCGCCGAAGACCCAGGTGATGAGCGCGGCCACCAGGAACCAGCTGGGGGCGACGTAGACGGGCACGCCGAAGGGGCGGCCCATGAGAATTCCGCCGCCGGGGTCTTCGGGGCGCTTCCGCTTGCCGCCGGGTGGCGCGTCCTCAGGACCGGACCGCGGCCTCCTGCTCTCGCCGCTCTCGTCGTCCTTTTTCACGTCGTCCCTTCGTTGCGGCACCGTCGCTCGCTCGATGATGCTGTGCGCGAGGTTCTTACGTCGATGGTATTCCGCTCGCTGTCAGTGGCGGGCCGTAGGGTCTGCGTCATGAGTACGAGTCAGCAGCCCACTTCGCTGTCGCCGTCGCGTGCGAGCGACTTCATGCAGTGCCCTCTGCTGTACCGGTTCCGGGTGATCGACAAGCTGCCGGAGAAGCCGAGCGAGGCGGCGACCCGGGGGACGCTGGTGCACGCGGTGCTGGAGAGACTGTTCGACGACCCCGCTGTGGAGCGTACGGCGCCGCGCGCCAGGTCGATGGTTCCCGGGCAGTGGGACCGTCTGCTGGAGTCGCGGCCGGAGTTGGGCGAGCTGTTCACGGGGGAAGACGGCGGCGAGCGGCTGACGCGCTGGCTGTCGGAGGCCGAGCAGTTGGTGGAGCGGTGGTTCTCTCTGGAGGATCCGACGCGTCTTGAGCCGGCCGAGCGTGAGCTGTTCGTGGAGACGGAGCTGGAGTCGGGGCTGCGGTTGCGCGGGGTGATCGACCGGGTGGACGTGGCCCCGACGGGCGAGGTGCGGATCGTCGACTACAAGACGGGCAAGGCACCGCGTCCGGAGTACGCGGAGGGCGCGCTGTTCCAGATGAAGTTCTACGCGCTGGTGATCTGGCGGCTGAAGCGGGTGGTGCCGCGCCGGCTCCAGCTGGTCTATCTGGGCAGTGGGGATGTTCTGACGTACGACCCGGTGGTGGCCGATCTGGAGCGGATCGAGCGCAAGCTGCTGGCGCTCTGGGAGGCGATCAGGCTGGCGACGGAGACGGGCGACTGGCGGCCCCGGCCGACGAAGCTGTGCGGTTGGTGCGACCACCAGGCGGTGTGTCCGGAGTTCGGTGGCACGCCGCCGGTGTATCCGCTGACGGTGCCGCCGGCGCGGGACGCCGAGCCGGTCGCGCCCGACGCGGGGGCGGCGGTCTCCGCCGAGCCCGCTCAGGGGGGCTAGGGCGTGTCGTGTCCGTGCCCGCCGAGGTCGTGGCCGGGCGCTCAAGGCAGAATGGACCGGGATCACGTCCCGTCGAAGGAGTTCCCGTGGCGATCCGCGTCCTACTGGTCGATGACCAGCCACTGCTGCGCACCGGCTTCCGGATGATCCTGGAGGCCGAGCAGGACATCGCGGTCGTCGGTGAGGCCGGCGACGGTCTCCAGGCCATCGACCAGGTCCGGGCGCTCCAGCCCGACGTGGTGCTGATGGACATCCGTATGCCGCGTATGGACGGTGTCGAGGCGACCCGCCAGATCACCGGTCCCGGCAAGGACGGCCCGGCGAAGGTGCTGGTGCTGACGACGTTCGATCTGGACGAGTACGTGGTGGAGGCGCTGCGCGCCGGGGCGAGCGGCTTTCTGCTCAAGGACGCGCCCGCGAACGAGCTGGTGCAGGCGATCCGGGTGGTGGCCGCCGGTGAGGCGATGCTGGCGCCGAGCATCACCCGCAGGCTGCTCGACAAGTACGCGGACCATCTGCCGTCGGGCGACGAGCAGGTGCCGGACACCCTGCACACGCTGACCGAGCGCGAGGTGGAGGTGCTGAAGCTGGTGGCGCGCGGACTGTCCAACGCCGAGATCGCGGCGGACCTCTTCGTCAGCGAGACGACGGTCAAGACGCATGTGGGTCATGTGCTGACGAAGCTGAGCCTGCGCGACCGCGTCCAGGCGGCGGTGTACGCCTACGAGAGCGGTCTGGTGCGCCCCGGCGCCCAGTAGCCCGACGCGCGGACGGACGGTCGGCACGAGGATGGTCGGCACGAGAGAGGTCACCGGCATCGCACGGATGCCGGTGACCTCTTCTCGTACGGCGGACTGGCCGGTCAGACGGCGCTGCCGGTGCCCAGCTCCCAGAACAGCAGTTCGCCCGAGGGGTTGAGGGCCCACTCCACACCGGAGATGTCGTCGGCGGCGGCGACGTACTGCTTGCCCTGCCAGAGCGGCAGCACGGGCACCTCCTCGGCGACGATGTTCTGGATCTCCACGAAGGACTTCGAGGCGGCGCTGCGCTCGGCCTCGCGGCGCGACTGCGGGATCAGGTTGCCGATCACCTTCTTGTTGGCGTACGGCGCGTTGAGGAAGTTGTCCTCGTCGAGGAACGGCGCGACGAAGTTGTCCGGGTCCGGGAAGTCGGGGAACCAGCCCATGCCGTAGACGGCGTACTCACCGCGCGTCTGGGCGGGCCGGAACTTCGACCACTCGGCGCCCTTGGTGTCGACGTCGAAGAGCCCGCTGGAGTTGAGCTGCTTCTTCAGCGTCTCGAACTCCTTGGCCGTGGCCTCGCCGTAGTGGTCGGTGGTGTAGTTCAGGGTGAACTTCACCGGCGTCTCGACCCCGGCGTCGTCGAGGAGTTTCTGCGCCTCGGCCCGGTCGGGCTCGCCGTACTTGTTGAAGAACGAGTTGGTGTGCGCCGTGACGGTCGCCGGGATGAGCGAGTAGAGGGGCTCGGCGGTGGAGCCGTACACCTCGGAGGCGATCTGGCCGCGGTCCACGAGGGCGGCGACGGCCTGGCGTACGGCCTTCTCCTTCACGGCGGGCTCCTCGGTGTCGAAGGCGAGGTAGCGGATCTCCAGCCCCGGCATCTCGGTCAGCGCGATGCTGTCCTTGGGCTTGGCGGCCATCTCCTCGATCTGGTCCGGCGACATGGTGCGTGCCATCACGTCGATCTCGCCGGAGTCGAGGGCCTTGCCCATGGCGGCGGCGTCGGGGTACGAGCGCAGCTCGACCTTGTCGTTGCGGAGCTTGAGGTCGCCCTTGTACGAGTCGTTCTTGGTGAAGACGGCCTTGACGATCCGGTCGTCCTCCACCTCGGCCTTGAAGTTGTACGGGCCCGAGCCGTTGACCTCGAAGCCGTCGCGGAGCTTCTTGCCGTCGTACGACTGAGGGTCGACGATGCCGGTGATGGGCGTCGAGAGCTTGTACGGGAACGTGGCGTCGGAGGTCTTGAGGTGGAAGATGACCTCGGTGTCGCTGGGCGTCTCGATCGTGTCGATGTTCGCGAGCAGGCCCACCGCGCTGGCCTCGGAGTCGATGTCGATGACACGCCCGATGGAGAACTTCACATCCTCCGAGGTGACGTCGGCGCCGCTCGCGAACTTCAGCCCGTCGCGCAGTTCGCAGCGGTAGCTCTCGTTCTGGTTGTCGGAGAACCGGCAGTTGGACGCGGCCTCGGGGACCGGGGCGCCGCCGCCGCGCGGGACGTGCATCAGCGTCTGGAGGGACTGGCGCAGGACGTTCCAGGAGCCGTTGTCGTACGCGAACGCCGGGTCGAAGGGCGCCGGAGACTCCTTGGTGGCGGTGAACTGGTCCGTCGTGCCCACGACAATGGCGTCACCGCTGCCGGACGAGCCGTCCGAGCCGCCGCAGGCGACGAGCACCGGGGCGAGCAGACCGGCCACAACCGGCAGCACGAGACTCTTGCGCTTCATCCTGGACGTACTCCCTCATCCGAACCCCGAGCGGTACAACGGCGGTTGAGAATTTCGCGACGTGATTGACCGTCGGAACACACCGTTGAGACGGGCGAACGGGTGGCGAAGTTCTCGCGACGAGATTAGTCGGCGGGTGCGGATCTTATGAACCGGGCCTGGTACAGGCGTAATCGCAAAGCGATCAGCAATAGAGGTGAAGCGGTATCGGCCCAGCAGAATGATTCGCACATCAGGTAATGAATCGGGACACATGGGTGCCCGATTCGGCGCGGCGAACGGGCAGACCAGGGACACGGAACGGGCACGGTCACCCTCGGTGGCAACACGGAGGGTGACAAACGTCACGCACATTTCCCTCAGGTTGCCACGATCGGGACCGAAATGATCAACGAACGGCCTCCGCAAGCGCTTACCGCAATGCCCGTCGACTTTCGATAGTTTCAGGGGCCACGCTCTGTGCGCGTATCAGTGCTTGTGTGTCATCAGACCACGTAGGAATACCAGGTCGACCTCTTCGAGAGAGTTCACGATCACCCGGCCCGCGGCGGCGGCGATGGGCGCGACGGACGGTACGGCCACCACGCGGCAGCCCGCCGCCTCGGCCGACGCCACTCCGGTCGCCGTGTCCTCGATGACGGCGCATCTGGACGGGGCGGCGCTCAGTCCGCTCGCGGCCAGCAGATACGGGTCGGGGTGCGGCTTGGTGTTCAGCACCTCGTCACCGGCCACGGTGAGGCCGAAGTGATGGCGTCCGACGGACTCCAGCACCCGGTCGATGATGCGCCGGTGGGAGGCGGAGACCAGGGCCGTGGGCACGCCGTGGTGGGCCAGCTCGGCGAGGAGCCTGGCGGCTCCCGGCATCATCGGCACGTCGACGGTGATGCGCTCCTCGAAGCGCTCGTTCAGCAGCACGGTCAGCTCCGCGAGCGTGATGTCGGCGCCGGTGGCCTCGATGAGATAGCCGGCGCTCCTGGTCATCGGCCCGCCTACGACCACGTCGCGCCAGGTGTCGTCGAGGGTGTGACCGAGGTCCTTGAAGACCGCCACCTCGGTGTCCCACCAGAAGCCCTCGGTGTCGACCAGGGTGCCGTCCATGTCGAGCAGCACGGCCTCGAGAGCCGATCCTTCGGCCGTACGGGTCATGGACGCGGGAACCGTACTGGTCATCCGGCACACCTCCGAGAGGGACGAGAAGGCCGGTCGCCTTGTCCGACGGGAATCCCGCCAGGTCCGGCAACCGGCCAACACTGGACCGACAAGCATACGACCTGCCCGCGCGAAATGCGCGTTCAGTGCCTTATCGGGCGTTGAAGTACTTGGCTTCGGGGTGGTGGATGACGATGGCGTCGGTGGACTGTTCGGGGTGGAGCTGGAACTCCTCCGAGAGTTCGACACCGATCCGGCCGGGCTCCAGGAGGTCGGCGATCTTCGCCCGGTCCTCCAGGTCGGGGCAGGCGCCGTAACCGAGCGAGAATCGCGCGCCCCGGTACTTCAGCGCGAACATGTCCTCGACGTCGGACGGGTCCTCCCCCGCGAAGCCCAGCTCGGAGCGGACCCGGGCGTGCCAGTACTCGGCGAGGGCTTCGGCGAGCTGGACCGACAGGCCGTGCAGTTCGAGATAGTCGCGGTAGGCGTTCTTCTCGAAGAGTTCGGCCGTCGCGCCGCCGATCTTCGACCCGACCGTGACGACCTGGAGGCCGACCACATCGGTCTCCCCGGACTCCTCCGGCCGGAAGAAGTCCGCCAGGCACAGCCGCCGGCCCCGGCGCTGGCGGGGGAAGGTGAACCGGGTGCGCTCCGAGCCGTCATCGCCGAGCAGGATCAGGTCGTCGCCCTTGGACACACAGGGGAAGTAGCCGTAGACCACGGCCGCCTCCAGGAGGTTGCGGGTCTGGAGCTGCTCCAGCCAGCCCCGCAGACGCGGCCGGCCCTCAGACTCCACCAGCTCCTCGTACGACGGCCCGCCCTTGCGCGCCTCCTTCAGCCCCCACTGCCCCTTGAAGAGCGCGCCCTCGTCCAGCCAGGAGGCGTACTCCTTGAGCTGGATGCCCTTGATGACGCGCGTGCCCCAGAACGGCGGTTCGGGGACGGGGTTGGTCACCGAGACGTCGGAGCGCACCGCGCCTTCCTCGGGGCGTTCGACCACGGCTGCGGCGGGAACCTGCTTGACGCGGCGCTGCTTCAGCTCGGGGAGTACGGCTCCGGGGACGCCGCGCTTGATGCCGATCAGCGCGTCCATCAGCCGCAGTCCCTCGAACGCGTCGCGGGCGTAGCGGACTTCACCCTCGTAGATCTCGTGCAGGTCCTGCTCCACATAGGCACGCGTGAGGGCCGCGCCGCCGAGGATGACGGGGAAGTCGGCCGCCATCTTGCGCTGGTTCAGCTCCTGGAGGTTCTCCTTCATGATCACCGTGGACTTCACCAGCAGCCCCGACATCCCGATCACATCCGCCCGGTGCTCCTCGGCGGCCTCCAGGATCGCGGACACCGGCTGCTTGATACCGAGGTTGACCACGGTGTAGCCGTTGTTGGAGAGGATGATGTCGACCAGGTTCTTCCCGATGTCGTGCACGTCCCCGCGCACCGTGGCCAGGACGATCGTGCCCTTGCCGTCGTCGTCGGTCTTCTCCATGTGCGGTTCGAGGAATGCCACGGCCGTCTTCATGACCTCGGCCGACTGGAGCACGAACGGCAGCTGCATCTGACCGGAGCCGAACAGCTCGCCGACGACCTTCATCCCGTTCAGCAGGGTGTCGTTGACGATCGCGAGGGCGGGACGCTCGGCGAGAGCGGCGGTGAGATCGTCCTCCAGACCGTTCTTCTCGCCGTCGATGATGCGCCGCTCCAGGCGTTCGTTCAGCGGGAGGGCGAGCAGTTCCTCGGCCCGCCCGTCCTTCATCGACTTGGTGTTGACGCCCTCGAACAGCTCCATCAGCTTCTGGAGGGGGTCGTAACCCTCTTCGCGCCGGTCGTAGATGAGGTCGAGCGCGACCTTGACCTGCTCCTCCTCCAGCCGGGCGATCGGCAGGATCTTCGAGGCGTGGACGATCGCCGAGTCCAGACCGGCCTTCACGCACTCGTCCAGGAACACCGAGTTGAGGACGATACGCGCGGCCGGGTTGAGGCCGAAGGAGATGTTCGACAGACCGAGCGTGGTCTGGACGTCGGGGTGGCGCTCCTTCAGCCGGCGGATCGCCTCGATGGTGGCGATGCCGTCCTTGCGCGACTCCTCCTGACCGGTGCAGATCGTGAAGGTCAGGGTGTCGATGAGGATGTCCGACTCACGCACACCCCAGTTCCCCGTCAGATCCGCGATCAGCCGCTCCGCGACCGCCACCTTGTGCTCCGGCGTACGGGCCTGCCCCTCCTCGTCGATCGTCAGCGCGATCAGCGCGGCGCCGTGCTCCACCGCCAGCTGGGTCACCAGCGCGAAGCGTGACTCCGGGCCGTCGCCGTCCTCGTAGTTGACGGAGTTGATGACCGCGCGCCCGCCGAGCTTCTCCAACCCCGCCCGCAGGACCGGCAGTTCCGTGGAGTCCAGCACGATGGGCAGCGTGGAGGCGGTGGCGAACCGGCCCGCCAGCTCCGCCATGTCCGCGACACCGTCCCGGCCCACGTAGTCGACGCAGAGGTCCAGCAGATGCGCGCCCTCACGGATCTGGCCCCGTGCCATCTCCACGCAGTCGTCCCAGCGGCCTTCCAGCATCGCCTCGCGGAACTTCTTCGACCCGTTGGCGTTCGTCCGCTCACCGATCGCCAGATACGAGGTGTCCTGGCGGAACGGCACGCTCTGGTAGAGCGACGCCGCGCCCGGCTCCGGCCGCGGTTCCCGCTCCGTCACGGCCGCGCCCCGCACCCGCTCGACCACCTGCCGCAGATGCTCGGGAGTCGTACCGCAGCAGCCGCCGACCAGGGACAGGCCGTAGTCGCGTACGAAGTTCTCCTGCGCGTCGGCGAGTTCGCCCGCGGTCAGCGGATAGTGCGCCCCGTCCTTGCCGAGGACGGGCAGCCCGGCGTTGGGCATGCAGGAGATCGGGATACGCGAGTGCCGGGCCAGATAGCGCAGGTGCTCGCTCATCTCCGCCGGGCCGGTGGCGCAGTTCAGACCGATCATGTCGATGCCGAGCGGCTCCAGCGCGGTGAGCGCGGCGCCGATCTCCGACCCCAGCAGCATCGTCCCCGTCGTCTCGACGGTCACCGAGCAGATGACCGGCAGCTTCGTGCCCGTGGCGTCGAGAGCCCGTCGGGCGCCGAGGATCGCGGCCTTCGTCTGGAGGAGATCCTGCGTCGTCTCCACCAGCAGCGCGTCCGCGCCACCGGCGATCATGCCCTCGGCGTTGCGCTGGTAGGCGTCGCGCAGCGTCACATAGTCCACGTGTCCGAGTGTCGGCAGCTTCGTGCCCGGGCCCATCGAGCCCAGCACCCATCGCTGCTGCCCGGTCGAGACCGTGAACTCGTCCGCGACCTCGCGGGCGATGCGCGCGCCCGCCTCCGACAGTTCGAAGACGCGCTCGGGGATGTCGTACTCGGCCAGCGCGGCGAAGTTCGTACCGAAGGTGTTGGTCTCCACGCAGTCGACACCGACCGCGAAGTACTCCTCATGGACCGAGCGCACGATGTCCGGGCGGGTCACATTGAGGATCTCGTTGCAGCCTTCCAGGTCCTGGAAGTCCTCCATGGTCGGGTCCTGCGCCTGGAGCATCGTGCCCATCGCCCCGTCAGCCACCACCACACGGGTGGCGAGCGCTTCGCGCAGCGCTTCGATTCGGGTCCGGCTGTCGGCGGAAATGCTGGAGGACGGGGCCATGAAAATACTCCCGGGGATGCGACGGCTGTCGGCTTTGCCCCTTCCGGTGGAAGGGGCACCCGGCCAGGGTAGCGGTGCCCGGCTCCGTACGGCGCAGCGTTTCACGGGGCGGACGGTCGCGCCCCCGGGCGCGGGGAGCGGGCGGCGAGGAATCCGTCATCCGTAACGGCGAGTCGGCATGGACCGATAATGTTCAGCATTGTCGAACGACTGGCATTACGGAGGTCCGGCCGATGGCGAAGAGTATCCAGTCTCTCCAGCGCGCGGCGGCGGTACTGCGGCTCCTGGCGGGCGGCGAGCGCAGGCTCGGCCTGTCCGACATCTCCTCCTCCCTCGGGCTGGCCAAGGGCACGGCGCACGGCATTCTGCGCACCCTCCAGGAGGAGGGTTTCGTGGAGCAGGATCCGGCCTCCGGCCGCTATCAGCTGGGCGCGGAGCTGCTGCGGCTGGGCAACAGCTATCTGGACGTCCATGAGCTGCGGTCCCGCGCCCTGGTCTGGACGGACGATCTGGCGCGGTCCAGCGGCGAGAGCGTGCATGTCGGGGTGCTGCATCTGGAGGGCGTACTGATCGTGCACCACGTCTTCCGGCCCGACGACAGCCGGCAGGTGCTGGAGGTGGGGGCGATGCAGCCGCTGCACTCCACGGCCCTGGGGAAGGTGCTGGCGGCGTACGACCCGGTGGCCCGCGGTGAGGCGGTCAGGGGTACCCGTGAGCGGCTGACCGCGCGCACCGTCACCGATCTGGAGCAGTTCGAGTCGATTCTCGAACTCACGCGGTCGCGGGGGTGGGCGACGGACGTCGAGGAGACATGGGAGGGGGTGGCCGCGGTGGCCGCGCCGATCCATGACAGGCGGCGGATGCCGGTCGGCGCCATAGCTCTCACCGGAGCGGTGGAACGACTGTGCGAGGACGGCGAGATTCGTCCGGAGCTGATCACGGCGGTGCGCGAATGTGCGCGTTCGGTGTCCAGGGATGTCGGCGCCGGGCGGTTTTGAGTCGCATGGCTGATGATCTGAGAAGTACAAGGTTCCGGCGACGGGACCCTTGACGACTCCTTCACCCCAGGATGACACTGCCGTGCAGCGGTCGGCATTGTCGAACATTGATCGACGGGTCAACATGTGTGCACGACAAGGCCAGAGGCCGGCAACGCCCTCACCTGAGGGCTCGGACCATCGGTGCGAGCCGCTGGTCCGCCTTCCCCTGGACGAAGGAGTCTTGGGTGTCACACTTCGACATCTTCATAGGCGAGACCGTTGGTACCGCTCTCCTGATCCTGCTCGGCGGTGGCGTGGTGGCGGGCGTCGTCCTCAAGCGCTCCAAATCGCACGACGCGGGCTGGGTCGCCATCAGCTTCGGATGGGGATTCGCGGTCCTCACCGGGGCGTATCTCGCCGCCGGCGTCTCGGGCGCCCATCTGAACCCCGCGGTCACCCTCGGTCTCGCGATATCCGGCGGTACGGAGTGGAGCGATGTCCCGCTCTACATGGCGAGCGAGTTGCTGGGCGCCATGATCGGCGCTTTCCTGGTTTGGGTGACGTACATGGGGCAGTTCAAGGCCCATCTGACCGACCGGGAGATCCTCGCCCAGCAGCCGGCGATCGAGGGCCTGGTCGACCAGAAGGCGGCGCCCAAGGCCGGTCCGGTCCTGGGCATCTTCTCGACGGGTCCGGAGATCCGGCACACCGTGCAGAACGTCCTCACCGAGATCATCGCCACCTTCGTCCTGGTCATCGCGATCCTCACCCAGGGCCTGAACGACGAGGGCAACGGCCTGGGTGTGCTGGGCGTACTGATCACCGCCCTGGTCGTGGTGGGCATCGGCCTCTCGCTCGGTGGCCCCACCGGATACGCGATCAACCCGGCCCGTGACCTCGGCCCCCGTATCGTCCACGCGCTGCTGCCGCTGCCCAACAAGGGCGGCTCCGACTGGACGTACGCGTGGATCCCCGTCGTCGCCCCGCTGATCGGCGCCGCCGCGGCGGCCGGTCTCTACAACTGGGCCTTCAAGTAGGCCGCCAGCCCCGACTTCCTCCGCCCTCCGCACCGAGCAGGAGCAGACACCGTGAGTGAGACACAGAGCACCGGGACTTCCTCCCACGGAACGGGCCCGTTCATCGCGGCCATCGACCAGGGCACCACGTCCAGCCGCTGCATCGTCTTCGACGTCGACGGGCGCATCGTCGCCGTCGACCAGAAGGAGCACCAGCAGATCTTCCCGAAGCCGGGCTGGGTCGAGCACGACGCCAAGGAGATCTGGACCAACGTCCAGGAAGTCGTGGCGAACGCCATCGAGAAGGCCGGCATCACCAAGGCCGACGTGCTGGCGATCGGGATCACCAACCAGCGCGAGACCACCATGCTCTGGGACAAGAACACCGGTGAGCCCGTCCACAACGCCATCGTCTGGCAGGACACCCGCACCAGCGGGCTCGTGAAGGAACTGGGCCGCAACGTGGGCCAGGACCGCTTCCGCCGGGACACCGGGCTGCCGCTGGCGACCTACTTCGCCGGGCCGAAGGCCCGCTGGCTGCTGGACAACGTCGAGGGCCTGCGCGAGCGCGCCGAGAGCGGCGACATCCTGTTCGGCACGATGGACTCCTGGGTCATCTGGAATCTGACCGGCGGCACCGACGGCGGCGTGCACGTCACGGACGTCACCAACGCCTCCCGCACGATGCTGATGCGCCTCGACACGCTGGAGTGGGACCCGAAGATCTGCAACTCCATCGGGGTCCCGATGGCGATGCTCCCGAAGATCCGTTCCTCCTCCGAGGTGTACGGCACGGCCAAGGGCGGCCCGCTGAACGGGATTCCGGTCGCCTCGGCGCTCGGTGACCAGCAGGCGGCCCTGTTCGGCCAGTGCTGCTTCGCCGAGGGTGAGGCCAAGTCGACGTACGGCACCGGCACGTTCATGCTGATGAACACCGCCCACAAGCCCATCAATTCCTACAACGGGCTGCTGACCACGGTCGGTTACCGCATCGGGGACCAGCCCGCGGTGTACGCGCTGGAGGGCTCCATCGCCGTCACCGGCGCCCTCGTGCAGTGGATGCGCGACCAGATGGGCCTGATCAAGACCGCGCCCGAGATCGAGACACTGGCCTCCTCCGTGGAGGACAACGGCGGCGCGTACTTCGTCCCCGCCTTCTCGGGGCTGTTCGCGCCCCACTGGGACTCGGCCGCCCGCGGTGTGATCGCCGGTCTCACCGGCTATGTCACCAAGGCGCACATCGCCCGCGCGGTGCTGGAGGCCACGGCCTGGCAGACCCGTGAGATCAGCGACGCGATGACCAAGGACTCCAAGGTGGAGCTGACGTCCCTCAAGGTCGACGGCGGTATGACCGCCAACAACCTGCTGATGCAGACGCTCTCCAACGTCCTCGACGCGCCCGTCGTACGCCCGATGGTCGCCGAGACGACCTGTCTGGGCGCCGCGTACGCCGCCGGGCTCGCCGTCGGCTTCTGGCCGGACACCGACGCGCTGCGGGCCAACTGGCGCCGTGCCGCGGAGTGGACGCCGGACATGGACGCCACGAAGCGCGACCGTGAGTACAAGAACTGGCTCAAGGCCGTGGACCGCACCAAGGCCTGGGTGGACGACGACGAGAACTGACCCGGGTCCGTCCGTCCGAGCGAGGAGGCACCATGACCACCCTTCACAGCGGTCCCGCCCTGGGGACGCATCCGGCCGGCGGCTCCCTCCCGAGCCGTGCCGAGACCCGGGAGCAACTGTCCCGTGCCACCTATGACCTGCTGGTCATCGGCGGCGGCATCCTCGGGATCTCCACTGCCTGGCACGCCTCCCAGTCGGGACTGCGGGTGGCCCTGGTGGACGGTGGCGACTTCGCGGGCGCCACCTCCTCGGCCTCCTCCAAACTGCTCCACGGCGGTCTGCGCTACTTGCAGACCGGTGAGGTGAAGCTGGTCGCCGAGAACCACTTCGAGCGCCGCGCGGTCTCCCGCCGCGTGGCGCCGCACCTGGCGAACCCGCTCACCTTCTATCTGCCCGTCTACAAGGACGGGCCGCACAGCGCGGCCAAGCTGGGCGCCGGTGTCTTCGCGTACTCGGCGCTGTCCGCCTTCGGCGACGGCGTGGGGCATCTGCTGAGCCCGGCGAAGGCCCGGCGCGCGGTGCCCGAGCTGCGGACGGACAATCTGCGGGCCGTGGCCGTGTACGGCGACGACCAGATGAACGACGCGCGGATGGCCGTCATGACGGTCCGCGCGGCCGTCGAGTCGGGCGCGGCCGTCCTCAACCACGCCGAGGTGACCGGGCTGCGCTTCACCGGCGGGCGCGTGACGGGCGCGGACCTCAAGGACGCCATGGACGGTACGGAGTTCGGGGTCGACGCCCGGCTCGTACTGAACGCCACCGGCCCCTGGGTCGACCATCTGCGCAAGCTGGAGGACCCGAGGTCCGAGCCGTCCATCCGGCTCTCCAAGGGCGCGCATCTCGTCCTGAGGCGCACCGCACCGTGGAACGCCGCGCTCGCGACGCCGATCGACAAGTACCGCATCACCTTCGCCCTCCCCTGGGAGGACATGCTGCTCCTGGGCACGACGGACGAGATGTACGAGGGCGACCCGGCGGACGTGGCGGTCAACGACGCGGACATCCACCAGATCCTGGACGAGGCGTCGCTGTCGGTGCGGGACCAGCAGCTCTCACGCGATCTGATCACCTACTCGTTCGCCGGTCTGCGGGTGCTGCCCGGCGGTCCCGGTGACACGTCCACCGCCAAGCGGGAGACGGTCGTCACCGAGGGCAGCGGCGGCATGCTGTCGGTGGCCGGCGGCAAGTGGACGACGTTCCGCCATATCGGCCGTACGGTGCTGGACAAGCTGGAGACCCTGCCGGGCCGGCCGCTCGGCTCGGACATCGAGCCCATCTCGCGGCTGCCGAAGATGCTGCCGCTGCCCGGTATCGCCAATCCGCACGCGGTGGAGCACCGGCTGCTGATCGACGGCGGCGCGCACGGCGACGGCATGGCGCGCGACACCGCCCACCATCTCGCCCGGCACTACGGGTCGTTGGCGTTCGACATCGCGCGCCTCGCGTACGAGCGTCCCGAGCTCGGTGAGCGGATCCATCCGGACGCGCCGGAGATCTGGGCGCAGGTCGTGTACGCCCGCGACCACGAGTGGGCGGAGACGGCGGACGACGTGCTGCGGCGCCGTACGACGCTGACGATCCGGGGGCTCGCGACGGACGGGATCCGGGCGCGGGTCGAGGAACTGCTCGGGCAGCGTCACGACTGACGTACCACCGACGTACGAGCGGCGTACGACCGACGGCGCCGTTCAGTCGTCATGCCTCGAACCAAGTTCCGAAACAACACCGGAGAACTCCGGTGGAACGGAGCGCCGGACGTGCACGGAGACGCATAATGGAGGCTGATACATCGGATGTATGGAGGTCGCCCATGGCTGTCACCGACGAGGCCATCGAGAAGATCAAGGGAATGATCGTCTCGGGCGCGCTGCGCCCGGGGGACCGCCTTCCCAAGGAGAGCGAGCTCGCCGCCGAACTGGGCCTGTCGCGCAACTCGCTGCGCGAGGCGGTACGCGCCCTGTCGCTGATCCGCATTCTCGACGTACGGCAGGGCGACGGCACGTACGTCACCAGCCTTGATCCCCAACTGCTCCTGGAAGCGCTGAGTTTCGTCGTCGACTTCCACCGCGACGACACCGTGCTGGAGTTCCTGGCGGTACGGCGGATCCTGGAGCCGGCCGCGACGGCGATGGCCGCCTCGCGGATCAAGGACTCCGAACTGGACGTGCTGGGCGAGCAGTTGGACGCGCTCGGGGAGGATCCCTCGGTGGAGGAGCTGGTCGCGTCCGATCTGGAGTTCCACCGGGGCATCGTGCAGGGATCGGGCAACTCGGTGCTCTGTTCGCTGCTTGACGGGCTGTCAGGGCCGACCACCCGGGCCCGGGTGTGGCGCGGGCTCACCCAGGAGGACGCGGTCAGCCGCACGCTGCACGAGCACCGGGCGATCCTGGCGGCGCTGCGTGACCGGGACGCGGAGGCGGCCAGGGCGTGGGCGACGGTGCATGTCGCGAGTGTGGAGCAGTGGCTGCGTTCGACGCTCTGACCGGCCACGGGGTGGGGGGGGGGGGGGGGGGGGGGGGGGGGGGGGGGGGGGGGCCCCGCCCCCCCCCCCCCCCCCCCCCCCCCCCCCCCCCCCCCCCCCCCCCCCCCC
>NZ_JBIAHA010000039.1:0-71773 GCF_042870175.1 Streptomyces sp. NPDC006643 | reverse complement strand
CGCCACCGCAGGCACCGCCACCGCGGGCACCGCCACCGCGGGCACCGCCGGAGCGAGTGACAACCAGAGCGCCCGCGCGCCCGCGTCGGCCGCCGCTCTCTCCCTGACGTCGCTCGCTCCTCTCTCGTCCGCCGCCGAGAAGGGCGCCGCCGACTTCATCGTCAGCGAGTCGCAGTTCAACCAGATGTTCCCGAACAAGAATCCGTTCTACACCTACGGCGGGCTGAACGCCGCGCTGAGCGCCTATCCGGGATTCACCGGGACGGGCAGTGACACCGTACGCAAGCAGGAAGCCGCCGCTTTCCTGGCCAACGTCAGTCACGAGACCGGTGGACTTGTCCATGTGGTCGAGCAGAACACCGCCAACTACCCGCATTACTGCGATGCTTCGCAGCCCTACGGCTGCCCGGCGGGCACCGACAAGTATTACGGGCGCGGGCCGATCCAGCTGAGCTGGAACTTCAACTACAAGGCGGCGGGGGACGCGTTGGGCATCGATCTGCTCAACAATCCCGACCTCGTGCAGAACGATTCCGCCGTCGCGTGGAAGACCGGCCTCTGGTACTGGAACACCCAGAGCGGTCCCGGCACCATGACGCCGCACAACGCCATGGTCAACGGCGCCGGTTTCGGTGAGACCATCCGCAGCATCAACGGCAGTATCGAGTGCAACGGCGGAAACCCCGCCCAGGTGCAGAGCCGAATTGACAAGTACACCCAATTCACCGGAATCCTCGGTGTGGAGCCGGGCGGCAATCTCAGCTGCTGACGCGGCCCTTCGGGACGCGGACGAGGGGTGGCACCGTCGATGACGGCGGTGCCACCCCTCGTCGCCGTCCGTGTCAGCGGTCGGCCTCGTCGTCGCCGCCGGTGCGCTCGCACCGCTCGTCCAGGCCGCCGCCGGCGTAGTGGATATGGATACCCTCCTCGCCCGGTGCCCGGTCGGGGCGCAGGACCAGATGCTCGTCGTAGTCGCCGCCGTTCTGGCTCCGGTACGGGATCGGCTCCGTGTCCGGAATCGTCAGCAGCCGCTGCCGCAGCTGCCCCACGGCCGCCTTGTAATCGGCCTCGGACAGCTTGACCGCTCCGTTGACGACGAGCGGCGGCACCACGGTCATGCCCGGATACCAGAGCGTGCCGTGCAGCAGCGGGAACAGCACCTCGTTGATGTCGCCGTGGATGCCACGCGGTCCGGTCGTCGCCGCGTTGGCGCCGACCGTCGTCAGCACCAGGGCACGCCTGCCGACGAGTCCGCCGCTGCCGTACCGCTGCGCCCGGCCGGTCCCGGGGTCGAGCACGCCCTGGGCGAAGCCCTGGATGAACAGCCGGTCGAACCAGCCTTTGAGGATCGCCGGTGGTCCGAACCACCAGAGCGGGAACTGCACGACGAGGGTGTCCGACCACAGGAGCTTCTCCTGCTCCCCGCGGATGTCCTCGCTGAGCGTGCCGTTCTCCAGCGCGTACTGCGACTCCTCAAGGACGTCGAGCCGCTCGTCGGGGTCGTGGTGGAAGTCGCCGTGGCCCACGACCGGATTCCACTCCATGGCGTACAGGTCCGACTCGACCACCTCGTGCCCGTGTTCACGGAGCACGGCGATCCCCTCGTCGCGCAGCGCGCCGTTCAGCGAGCGCGGATCGGGATGGGCGTACAGCCAGAGCACCCGCACGGCCGACCACCTGCCTTTCCTCGGTACGACGACAGTGCTGATCGATCTTCCAGACTACTGGTGCCCCGCCGACGCCTCCGGGCCCCCGGACGCGGCGCCGGCTCCGACGCCAGCACCGGCGCCGGCCCGGTGCTCACTGGGCGAGACATGCCGCAGCCGTTTGAACGCGACGCTCAGCGCGAAGGTGTTGGCGTAGCCGACCTTCCGGGCGATGGCGCCCACGGTGTCGTCGGTGCCGCGCAACAGGTCGGCCGCCAGCGAGATGCGCCAGTTGGTCAGATACGTCATCGGCGGCTCGCCCACCCGCGCGGTGAAGCGACGGGCCAGCGCGGCGCGTGAGACCCCCGACTCGGCCGCCAGCTTCGCCACCGTCCACGGATCGGCCGTACGGTCGTGGAGCAGCCGCAGCGCGTGGCCGACCACCGGGTCGTCCCCCGCGCGGTACCAGAGCGGCGCCGGTGTCCCCGGCCGGTCGAACCAGCCGCGGAGCGTGGAGATCAGCAGCAGGTCCAGCATCCGGTCCAGGACGGCCTGTCGGCCGGGGCTGTCACGGGCGATCTCGGCGGCCACGAGCGCGAGCATCGGCGACCCGCAGTCGGCGTCCGGGACGACCAGGACGGGCGGGAGCGCGCGGAGCAGCCGTTCGCTGACGCCGCCCTCGTTCTCGTACGCGCCGCTGAGCAGCACCGTCGCGCCGTCGTCGGCGGGGACGGCGACCGGATCGCCGGCGCCGCAGTAGGCGGCCCGGTCGATCACGGCGCGCGGCGGGGTGCCGGGGTCGTCCGCGACGGTGTACGGCGCCGAGCCCCGGATCAGCGCGATGTCCCCGGCCCGTACGAGCACCGCGTCGCCCTCGGCGGGGACGAGCCACGCCTGGCCGCGCAGGACCGTGGCGAGCGTGAGCGGCGCGCCGGAGGCGAACCGCAGCGACCACGGCACGGCCATCACCGTGACGCCGAGGACGGCGCCGCGCGCCCGTACCCCGTCGAGCAGGTCCGTCAGCACATCCATGGCGGTCAGCGTAGACGCCGAGACATCGAAGTGAGCCCGACAGCCATGGATCGTCTCGATCGGGACGGCTTGACTGGGGCCATGAGCGACACGAAGCGAGACGAACTGATTCTGGTGGTGGGCGGCACGGGTACGACCGGCGGCCGGGTGGTGGCCCGGCTGCGCGGGCGCGGCTTCGCCGTCCGGGTGGCGTCGCGGGGCGGTGAGCCGCGCTTCGACTGGACGGACCGGACGACCTGGGACGCCGTCCTGGCGGGGGTGACGGCCGTGTACGTCGTGCCGTTCGACGGGCGGTCGCTGACGCGGCCCTTCGTCGAACGCGCGGTGGCGCGCGGTGTGGAGAGGATCGTGCTGCTGTCGGGGCGCGGTGTGGATGTGCCGGGGTACGCCGGGGAGGCGAGCACGGCGGGCCCGACGCATATCGACGGCGAGGCGGCGGTGCGCGCGCTGGGCACCGGGAGCCGTGCCGGGGGCGGCACCGCGTGGACGATCGTGCGGCCGTCGTGGTTCGCGCAGAACTTCAGCGAGGGCTTCTTCCTGGACGCGGTCCTCACCGGTGAACTCCGGCTGCCGGCCGGCGACGGCGCGGCCTCCTTCGTCGACGCCGACGACATCGCGGCCGTCGCCGTGGCCGCACTCACCGAGGACGGCCACGACGGGCGGACGTACGAACTGTCGGGGCCCCGTGCGCTGACGATCGCCGAGGCGCTCGCCGAGATCTCGGCGGCGACCGGGCGCGAGATCCGTTATGCGCCGTTGTCGCCCGAGGAGTTCATGGCCGAGCTGAGGGACCAGGGCCTGTCCGCCGCCGAGGCCGCGGACTACGCGGAGTCGTTGTCCCCACTGCGGCGGGGGCTGGACAGCCATGTCTCCGACGGTGTGCGGCGGGTGCTCGGCCGGGAGCCCCGGGACTTCCACGAGTTCGTGAAGTCGGCGGCGGAGCGGGGGTTCTGGCGTACGCGCGAGAGCGGCTGAGGGCGGGTCCGGGCCGTCAGACGGCCAGTTGGAGGGCCACGGAGAGCCCGCCCGCCATGAACGCGGTGCCGACCAGCATGAACACCACCTGCACACCGTGCCCGTACCCCTCGATCCGCATCCGTTCGGGGCGCCGCGGATCGTAGCGGAGCCGGACCGTGGTGCCGGGCCGGAACCGGCCCACCCAGGACCGCCCGTACGTCGACTCCACCTCCATACGGCGGCCGTCGTCGGTGGTCCAGCCGATCACGGGGCGGTGGATCCGACCCCCTTGCCCGTTGTGCGTCGTCTCCAGTCGGACGATCCGGCCGGAGGCGCGCACCCCGTCGCGCCACAGGGCGAGGGACCGCCAGAGACCGACGCATCCGATGCCGAAGACCACGGCGCCGACGACGGCGAACCCGAGGGGGAACAACCAGCCAGGCACAGAACACACTCCCTCTCGGCGCCGCTCGTGGCCGCCGGTCAACTTCGGTACAGGTCGATGCGGGTGGCGGAGGCGGCCGGTCGCCTCCGCCGGGACACGGGGCGGCAGTTGGGCTCCGGCGGTAGGGGTGTACCCAGCAACACCCCAGACCTGGGTCGTACGCCCAATGTGCCCCCCTGCGATCGTGCGTAACTTCTTATCTGTGGCACAGAGAGTGTCCCAGGGGGAGGAACGATCATGTTTCGTCGTAAGAGCAGGACCGGACCGGCCAGGAGCGAGGAAGCTCTGCGGCTGGCTCAGGTCACCAAGGTCTACGGGACGGCCGAGAGTGCCGTCACCGCTCTCGACGGCGTGTCACTGAGTCTCTCCGCCGGCACGTTCACCGCGGTCATGGGGCCCTCGGGCTCGGGCAAGTCGACGCTGCTCCAGTGCGCGGCGGGCCTGGACCGGCCCGACAGCGGACAGGTCATGGTCGACGGCGAGGAGATGACCGGCGGCAGCGAGGCCGCGCTGACGAAGTTCCGCCGCCGGCGGATCGGCTTCATCTTCCAGCAGTACAACCTCCTGCCCACCCTCACCGTCGCGCAGAACACCGTGCTGCCCCTCAAGCTCGCCGGCCGCCGCATCGACAAGGACCGCGCCCGGGAGATCCTCACCCAGGTCGGCCTCGGCGACCGCCTCGGCCACCGCCCCGACCAGCTCTCCGGCGGCCAGCAGCAACGCGTCGCCATCGCCCGCGCACTCGTCACCGAACCGGCCGTCGTCTTCGCCGACGAACCCACCGGCGCCCTCGACATCCGCAGCGCCCGCGACGTCCTGCGCCTGCTCCAGGAGACCGTACGGGTCCACGGCCGCACCGTCGTCATGGTCACCCACGACCCCGTCGCCGCCTCCTACGCCGACTCCGTCGTCTTCCTCGCCGACGGCCGCCTCGCCGGCCAGATCGACCACCCCACCGTCGACGCCGTCGCCGAACGCCTCGCCCACCTCGGCGACACCGTCGAACACGACACCACGGCGGGGGTGTAAGCGATGTTCTCGCTCGCCATCCGCTCCGTCGCCCATCGCCCGGGGCGGCTCATCGCCACCCTTCTGTCGGCCTTCCTCGGCTCCGTCATCATCATGGCGTTCAACTCCATGCACGACACCGCGGCCGGCGAGAACATCGACGGCCGCAGCGGAGACACGCTCACCATCGCGGCGAGTGTGGTCGGCGGTTACGGCACGCTCCTCGTCTTCTTCGCCATCGCCTCCACGCTCACCGTCAACGTCCGCCAGCGCGGTGAGGAGATCTCCCTCCTGCGCAGGACCGGGGCGACGCCCGCCCAGATCAAGCTGATGATCGTCGTCGAGGCGGGTGTCGTGGCCGTCGTCGGCATGCTGCTGGCGATCGTGCCGGCGAGGATCGGCGGCGAGCAACTGCTCGACATCTTCAAGGAGACCGACCAGGTCGCCGAGGGTGTCGACTACGTCTTCGGCCCGATCGCCCTCGCCGCCGGCGTGAGCGTCGGTCTGATCGCCTCCGTCGGCGCCTCGTTCCTCGCGGTCCGCCGGGCCACCAAGGCTGCGGCGGGCGGCCCCGAGTCGCGGGGCCGGGGACGGAACATCGGCGGGCTGATCGCCTTCGTCGTGGGCGTCGGCGGCATCGGCGCCACCTTCTCGTTCAAGAAGACGGACGCCGCTCTGATGGCCGCGCCCGCCTACGGCGCGATCCTGATCTCCGTGGGGTTCGCGGTCTTCTCGCCGGTCCTGCTGAGGTTCCTGCTCGGCAAGCTGGCGGGCCCGATCACGGCGGTGACCGGTGCGAGCGGCTATCTGACCGTCCACAACATGCGTCAGCGCGCCAACCAGCTCTCCAGCGTGCTCATGCCGCTGATCCTCTTCGTCGGCATGGCCTCGGTCACGCTCTACATGCAGTCCATCCAGAACGACGCGCTGGACGCCTCGGGCGTCGTCCGGTCCGTCGACGACAAGAGCATCGAGACGCTGAACTTCGTGGTCGTCGGGATCATCGTGGTCTTCTCCTGCATCATGCTGATCAACACGCTGTACGCGGCGACCACCTACCGCACCAGGGAGTTCGGCCAGCAGCGCCTCGCCGGGGCCACCCCGGGCCAGGTGCTCGGCATGGTCGCCGTCGAGTCACTGGTCCTGACCGTGACCGGCGTCTTCTTCGGTACGGTCGCGGCCCTGGCCGGAGCCGTCCCGTTCAGCCTCGTCCGGGTCGACGCCGTCCTGCCCGGTCAGGGACCGGGGATCTGGCTGGCCATCGTGGGGATCGGCGCGGCGGCGACGATCGTCACCAGCGTGGCCACCGCCCGTCGGGCCCTGCGTACCCCCGCTGTTGAGGCGGTGGCACTGGCCGCCTGAGTCAACCCCCCGCTCGGGCGCGGAGATGTCACCGGCTCACGCCGCTCAGGGCAGTCGCAGCCAGCGACTGCCCTGAGCGGCGCGCACGGCTGCCCGCGGACACGGACTCAGGCCGACTCGGGACCGTTGATCTTCTCGATGGCCTGCCTGGCGTGTTCGCCCGGGGTGCGGCCCGCGAGCGAGGACACCGGGGCCGGTGGCGCCCCGACCGGCCGGCCGGGTTCCTGCGGGGGCTTCGCGTGGCTGGCCGAGCGGCTGCGCAGCCGGTGGCTGACCGCCTCGTCGAGACTCACGGGGCGCTGCATCTGGTGCGCCAGCCGGCCGGCCTCCTGACCGAGCGCGGCGACGTCCTCCCACTGGAGACGGACGACAAGACGCAGCTCGGCCTCCCCGTCCGGGAGGGCTTGCAGATTGATGTACTCGTTCATGGGCCGGTCTCCTCGACATCGCGGGGGCGAAGGTGCACACAGGGATACGGGCCTCTCCCCCGGCATGTTCAGGAGACCGCCCCCGGTACGCTGACGCACCTATGCACCGCTTCCCCCACTCCGGCCCCGCACGGCGCGGCCGGTCCGTCGTCCTCGCCGCGATGGCCGTCGTGACGGTCATCGCGGGGACCGCGGGCTGTGCGTCCCAGACCGGGGCACGGGACGGCGGCCCGGCGCCCAGTCTGTCGCCGGCGGTCAGCTCCGCGCCGCTGTGGCCCGACTACGCGCCGGCGGACGGGGAGACCGGGAAGCACGCCCTCCGGCGGTATCGGCCGGTCGACGACGTCACTGTGCCCAGCGGCGGCCTCAAGGAGCTGTCGGTGCGGCGGTTGCTGACGAAGGACCCCAATGTGCCGGACTTCGTGCGGGCCGCCCTGGCGAGCTGCCCCGGCGCCGAGTGCGGTCTGCGCGACCCCGTCTACAAGGACCTGACGTCCGACGGCCTCGACGAGCTGGTGGTGGCGCTGGACGAACCTGCCGCCGGGCTGACACTCATCCAGGTCTACCGGGCGTCGGGAGGGACCGTGCGCCCGGTGCTGATCGACTTCGGGCCGGTCGGGCTCACCGGCGAGACCTTCGGCACGGATCTGATCCTCACCTCGGTGAGCCGGACCGGCCGGATCACCACGCGCTACCGGTGGAACGGTGAGGTGATGACCGTCGAGAACCCGTGGAGCAGGTCGGACGACGCCCCGCAGGCGGCCGACCCGCTGGCTCCCGAGAAGCCGGTGCCGCAGGACGCCTCGCCCGTCCCCCGACAGCGCACCGGCCCCGGCGCCGGCCCGGACGCCGGGCGGCCGACACCGTGACGCGGCCGGGCGACGGCGGTTGAACCCCCACCCGGCCGGACCTTTTTTGACGGTACGTCAGAAGCGCGCCGGCCCGCCCCACCCCCGTTCAGGGGGCGGGACGGCGCACACCGTCCCGTACGCGTCAGTCACCGGCCCCGGGCCGCTCGTCCAGCTCGTCGGGGAACTCCCGGTCGCCCGCCTGCGGCGGCTGCGGGCCGTGGCTCGTCATGATGACCGTCTGCTCGACCCGTACCATCCGGAACACGTCCTCCGCGATGATCACCTGGTCCTCACCCCGTTCCACCGCGTCGGCGGCCCGGCCGAACCGGCCGGCGAACTCCCCCGCGTGCGCGCCCCGCGCGCGCAGGACCGCGCCAAGATCGAGCCGGGCCTCCTCCTCGAAAGGCACGGCCGGGAACAACTGCCGCCAGCCGCCCTCCTCATGGATCATGGCGGCGTAGGCGGTGTAGTGGGACACGGACATCCGCTCCCAGTCGGGACCGTCCACCCGGAACTCCTCGCGGAGTTCCTCCTCACGCTTCCCGACCTCCAGCAGCCGCCGGGCCGCCGCGTCGTCGAATCCGTCATCTGCGTTCGCGTCCATCCCCCCAGCGTGCCGCACGGCGCGGCACCGGGCGCGGGGATTCAGCTATGTGCCGAGGTCCGGGTGACCGGCGCCGGGGCCGGTGTGCCGGGGTCAGGGCCGCCACACGTCGGTACGCGCGACGTCCGCGACGTACTCGGTGAAGTCCCGGGCCTTACGGCCCAGGGCCTCCTCGACACCGTTCACGACATGCGCGTTGCGCCCGTCGTTGATCAGCTCGAAGAGGTCGGCGAAGTCCGCCGGCGCGCCGACCGAGACGAGGAAGTCCCGGTAGTCCTCCAGCGCGACCGGTGTGTAGGTGATCCCGCGGCCGGTGGCCTTGGACAGCTCGGCGGCGATCTCGGCGAAGCCGAGCAGCCGGGGTCCGGAGAGTTCGTACGTCCTGCCGATGTGACGGTCGTCGGTCAGCGCCGCGACGGCGACGTCCGCGACGTCGTCCACGTCGACGAAGGGCTCGACCGCGTCACCGGTCGGCAGAGCCAGCTCGCCGGCGAGCACGGGCTCCAGGAAGAAGCCCTCGTCGAAGTTCTGGCTGAACCAGCTGGCCCGGACGACGGTCACGTCCGCGCCGCTGCTCCACACCTTGCCCTCGGAGATCCGTGCGCCCTCCTCGCCCCGCCCGGAGAGCAGCACCAGCCGGCGCGCGCCCTTGGCCACGGCCCGCTCGGCGAACGCCCCGACGGCCTCGGCGGCGCCGGGGAAGGCGAGGTCCGGGTAGTAGCAGAGGTAGACGGCTCCGACGCCTTCCAGCGCGGCGTCCCAGGTGTCGGGCTCCTCCCACACGAAGGGGATCTCGCCGCCGCGCGAGCCGACGCGTACCGGCAGTCCGCGCTCGGTGAGCCGCGCCGCCACGCGCCGTCCCGTCTTGCCCGTACCGCCGGTGACCAGGGTCGACCGCCCCGCCGCCGCCCGCGTGTTCTCGGTGTTGTGCGTGTTCTGTGTCATGCCTTCAGTCAAGTACGGGGCGGGCCCGCCGGACATGGTCACGAAGCTCACCCGCATAAGCGTGCGTCTACCTCGCCCCGGTGACTTCTGTGTGCGTTCGCCTTCCGGGACTCCCCCGATACTCCCCGCGCAGTAGTGCCGGGCCATCCGACGAGTGGATGCGCCCCGGGCCGTACCGGGTGGAGTCTGAGCGACGACGGAAGACACGTCGGAGACGGGGAGGAAGAACATGGACAGCGAGCTGGCCGAGTTCGCGCGGCGGTGGGAGAAGGCCGAACTCGGGGGTGACGTCGACACGTTGGACCGGCTGCTCACGGACGACTTCCGCGGGGTCGGTCCCCGCGGATTCGTCCTCGACAAGGAGCGGTGGCTGGAGCGCTACGCCTCGGGCGATCTCATCCATGACGCCTTCGACTGGACGGAGGTGGAGGTACGCCGGCACGGCGAGGCGGCGATGGCCGTCGGTCTGCAGAGCCAGCGGAGCGTCTTCGACGGCCGGGACGCCGACGGACGCTTCCGCGTGACCCAGTTCCTGGTCAGGGACCAGGACGGGGGCGGGTGGCGGCTCGTCGGCATCCATCTGAGCGCCCTGGCCGAACCGCTGCCCTGAGATCAGCCCTGTACGGCGGCCAGTTCGCGTACGGTCGCCATGTCGCTGAAGGGGATCAGCGTGTCCCCCACCGTCTGGTAGGGCTCGCTGCCCTTCCCGGCGATCAGGACGATGTCGTTCGCGCCCGCCGCCGCCAGGGCGAACCCGATGGCCTCGCGGCGGTCGGCGTACCGCTCGAAGCGGGTGCCGGTGGCGGCCAGACCGGGCGTGATCTGGTCGAGGATCGCCTCGGGGTCCTCGTGCCGGGGGTTGTCCGAGGTGAGGACGCACAGGTCGGAGTGGGTGCCGGCGATCTCGCCCATCCGCGCGCGCTTGGTGACGTCACGTTCGCCGCCGCAGCCGAACACGGTGACGACCTGCCCGGTGGCGAAGTCGCGGATGGTGCTCAGCACCTTGTCGAGCGAGTCCGGGGAGTGCGCGTAGTCCACGATGACCGATGTGCCGCGCGGGGTCTCGAAGCGCTCGAAGCGCCCGGGGATGGGGGGCATCCGGTCGAGCGCGGTGACGAGCCCGCGCAGGTCGTGCCCCAGGAGGTGGCAGGCGGCGACGGTGGCGAGGGCGTTGGCCACGGAGAACCGGCCGGGCACGGGGATCGCCGCCGGGTACTTGCGGCCCTCGTGGTGCAGCGTGAAGCGCGTACCGAAGGCGTCCATCGTGAGGTCGGTGGCCCGGTAGTCGGCGTCGGTGTCCAGCGCGTACGTGGTCACCGCGCCGGGCATGAGCGCGCCGATCCGGGCGCCCACCGGGTCGTCCGCGTTCACCACGGCGCGTCGGCAGAGCCCTTGGAACAACCGGAGTTTGGCGTCCCGGTAGTTCGCCATGGTGCCGTGGTCGTCCAGATGGTCCTGGGTGAGGTTGGTGAAGACGCCGACGTCGATGTACGTGTGGTCGACGCGGTGCGTCAACAGCCCCATGGACGTGGCCTCCAGGACGACGGTGCTCGCGTCACGGTCGCGCATGACACCGAGCAGATACTGGAGATCGGGCGACTCCGGGGTGGTGAGCACCGACCGGGGCATGGGGATCAGTTCGTCCCCGATGCGGCTGCCCGCCGTACCGATGACACCGACCACGGTCTGTTCGGCGCGCCGCAGCAGCGACTCGACCATGTACGACACCGACGTCTTGCCGTTGGTCCCGGTGATGGCGACGACGTCCATCGCGAGGCCGGGGTCACCGTGGTAGCGGGCGGCGACCACCGCGGCGGCGGTACGGGTGTCCGGGACCCGTACGACGCAGACGGCCGGGTCCGACGCGCCGGTCACCGGCGGCTCGGGGCTCGCCGCGTCGACGAGTACGGCCACGGCGCCGCGCGCGAGCGCGGGTCCGACGGATTCCGGGCCGCCCCCGTGATGGCCGGGAACGGCGACGAACAGCGATCCGGGCGACACCCGGTGGGCGTCGAAGCAGGGTCCGGCGGTGATGACCGTCTCGGGATCGCCCCGCAGAATCTCGTGGTCGTGCCCGGCGAGCAGGTCGCTCAGCTTCACAGGGGATCCTCTCGAAGGGACGGCTCGGCCGCCGTGCGGCGGGCTCCGTGGAGACGCCGACGGCACGCCTGAGGCGTCGCGGGGGTGGAGCGCGGGGGGTGCGGGTGCGGAGGCTCTGCACGAGAGTGCGGGCGACAGGAGAGCGCCCGGAGAGGTCCTCATCGGGCGCCGGAAAGGCCGGGAACGGCGGCGAAGTTGCTAGCCGTGGCCGTGCAGGGCGTGGCACAGCGCGCACGAGGCCTGTCGCAGGCCCTCCGTCGCAGCGTGTGTATGACCCATGAGTGGAGTGTACGTCCGGTGGCGCCGTCCCGACTCCACCGTTCCGCCGCGAAGATGCCGGGAAGATGCCGGCAGGGGGCGGGGCCGGGGGTGCGGCCGGGACACACGGGAACGCCCACGGCCGGTGGCCGTGGGCGTTTCCGTACGTGGCTTCGACGCGCGGGCGGGTGGTCCCGTTCTCAGACCTTCTCGCCGGTTCCGCCGCCACCGCCGGCGGCGACCTTGATGCCGCCGGTGATCTCGTCCATCACGGGCAGCTTGGGTGCCTTGTCGTTGATGTCGAACCCGGAGCGCACGATGATCAGCATCTCCTGTGCGCCGGGGGCGGGTGACGGAAAGGCGAGCGACTGCACGTACCCGTCGTCGCCCTTGCCGGTGACGACCTTCCACCGGACGAGATAGCCCTTCTTGCCGGCGACGGTGACCGCCTCGGACTTCAACTCCTCGTGGGAGGAGATCTCTCCGTAGCTCTCGCCGCCGTAGGACTCCTCGGCGTTCTTCTTGATGTCCGCCTCGGCCGCCGCCTTCGCGGTGGTGGCCTTGATCTCCAGCGCGACGGCCGGGACGGAGTTCACCCCGCCGCGTACGCAGGACTCCTCCGGGTTGCCGGGGCACGGGTGTTCCCCGGTGCTCACTCCCGCGCCGACGGGGCCCGACTGTCCGCTCCAGCCCTTCGGCACCGGGATGCTGATGCCGCTGGCCATGTCGGTGGCGTAGCCGTCCTCGGTCGGGATCTCCTGCTCCGGCCCGCCGCTGCCGCCCTCGCCGCCGCCGTCGGGGGCCTCGGGGCCGCCGGGCGGCTGCGAGCCGTCGGGTGCCGGCCGTTCCCGGCCGGGCGCGCTGGGCGCTCCCGACGGGGTCGTGCTCGCCTTGTCCGCCGTGTCGTCCCCGTCGTCGCCGAGGAGGAAGAAGCCGCCGACGACGGCCAGCACCACCACGCCCGCCGTGACGGCGAGGGCGACGCGCTTGCCGCGCCCGCCGGTTCCCGGGGGCGGCGCCGACGGGTAGGGCGGGATGCCGGGCGCACCCGGTCCGGAGGGCGCGCTCCAGACCGGCGCCGAGTCGGAGCGGACCATGTCGGTCCAGGCCGATCCGTCCCACCACCGTTCCTGGGGCGGGCCTTCACCGTCATGTCCTGGGTCCGGATACCAGCCGGGCGGAGTCGTCTGCGTCACGTACTCACCATAGGCATATGGTCCGACAAAGCTGGTGAGAGGCCCATGAGAAATCGGCGGACCTCAGGTGCGGCTCTGTGGCACGATGCCGCGGATCACCCCCAGCGACAGCAGGTCCTGGGGGCGCAGCCTGAGTTGGGCGGCCGTCGTGCGAGTCTCCTCGGGGGGCCGTTTGAGAATCGCCGTGGCCGGTTCGGGTGCGATGACGGAGAAGTAACTGTCGGGTGTGGCCCAGGTGTTGTCCGGCGCCGCCAGTGCCAGCGCCCCGCCGGAGCCGCCCTCGCCGATCAGCAGACTGGTGACGGGCACCCGGGCGGTCGCGACGGCGGCGAACAGGTCCGCGATGGCGGCTCCCGCGCCGGCGCGTTCCGCGTCGGCGTCGTTGGCGGCGCCGGGGGTGTCGACGAGCGTGAGGACGGGCAGTCCCAACCGGTCGGCGAGACGGATCAGTCTGGCCGCGGCGCGGTAGCCGGCCGGGAGGGTCGCGGTGCCGCACTGGGCGGCGTAGGCGACCGTACGGCCGTCGTGTACGCCGAATCCGCACAGGATACCGGGGTCGGTGCCGCCGCACCGGTCGCCGTTGACGGCCCGGCGGCTGGTGAAGTACGCGTCCAGATAGGCCTCGGCGCGCGGTCGTTGAGGGGCGCGGGCCAGGACCACCGCGTCCCAGCCGGTGGCGGGCGGCTCGGTGCGGCCGAGTGCGGCGGGCGGGTCCGCGGGTGCGACGGAGGCGCCACCGGCGCCGCCCGTCAGGAGCGTCAGCCAGTGACCGACGGTCTCGCGCAGCGCCTCGGGCCGTACCACCGCGTCGATATGACCGGCCGTCAGCTGAGCCTCGGCGGTGTACGCGTACGGGTCGGCGTCCGGCGGCCGTACCCGTGAGCCGGCGAAGCCGATCTGGGCGCCCGGCAGGGCCAGGACCACATCGGCGCCCGCCCCGAGTGTGGCCCAGCCGCCACCGGTCGTCGGGTCGCGCACCACCGCGAGCTGGGGCAGTCCGGCCGCCCGGGTGAGGGCGGACTGCCGTGCCACGCGCTGGAGTTGGAGCAGCGCGCGCATGCCTTCCTGCATCCGGCTGCCACCGGTCGCGATCAGCGAGACGACGGGCAGCCGCCGGCTCCGGGCATGGGTGTACGCGGCCTCCAGCCGGTCTCCGGTGCGCTCACCCAGCGATCCGCCGAGGAAGCCGAACTCGAAGGAGATCAGCACCACTTCGGTGGCGCCGACACGCGCCGTGCCGCAGACGACGGACTCGTCCTCGCCGGTGCGCCGGGCCGCGCGGGCCCGGGCCTCGTCGTAACCCGGCCAGCCCAGCGGGCCGTCCGGGGCGGCGGTGTCCTTCGGCGCGGACAGTTCCGCGGGCAGTTCGGTGAAGGCGGCGGGAGCGCCGGCGGGGGTCGCGCCGGTGAGGGCGGCGATCGCCCGCCGGGCGCTCATCCGCTCAGCCATGGAGTGACCGCTTCATGATCTTGCCCATGTCGTTGCGGGGCAGCGCGTCCAGATACCGCACGGTGCGGGGCCGCTTGTGCGAGGCCAGCTGGGCGCCGACGTGGGCGGCCAACTCCTCGGCGGACGGCGGCGCGTCGGCCTGTGCGGGGACGATCCAGGCGACGATCCGCTCCCCCAGGTCCTCGTCGGGCTCGCCGGTGACGGCCGCCTCGCGTACGCCGGGGTGCTCCAGCAGCACGTTCTCGATCTCACCGGCGCCGATCTTGTAGCCGCCGCTCTTGATGAGGTCGGTGGCCTTGCGGCCGACGATACGGACATAGCCGTCGGGGTCGCGGACCGCCATGTCGCCCGTACGGAACCAGCCGTCGTCGAAGGCGGCCTCCGTCGCGTCGGGGCGGTTCAGATACTCGGTGAAGAGGTTCGGGCCGCGCAGCTGGATCTCGCCGACGGTCTCGGAGTCGTACGTGGTGATCGGGGCGCCCGTCTCGTCGACCAGCCGCAGTTCGACCCCGGCCAGCGGCAGGCCGACGGTGCCGGCGCGCGCTTCGCCGTCCGCGCGCACACTGGTGTTCATCAGGGTCTCGGTCATCCCGTAGCGCTCGACGACGCGGCGTCCGGTGGCCGCCGCGATGCGCTCGTGGTCACGCACGGGCAGCGCGGCCGATCCCGACACCAGCAGGCGGGCGCCGGTGAGGGCTTTCGCGAGTGCGGGATCGTCGGCGAGCGCCTCGGCGATGCGGTGGTACATCGTCGGTACGCCGAAGAGCATCGTGGCTCCCGAGGACAGCTCGCGCGCCACCCCGTCCGTGCCGAACCTGCCGAGGTGGCGCACCGAGCCGCCGCGGCGCAGCGGGCCGAGGATGCCGAGGATCAGGCCGTGGACATGGAAGAGGGGCAGGGCGTGGACGAGGACGTCGTCCTCGGTCCACTGCCAGGCGTCCTGAAGGGCGTCCAGGGTGGCGGTGACGGCGCGGCGCGGCAGGACGACGCCCTTGGGGGGCCCGGTGGTGCCGGAGGTGTAGACGATCAGCGCGGGCGCCTCCAGGGACGGTTCGCCGGGCAGTGGCGCGGTGTCCGGGAGGATGTCCGGGATGTCGGTGTCCAGGCGGGTCAACCCGGCGAGGGCCGGGGGCAGTTCGGCGCCGCGTTCGGCGAGGACGAGGGAGGGCGAGCTGTCCGTGACGATGTGCGTCAGCTCCCGCTCGCCCGTCTTGGGGTTGACCGGCACCACGGGCACCCCCGCCAGCAGCGCGGCCACCACGCCCACCGCCGTACCGAGGGTGGGCGTGGCCCAGACGGCGACCCGTGGCGCGCCGGCGATCCTGGCGGCCAGGGCGCCCGCCACCGTGGCCAGTTCGGCGTGGCTCAGTGTCCGGTCGCCGAATTGGAGGGCGGGCCGGGCGGCACGCGCGGCGAGGGCCGGGAAGAGAGGGGACACGCGTCGTTCTCCTTGCTGTCGACGAGTCTGACCGGTCGTCCGGGTGAGTGGATCATCCGAAGCCTGGCACCACCATCACGAGCCATACGGCGGCGGGTACGACCGCCACCACGATGCCTCCGTACACCATCAACTGCCGGAAGAAACGCTCCCGGTCGACATCGGGCGCGGCGGCCAGCACCAGGGCGCCGTTGGTGGAGAAGGGGCTGACGTCCACGACGGTCGCCGAGACGGCGAGCGCGGCGATCATGCCGACCGCCCCGATCTCACCCTGGGCGAGGAAGGGCACGGCGAGCGGAATGAGCGCGCCCATGATGCCGACGGAGGAGGCGAACGCGGAGATGATGGCGGCGATGTAGCAGAGCAGTACGGCGGCGAGCAGGGGGACTCCGATGTCGCCGACGGCGTTGCCCGCGTACTCGATGGTGCCCATCTCCTCCAGGACACCGACGTAGGTGAGGACACCGCAGATGAGGAGCACGGTCGGCCAGGCGACCTCGCTGACGGCCTTGCGGCTGGCGTCCGGCCAGAAGGCGCTGAGGATGACGGCGAGCGTGATGGCGGAGAGCCCGGCGTCGAGGTCGAACACGAGGACGGCGACGACGAGTGCGGCGAGGGCGGTGAGCGTGGCGGTACGGGCGGGCGTGAGGTGCCTGGCGTCGGCGGCCAGTTCTCCGGCGTCGCCCCCCTTCGTCCCGTCGCCGCCCTTCGTCCCGTCGTTCCCCTTCGTCCCGTCGTCTCCCTCGGTGGCGAGGTCACGGCCCTTCAGCTTCAGACCGCCGAACAGGACGAACACGATGGCCGCGATGATCAGGTTGACGACGAGCGAGGCGAAGAACAGGACGAGTTCGTTGCCCGGCAGATTCTCGCGCTCGACCACCCCGTTGACGATCGAGCCGTAGATGCTGATCGGTGAGAAGCCGCCGGCCTGGGCACCGTGCACGACGAGCGCGCCCATCAGCAGCGGGCTGATGCCGTAACGCGCGGCGAAACTCAGGGCGATGGGCGCGACGATGGCGACGGCCGCCGGGCTGACCGCGCCGATCGCGGTCAGCGCGCCGGTGATCGCGAACATCACCCAGGGAATCAGCGCTATCCGGCCGCGTACGAGGCGGATGGCGGCGTGCACCAGCCAGTCGGTGGTGCCGTTGGCGCGTGCGATGGCGAAGAGGTACGTGACCCCGACGAGCACCACGAACAGGTCGCCGGGGAATCCGGCGAAGATACCGTCCGCGTCCAGGTCGGCGACGAGTTCGCCGACCCCGAAGGCGGCGGCGAAGGCGAGCGCGCCCATGTTGATCGAGCGGGTCGTGGCGATCACGAAGACGACCACGAGTACAAGGATCGAGATCAGTTCGGCGGACATCGGGGGCTCCCGTCCCTGGGTCCCGTGGATAACTGGCCAAACGGTATTGGCCAAGTGGCTGGACCACTTTGAACACCGGCCCAGCGGGGCGTCAAGGGATTCGACAGGAATTGGCTCAGCCACTTGACCGCCCGGTGTTAGGCTGCGAACGACCAGTTATGGGGGGTTCGTGTGTCCGACGCACTGCGGCCGATGGCCCGGCCACGACTGTACGAACAGGTCCTCGACAGGCTCCGCGACCATGTGGCGGAGGGCGGTCTGCGGGCCGGCGACCGACTGCCGCCCGAGCGTGAACTCGCCGGTCGCCTCGGCGTCAGCCGGGCGTCCGTGAAGCAGGCGATCGTCGTCCTCGAAGTGCAGGGACTGGTCGAGGTGCGGCACGGCGGTGGCACCTATCTCGTCCGCGACAGCCTCGACGCCGAACCGGTCGAACGGCTCGTGGAGCGCAAGCGCCGACTGCCCGATGTGCTCGAAGCGCGCGAGGCGTTGGAGACCAAACTCGCCGAACTGGCCGCCGAGCGGCGCACACCGGAGGATCTGGCCGCGATGCGGGCGGCGCTCGACCACATGGCCGACGAGATCGAGGCGGGCGACCACGGCGTCGAGGGCGACCGGCTCTTCCACGCGGCGGTGACGGCCGCGGCCCACAGCGGTCTGCTGGCGGAATTCATGCGGTCCATCGCTGAGCAGATCACCGAGAGCCGTAACGAGTCGCTGCGCCAGCCGGGCCGCCCCCAGCGCTCGTTGACCCAGCACCGCGCGATCCTCGAAGCGATCGAGGCCCGGCGCGGCAAGGTGGCGGCGACGGCGATGCGCCGCCATGTGCGGACGGTGGCGAAGGTGCGCCTGCTGGACTGGGATCCGGGGGACGACGTCTGAGCCGTACGCGGCGCGGGCCCCTGGCATGAAAGGAGCCCCGGCTGGTTCGGGGGATGGACCAGCCGGGGCCGTTCAGTGTGGTCGCGGAGTCGTCACTTTCCCCTCCGCGACCACATGTAGATGAACGCTCAACCACAGCGGAGTGTTCCCCGTGCGCCGGTGGAGCCCCTGTGAGCCGCGCCACGGGCGCCGGCGCCGCGCACCGGCCCGCACCTGCCCGCGCCGGGCGCGCCCCCCGGGCGCACGGAGCGCCGCGTGATGGGATCGTGGATCCGGACCGGCCGGAGACGCGGGCCCCGGCGCACGCCGGCCCGCACGCCTTCGAGACTCAGAGCCTCAGCACGAACGAACGGATAGCACCCATGGGCGAGTTGATCCTCATCAGACACGGCGAGACCGAGTGGTCGCTGTCCGGACAGCACACCAGCCACACGGATCTGCCGCTGACCGCCCACGGTGAGAACCAGGCCCGCGCGCTGGTCCCCCTGCTGGCCGACCGCCAGATCGCACTCACCCTGGTCAGCCCGCTGGCGCGGGCCCGGCGCACCGCCGAACTCGCCGGACTGCGCTCCACCCGCATCTCCCCCGACCTGCACGAATGGAACTACGGCGGATACGAGGGCGTGACCACCGAGGAGATCCGGCGCACCCGCCCGGACTGGAATCTCTGGACGGACGGGACCACGCCGGGCCCCGGCGAGCACCTGGGCGAGAGCCCGTCCGACGTCAGCGACCGGGCGGACCGCGTACTCGCCGAGGTCCGCGCCGCCGCAGAACGCTCGGGCGACGAGGACATCGCCCTGGTGGCCCACTCCCACTTCCTGCGGGTGCTCACCGCGCGCTATCTGGGACTCACCGCGGCCGAGGGCGCCCTGTTCCAGCTGGCGACCGGCACGGTGTCCAGGCTCGGCACCGAGCACGGGAACCCGGTCATCACCGCATGGAATCTGGCGCTCCCCGACAGCCTGTTGCGTACGGTCCAGGACCTGCCGCACAGCGCCTGAGGACCGATCGCACGCACAACACTTGTTCACGTACATGGCCCCGCCGGGCGCATATGACCGGCGGGGCATTCACGTATACCCCCTTTACGAGGAATGCCCGTTCATGGATTTGAACCTCATGAAGTTCTGCTGAATCTCTTGTTGCTTGACGTGGACACTTCTACTCTGATGCGACTCCAGCGCCACGCCCCCACCGAATCGGAGAAGTGAGACGTGCCCGGAATCAAGCGCACCGTCACTGTTCTCAGCGCCGCCGCGGCGATGACGCTGACGGCGCCGCACGCGTACGCGGAAGTCGAACCCGGAGGGTGGACCTCCACGTCGCCCTCCTTCACCGTCCAGGAGAGGGGCTGCGGCCAGGTCGACAACCTGACCTTCACACTCACCTGCTCCACCGGCAGCGGTGACCAGCGCGCCGAGCGGCGTTACGCCACCTACACCGGAGGTACCCGCCAGTTCGAGGGCTACTTCCGGATCGCGAGCATGGGCGGCACCCGTATCAGCCTCAAGCAGACGTTCAACGAATCGGCCTCCGGACCGTTCTTCATGCTGGCCGGTGAGCGCGGCGGACGGCTGTACGCGGTGCACGGCGGCACCACCCTGTCCAACGCGGGCACGGTCGGCGCCACGGTCCGGGTGAACACCGTCCACCAGGTCGGCAGCGAGCACCGTACCTACATCAACGGCTCGCTCAAGCACAGCTACGCCAGCCCCGGCGGCAGCTTCTACGACAAGTTCGGCGCGTACCGCACGGACAGCGGCAGCGGGCCGGCCAACGTGGTGTGGAGCGGCGTCAAGTTCTGGCGCAAGTAAGGCGGTCGAGGCTCACACAGACCCGGTGACCGCGTGGGACGGGTACGAGAGCCGCGCGGTCACCGCACACCCCCCCCCACAGCCCGGAAGGACGGCCCCGTGCCCCATCGCCCACGGCTCCGCGCCGCGACCGCAGCGGTCCTGGCCCTCTGCGCGTCGGCGGCCTGCTCCTCCGCACCGCCGGACGGACCGGCCGAGAAGCCGGAGAGCACGGCGCGGCTCGCGGCCACGCTCGACTCACCCGTCGACGTCACCCTTCGCTGGCGGGCCGACGAGCCCCGAGCGGCGGGCCGGACGGTGGAGTTCGCGACCGAGAAGGCGGGACCGTACACGGTGCTGGAGTTCGTACCGCCGGGCCGTACGACGTACCGGCACCCGGATCTGATGCCCGAGACACCCTTCTACTACCGGCTGCGCTCCTACTTCGGCCCGGCGTCCGCACCGGTCGAGGTGGCACTGCCGCCCGGTGAGCCGTCGGAGAGCGAACTCGCGGACAACCAGGAGTGGATGACCCCGCGCACCCTCAAAGGACCGAAGGTCCGGACCGCGCGCCTCACCCCCCGCGACACGGTCGAGGCGAACGCGGCGGCCACCCCGACGGACCTCACAACAACCGTCAAGCACGCCACGGGTATCCACTTCACCTGGACGGACCGCGCCGCCGACGAGGACGGCCATCTGCTGGAAGTGCGACAGGCCGGCAGCGAGGGCTACCGGCCTGTGGCACTGCTGGATCCGGACATCAACTCGTTCGGACTGATCACGCTGCCCGAGGAGAAGCGGGCGTCGTACCGCGTACGCGCCTTCGTCTACGGCGAGCAGTCCAACGTCGTCCATCTGACGACGGGTTCGGACCCGACGGCGTGAGCGAGGGCGCGGGTCCTACGCGTCGGCCTTGACGTCGATCGTCGTGTCGACCTTCACATCCGCCACGTCCACCACGTCCGGCGCCTTCGCCCTGATCGGGGCGCCCGCGTCGTGCAGGCTCCGCAGGGCCTGGCTGTACGAGGTGATCAGGCCGGTCTCCAGATAGCTGACGCCCAGTTCCTCGCAGTGCTGGCGGACGATCGGCTGCGCCTCGCGCAGTTGCGGCGACGGCATGTTCGGGAAGAGGTGGTGCTCGATCTGGTAGTTGAGTCCGCCGAGCGCGACGTCGATGAACCAGCCGCCGCGCACATTGCGCGAGGTGAGCACCTGACGGCGCAGGAAGTCCGGCCGGTCGTCGCCGCTGAGGGTGGGCATTCCCTTGTGGTTGGGCGCGAAGATCGAGCCCAGGTAGAGACCGAACAGGCACTGGTGGACGGCGAGGAAGGCGATGGCCTTGCCGGGCGGCAGCACGACGAACAGCGCGCCGAGGTAGAGCGCGAAGTGCGTGAAGAGCAGGATGCCCTCCGAAGTCCGCTGCTTCAGCGAGCGGTTGGCCAGCGCGCGCACACCGGCGACATGGAGGTTGAAGCCCTCAAGCGTGAGGAGCGGGAAGAACAGGAAGGCCTGCGAACGGCCGATGAGGCGCGGAAGTCCCTTGGCGGCCCTGGCCTGCCCCTGTGTCCAGACGAGGATGTCGGGGACGACGTCCGGGTCCAGCTCCTCGTGGTTCGGGTTGGCGTGGTGCCTGGAGTGCTTGTCCTGCCACCAGCCGTACCCCATGCCGATGGCCAGGTTTCCGGCGATCTTGCCGGCCCGGACACTGGCCTTGCGCAGCCGGAACACCTGACGGTGGCCCACATCGTGGGCGAGGAGCGCGACTTGACCGAAGACCACGGCGAGGAAGCCGGCGACGGCGAGCGTCCACCAGCTGTCGCCGACGAGCGCGAAGGCGACCCAGCCGGCGGCGAACAGGCCGGTGACGATGGAGACCCGCAGGGCGTAGTACCAGGGCCGCCGGCGCATCAGCCCGGCCGCGATGATCTTCTTGGAGAGCCGGGCGAAGTCGCTGCCCGTCTCCCTGCACGCCTGATCCGCGGCCTCACCCGCGAAATCGGCGCCTGGTTCCAGTACCGCGGAACCCTCCACGGTACTGACGGTGTTGACTGACATGCGGCCACGCCTTTCGAATGTGTCACGACCGTGTGCCGGTGTATGACGGCTCGGCAGGCAGGGTGGCTGGTGAGGAACACAAGCCCAGGGGGACGTCGCTGCCGGTCGTGGACGGGTGGGCAACTGCGGCAGACAGCGCGATCGCTGCATGCGGTCGGACGTGGTCCACTCCGGTGCGCGACAACTGGGTATGGCCGCTACGAATGCCGCTGACATCCTCACCGAGGACCAGTGCTGCTGCCCACCTCATGGGACAGCGGGAAATCAGGGGCTGGGGCCTCCTGATGAACAGTGTAGCCTGCGCGCCAATTGTGCTACTTACACTGCGCAGACAAGTGGTCGCAAACGGTTTGTGAACTGCGTGAATGCATTTCTCACGCGTTATTCGACGACGCCGGCCAAAGGTAATTTTGCAGGAGTCTGCACATTTGCATACCATGCAATGTGTGACGAACAAGGGTGCCGGAGCGGGTCTCCGCGAACGCAAGAAACAGGCCACGCGAGCGGCTCTGAGCGAAGCGGCCGTACGGCTCGCCGCCGAGCACGGCGCGGAGAACGTCACCGTCGAAGCCATCAGCAACGCGGCCGGTGTCTCCCCGCGGACGTTCTTCAACTACTTCGACACCCACGACGACGTGTTCGTCATGACGGACCCCGATGTCGGGGAGCGCGTCCGGCGTGCGATCCGGGACGCCCCCGCCGAGCTGTCCCCCCTCGACGCGGTACGCGAAGCGATGGCCGAGGAACTGGCCGGTGTCGAGCGGCAGCACGAGGTGTGGAGCCTGCGCGCCAAGGTCCTCCAGAAATCCCCGCATCTGCTCGCCCGGGGCCTCGGTCTGCACATGGCGGAGGAACGGGACATGGCGCGGACCATCGCGCGCCGGATCGATCCGGACGGCACCAAGGCTTCCGACGGTCCCGGCGCCTCGGGGTCTCCCGGCGCTTCCGACGGCGGTACGGGGAGCGACCGTGCCGGCTCGACCGGCGCCGACCGCTGCGAGGACTCCGACATCGAGCTGTACCCACGCCTGCTCGCCGCCGTCGCGGGCACGGCCGCGCGCGTCGCCATCGAGCACTGGTACGCGCACTCGCCGCCGCGGGCGTTCCCCGAGATCTTCCGGGACGTCTTCACCCACTTGTCCGCCGGGCTGCCTCTGCCGCCCGCCCAGACCGACGACCGTCCTTCCGGCGGTCGGACCACGGAATCGTAAGAAGGCCACCTTGACCGCAACAGAGGCGTCCGACCAGGCGCCCACCTCCATGAACAACCGACAGATACTCCAGGCCATGTCGGGCCTTATGGCCGGCATGTTCGTCGCCATCCTGGCGGGCACCGTGGTGGCCAACGCGCTGCCGCGCATCATCGCCGACCTGGGCGGCAGCCAGTCCGCGTACACCTGGGTCGTCACGTCCGAACTGCTCGCGATGACCGCGACGGTGCCCCTGTGGGGCAAGCTCTCCGACCTCTACAACAAGAAGCTGCTGCTCCAGCTCTCGCTCGGCATGTTCGTCGTCGGGTCCCTGCTGGCCGGATTCTCGCAGGGCATCGAACTGCTCATCTTCAGCCGGGTGATGCAGGGCATCGGCGCCGGTGGTCTCACCGCGCTCGCGCAGGTCGTGATGGCCGCCGTGATCCCGCCGCGCAGGCTCGGCAAGTACGCCGGCATCTTCGGCGCGGTGTTCGCCGTCGGCACCGTCGCCGGACCGCTGGTCGGTGGCGTCATGGTCGACACGTCGTGGCTCGGCTGGCGCTGGTGCTTCTTCATCGGTGTCCCCTTCGCGCTGCTCGCGATCGCGCTGCTCCAGCGCACGCTGCATCTGCCCACCGTCCGCCGGGACGTGAAGATCGACTACCTGGGCGCGTTCCTGATCGTCGCCGGTGTCTCCGCGATCCTCATCTGGACGTCGCTGGCGGGCAACCAGTTCGACTGGGCGTCCTGGCAGACGGCCGCGCTGACCGGCGGTGGTGTGCTGCTGCTCGTCGCCGCGGTCTATGTCGAGGCGCGGGTGCCGGAACCGATCATCCCGCTCGACATCTTCCGCAACCGCACCGTCACACTGACCACGATCGCGAGCCTGCTGGTCGGTGTCGCGATGTTCGGCGGCACCGTCTTCCTCTCGCAGTACTTCCAGATCGCCCTCGGCAAGTCGCCCACCGTGGCGGGGCTGATGGGCCTGCCGATGATTCTGGGTCTGCTCGTGGCGTCCACCATCGCGGGCCAGATCATCAGCGCCACCGGCAAGTGGAAGATCTATCTGATCGCGGGCGCGGTCATCATGACCGTCGGTCTGGCGCTGCTGGCGACCATCGACGCCAACACCGGTTTCGGACTGCTCAGCCTCTACATGGCCATTCTCGGTATCGGAGTCGGTCTGCTGATGCAGAACCTGGTCCTCGCGGCCCAGAACGACGTCCCCGCCTCCGAGTTGGGCGCCGCCACCTCCGTGCTGTCGTTCTTCCGCAGCATGGGCGGCACGATCGGCACCAGTGTGCTCGGCGCGATCCTGGCCAACCGGGTGGCCTCGGAGATGGCCAAGAGCCTGGGCACCGAGGGCGGGGCGGCCGGCGGGTCCAGCCATTCCGTGCCGGACGTGTCGAAGCTGCCGACGGCGATGCGGGAGATCGTGGAGCACGCCTACGGTGTGGCGACCGCGGAACTGTTCCTGGTGGCCACCCCGTTCGCCGCGCTCGCGCTGCTGGCCGTGGTGTTCATCAAGGAGAAGCCGCTCAAGACGACCAGCGGCATGGAACGGCTCGCCGAGGAGGCCAAGCAGACCGTGGCGGACGGCGACAAGCCGTCGTCGCCGACGCCGGTGAGCTGAGCCGACGGCACGCGGAACTGTTCGAGGGCGGTCGTCGCCCCCGCCGCCCCCGGGCGGCGGGCGACGGCCGCCCTCGCGCCAATTCGGCCCGTGGTCGGGAGATCACGGGCCGAATGTCGTCTGGCGCCCGCCGCGCGGGGCGGGTTGGCTGATGACCGTACGCGCACCAGTACGCCGCCCTCAGCGCCAAGGACTTCAGATGACCACGGGTACGTCTTCCCCGACCGGCCGGGCCGCGCCGGCGCCCGGCCCCTCCGCCACCCCGGTGCCCGGCCCCCGGCAACTGCCCCTGATCGGCAATCTGCCCGCCTTCTCGCGCGACCCGCTCGGCTTCTTCGCCAAGCTGCGCGGCCACGGCGATGTCGTCTCCTGGCGGCTCGGCCCGCAGCGCGCGCTGTTCCTGTCGCGGCCGGAGCACATCGGCGAACTGCTCGCCGGGGTCGAGACGCAGTACCGCCACCCCGAACTCGGCTGGGCCTTCAAGCTGGTGCTCGGCGAGGGCGTCGTCACCTCGGAGGGCGCCGCGTGGCGCCGCAAGCGCGCCCTCGTACAGCCGGTGGTGCGACCCCGCCAGGTCCGCGCCTACGCGGACACCATGACGGACTGCGCTTCCTCGCTCGCCGAGACCTGGCAGCCGGGTCAGCACATCGACGTACGGCGGGAGATGCTGGGCCTGACGCAGCGCATCGCCGTACGGACCCTGTTCGGCACGGACACGGCGGGCCGCGAGGACATGATCGGCCCGGCCATGGATGTCGCGCAGGCGGCCATCGGCGCCGAGTTCCGGGGGCTCACACTGTTCCTGCCGCCGTGGATCCCGACGCCCGGACGGCAGCGGCTGAAGAAGGCCGTCGCCGTCATCGACGCCGAGGTGAACCGGGTGACGGAGGAACGGCACCGCAACGGCGCGGACCGTGACGACCTCCTCAGCCGGCTGCTCGCCGCCCGCGACGAACAGGGCGACCGGCTGACCGACAAGGAGATCCGCGACGAGGCCGTCACGCTCTACATCGGCGGCCACGAGACGACGGGGACGACGCTGACCTGGGCCTGGTATCTGCTCTCGCGCAACCCGGAGGCGCGGCGGCGTCTCGCGGACGAGCTGACCACCGTGCTGGACGGCCGTACGCCCGGCTTCGACGACTTCAAAGAGCTGCGCTGGACGGAACAGATCATCAGGGAGACGCTGCGGCTCTACCCTCCCGTGTGGCTGATAACGGGTATCGCCAAGGACGGCTCGACGCTGGGCGGCCGGCCGGTGGCGAAGGACACGGTGCTGTGGGCGAGCCAGTGGAGCGCGCAGCGCGACGAGCGCTGGTTCCCCGAGCCCGACGCGTTCCGCCCCGAACGCTGGGACGAGGACGCGCGCCCGGTCCCGGACCACGCGTGGTTCCCGTTCGGCGGGGGCGCCCGCGCCTGTCTGGGCGCCCGCTTCGCCACGGTGGAGGCGGTCCTCGTCCTGGCGACGCTCGCGCAGCGTTTCCATCTGGACCTGGCCCCGCGCGAGATCCCCCCGAGGACGGGCCTCACGCTCCAGCCGGGAGCCCCGGTACGGGCGACGCTGCGGAGCGCGTGAGTCCGCGCCGTGAGTCCGCGCCGTGGGCGCGGGCCGGGCGCGGGGCCGCGTCCCGGCCGGTTCGCGGTCGGTTCGCGGTCGCGCTGCGGCCGGGGGCCGGTGGATACCATCGGGCCCATGAACAGTGCGGGTGAGAGCCTCGGCGGTGGATCCGGGCGGGACTACTTCGCCGGTGACCCGACCTCGCGGAGCCTGGGGATCGCGCTCGTGGACACCGGTCCCGGCTGGGCCACCCTGCGGATGAGCGTGCGGGCCGACATGGTGAACGGGCACGGGACAGCACACGGCGGCTATCTCTTCCTCCTCGCCGACAGCGCCTTCGCGTGCGCCTGCAACAGCCACGGCCCCGTGACGGTCGCGGTGGGCGCCGACATCGACTTCGTACGTCCCGCGCACGAGGGCGACGTCCTGACCGCGACCGCGCGGGAGCGGACCCGGCTCGGGCGTGGCGGCGTCTACGACGTCACGATCACGCGCGGGGACGACGTGCTGGCCGAGTTCCGGGGGCGCAGCCGAGCCCTCAGGACCTGACGAGGGGCCCGCACCCGGCGACGCGGTGCGGGCCCCTCGTCGTGCCGTACCTACGCGGCGATCCGGATCTCCGCCCGCTCCGTGACCCCGTTGACCGTCACCGCGAGGGTGGCCGAGCCCCGCCGCAGCGCCGTCAGCGTCCCGGTCGCCGGGTCGAACGCCGCCACGTCGCGACGGTTCGCCCGGTCCGGGTCACCGATGTGCACGTTCGGCGAGCCCGTCCAGTCCGCGCTCATCGGGAAGCCGACCGGCACCTTCCTGGCGCCCTGGGTGACGGTCGCCGTGACCGGCGCCTCGTCCCCGGGCGCCAGCGCTGCGGGCGCGTCGAGCGCCAGCGCGTCGGTGTGCGCACGCGTCTGTACGGAGACCCAGTCGGGCCCGCCCTCCCACGGCTCGCGCCGGGCCTCGGACTGCTCGCTCCTGGAGACCTTGTCGACGCCGACGAGCGACCAGCCGGTGAAACCGCCCTCGTCGGCCGGGGCCGCCGGGTTCTTCCCGGAGTTGCCGTTGATGAGATACGGGACGCCGTCGACGCGCGAGGCGTCGAAGACCCCGACGTGGCTGCCGATGAATCCGGCGCCCTTGCCGCTCGTACGGCGGAAGTCGGCGAGCCAGTTCTCCAGCAGCGCCGCCTCTTTGCGGTCTCCGAGCCGGCTGCCCTGCTGCACGGTCGGGTCGCGCGGCGGTACGTGCTCGATGACCATCACCGAGCTGATCCGCGGATCGTCGGCCGCCGCGTCCAACTGGGCGCGCAGGGCCTTGATCTGGGCGAAGCCGCCGCCCCGCAGGGAGAGACTGGAGGTGTCAAGGGTGACGAACCGCGTCCCGCCGTGGTCGAACACCCGCTGCGCGGGGCCGAATTCGGCGACGAAGTTGTCGATCTTCCCGCCCATCACCTCGTGGTTGCCCGGGACGTAGTACCAGGGCAGCTCGTCCCCCAGCTCCTCGGTGAGCACCCGCCGTGCGAAGGCGAGGTCCGCGGGCGAACCCTCGTCCACCAGGTCGCCGTTGACGACGAGGAAATCGGGTTTCGCCGCCTTGATCTCCCGCAGGGTGCGCCGTGCCTGCTGGACGATCGCGCTGTCCGGTTCGCGGGCCACGAACTGCGCGTCCGACATCACGGCGAACTGCCAGTCCCGGCCCTCGGTCTCGGCGGCCGGATCGATCAACGGGTCGGCGGCGGGCCGCTGTTCGGGCAGGGCGACGGTGGGCGGCACCTGCGCCGTCAGCCCGTCGACGACGATCTCGCCGGTGTACTGCTTGTCGGCGGCGGTCTCCGCCAGATAGAAGCGGAACACCGACAGCGGCATCGCGGCCCCCTGCGGCACCGCGAACGTCACCTGCCGCCAGCCGGTCCAGGTCACGTACGGCCCTCGCAGCAACTGGTCCGACCCTGCGGCGTCCTTGAGATGCAGCGTCGGCCAGGCACCCTTCCCGTCGCCCTTGATCCACAGCTTGAAGGACTGCGGCTGGCCGGGCACGGGAATCTGCTGCGGCGGGCTCGCGTACGCGGCGCGGGTCGCCGTGGAGAGTCCGAAGTCGTAGGTCAGCGTCAGGCCGGTGCCGGTCTGGCCGTCGGGCGTCGCCGCGACCGAACCGGCGGCGCGGGCGTGGCTGAACTTCCAGGCCGCGGCGTCGTCGAAGGCCGAGACCTGCTGCTCCTCAAGTCCCACGCTCACCGCGAGGGCGGTGGTGACGCCGTCGACGGTCGCGGTGATCCGGCCGGCTCCCGCGCCCGTCCTGGAGCTGACGGTGAAGGAGCCCTTGCCGTCGTCTGTGACGGCGAACAGGGCACGGTCGTAGGTGAGTTGCACGTCGCGCGGCTCCACCGGCGCGGAGGCGCCGTGCGCGTCGAGACCGACGATGCCGAAGGTGCCGGTCGCCTCGCCGTCGGCGAGGCCGACGCGGGTGGTGGTCGCCCGGATCCGGGCGAGGTCGTCGAGGACCGTCAACTCGATGGATCCGTCCGCGCGTCCGCGTTCCGCGCGCACCTCGGTGGTGCCGCTACGGCGTGCGGTGAACACCCCCTCGTCGCTCACCCGGCCGACCGAGGACCGTTCGGTGCGCCAGCGCGGGTCGCCCTGCGCGGGGCCGTACGTCTCGTCGTAACCGGCCGCCGTGAGCGCGCGGGTCAGTCCGGGGAAGACGCGTTCGGGGTGGCCGCCCTGGACGGGGTCGTCACCGGGCGCGGCTCCGGCGGGCGTACGGGTCTCGACCCAGAAGCCGTCGAGGCGTCCGCTGCCGTCGGGCGCGGTGAGGGCGAGGCCGTTGGGCACGGTGCGTTCGCTGCCGTCGGAGGGGGCGTTCTCCACCTGGAGGGCGTCGCTGCCGGGCTCCCGGGCGACGAGCGTCGAGGAGCCGCCGCCGTCGAGGTTGAGCGCGTTGTACGCGCCGGCTCCCTTCATCATCACCGCGAGTTCGGTGAGGGTGACACCACCGCTGTCGGCCTGCCGGCCGTCGACGGTGACCACCTGCATCTCGCTGCCGTCCTTGGAGAATCCGACGGCGGTGCGGGGGGCGGCGGTGTTGTTGCCCTGGCCCTCGTGGTTCTGCGCGACACCGTCGACGACGAGCAGCTCCCGCCCGCCGACCGCCGTACGCGGCAGCGGCCCGCCGTTGGTGCGCGGGCTGTACTCCATGGCCACCGGGTCGCCGGGGCGCAGCGCCCCGAGCTGTACGGCGCCGGCCTCCCGGCCGACCAGGACGGTGGTGCCGGGCTCGATCGGACCGGCACCGGGCTTGTCGGTGACGGTGACGACCTTGCCGTCGCGTACGACCACCTCGGCGACGGGCGCCGCCGTGTCCACGGTGAGCGCGCGATTGGCCTGGCCCCACGCGGAGTTGTACGCGCCGATGCCGCCCGCGGGCACGTTCGCGGCGTTGTACGCGGCCAGCGGCCACGGTCCGGCGGGCAGCGTCAGGGTGCCGTCGAAGTACAGCTCCAGAACCCGTCCGGCGTTCCCGGGGCCGATACCTACGGCCCGGTTGGCGCCGGCGGCGGGCGACTGGGTGAGGGCGCCGTCCTTGAGGCCGGCTCCCTGCGGCGCGCCGGTCTCGTTGATGTCGAAGAAGTCGGCGTTGATGGCGGCGACGGTGCGCCGGCCCTTGCCGGGGTCGTGGCCGGCTGCCAGTTCGGAGACACTGCGCCGGTCGGCGACCTTGCCCGAGGAGAGGTAGTCGGCCCGGACACCGCCGCCGTCGAGGTCGACCGAGAGCGCGTCGACGCGCAGCCACTTGTCGGATTCGAGACGGTCGTACGAGGTGAGGCTGACCCCCGGCGCGACGGGCCGGGAGCCGCGCGCGGTCTCGATGCCGTCGCCGTCCACGACGGATCTGGGGGTGCCCTCCGGTCTGCTGGCCGGCGGTGGCGCGACGGGGCGCAGCACCTCGGCGGCGTTGCGCGGACGGGGGTCGGGCGTGGAGTCGGCGACGGACGGGGTGATGGCTCCCGTTGTCAGTGCGGTGACCGCCGCGAGCAGCACGACGGACCGGCGGGCAATGCCTGGGCCCACAAGTTCTCCTGTAGTACGGGGGGTTGGCGCCGATGGAAAGCGCTGTCAGCCGCCCAGCATCGCCGTGTGTGCCCCGGTTCGCCAGGGGTTCGGGGACACGTCGGGGGGAACAGGGGGCACCGTGGAAGTGACGTGGGATGTCCGCCGAAGTGGGGGCGGGCACCCATCGCCACGGCTGATGATGCGTCAGACAGGCGCGAGGGGCGCTCAGATCCGGCGAGGGCGCGTCACGTGTCGCGCCCGACGGTCCGGGAGGTGTGTCGGTGTCCGACGGTCCGAGAGGTGTGTCGGTGTCCGACGGTCCGAGAGGTACTTCGGTGCCCGACAGTCGTGGAGGTGTGTCGGGACCCGTCTGTCACATGGTGCGGGGCTCGCCGTGTCACACGGCGCGCGGTGCGGGATCCCTGCCCATGAGCAGCAGGGCCATGTCGTCGCCGCCGCCGTGCTCCCCCACCAGGTCGGCGAGACTGTCGGCCAGTCGCTGGATGTCCTCGGGGCCGTCCGTCACGGCCCGCCCCAGCCGGTCCAGTCCCTCGTCGAGCGTGGCTCCCGGCCGCTCCACCAGCCCGTCGGTGTAGATGAGCAGGGTCTCGCCGGGGGCGAGGGTCGCCCGGGTGACCGGGTAGTCGGTACCGCCGCGCCGGTCGGCCCCGTGCGGGATGCCGAGCGGCAGTCCGCCCTCGGTGTCGAGGGTGACGCAGGTGCCGTCGACGCGGCGCACCATCGGTTCGAGATGTCCGGCCCGGACGATCTGGAGTATCCCTGTCGACAGGTCGACCTCCGCGTACGTACAGGTGGCGAAGCGTTCGGTGTCCAGTTCGTGGAGGAAGGTGGAGGCGCGCGCCATGGCAGTGGCGGGCGAGTGCCCCTCGGAGACGTACGCCCACAGCGCTATCCGCAGCTGCCCCATCACGGCGGCGGCGTCCGTGTCATGCCCCTGGACGTCCCCGATCATCAGGCCGACCCGGCCGCCGGGCAGCGGGATCACGTCGTACCAGTCGCCGCCGATGTCGCGTTCCGCCCTGGCCGCGCGGTAGCGCACGGCGATGCGGGCGCCGGAGACCTCGGGGATACGGTGCGGCAGCATGGCCCGCTGAAGGCTCTCGGCGAGATCGTGCTCCTGCTCGAAGAGCATCGCGCGCTGGAGGCTCTGGGCGATGCTGCTGCTGAGTGTGACCAGAAGGTTGCGTTCCTCGCCGGTGAAGCCGCCGTGGCGGGAGTAGAGCAGGCCGAGGGCGCCGATGGTCCTGCCCTGGACGATCAGCGGCAGATAGGCGCCGGACGCCACGGGGAGCTGTTCGATGTGCTCCCAGAGCGGCGGGAAGCAGCGCCGGAACTCCTCGCGTGAGGTGATGTAGCGGGGCCGTACCGTACGGACGACCTCGCTCATCGGGAACGGCGCGTCGATCCGCGTGTACTGGAGCTCCGGGACGTACAGACCCAGCCGCCCCTCGGTGACCGTGTGGACGCGTCCGTTCTCCACGACACCGAGCATCACGCTCACCGCCCCGAGGTTGCTGAGCGCCTCGGTGTCCTTGAGCGCGTCCGTGACGTCCTCGACGGTCGTCGCGCGAGCCAGCAGGGCGGTGACCCGGCGGACCATGCTGGTCAGCCGGCGACGGGTCTCGACCAGTTCGGTGCGCAGGGCCGCGTCGTCCAGCTCACGGGCGGCGTCGCGCACGATGCCGATGACCCGGTACGGGTGGCCCGCCGTGTCTCGCACGAGACGGCCCTGGGTGTGGAGCCAGCGGCGGGATCCGTCGCGGCAGCGGATCCGGAAGTAGGCGCCGTAGATGTCCTTGCCGTTCTCCAGTGCCCGCCGGATCAGCGTCTCCATGCGCTCCAGTTCCTCGGCCGGCACCCGGTTCGCGACCGACATATGGCCGTCGTACTCGTCGGGGCGCAGGTCGAACACGTCGAGTGCGGCGGGATCGAGATGCATGTGCTCGCGGGGCAGATCGATGTCGAAGCTGCCCACGCGGTTGTACGCGAGGGTCACGTCGGCGCCGGCGGGCCAGTCCGGATCGGCCGCGTACGGATCGGACGAGCCGGAGGGAGCTGCCGAGTCCGACGGGCCGGAGGGATCTGGCGGGTCCGACGGATCCGGAGAAGGAGGGCCGGGCGGCGGGTCGACACTCACGGGCCCCTCTTCCCAGTCGCGGGCACGGCAGGTCGTTTGTTCGCACCTTCTGGTGTCAATTGTGTGCCCGGCACCGGTACGGACCGCAAGCGGGCGGTATGGGCCGGTACGAAATCGTACGAGCCCCGGCGCTTTTGCGCGCGCTCAGTAACCGGTGATCAGCCGCTGGAGCGCGGGCGCGTAGAGGTCCGCCAGCTGCTCGGGGGTGGCGCGCTCCCCGGCGCCCGGGCGGTGCAGGCTGAGCGTGGCGCCGAGGCCGAGGAGCTGGCCGGTGATCAGCTCGGCCCTCAGCTCGCGCCGCTCCCCGTCGATGAGCGCGGCGAGCCGGGCGGTGACCTGCTCGCGGAAACGCTCGCGCAGCAGGGTCCGCTCGTCCATGTTGCCGAGGGAGAAGACGACGCGCAGGAGGGGATCGGAGTGGTTCTCGCGCCGTAGCCGGACCATGGTCAGCACGAGGTGTCTGCCGAGGTCGGCGGGCGGCGCGGCGAAGAGCCGGTCGGCGGCGGGGCCGAAGTCGGCGACGGTGTTGAAGAGCCGTTCCTTGGTACCGAAGCGTTTGACGATGAGCGAGGCGCTGACGCCCGCGTCGGCGGCGATGCCCCGCATGGTCACCTCGGCGTACGGACGCTGGGTGAACGCGCGGCGCGCGGCGCGCAGGATCGCGAGCCGGCCGGTACCGGGGTCCGCGCCACCGTCCTCGGCGGGATCCACACCCCTGCCGGCGCCCGGCTCCGCACCCGAACCCGCCTCCGGCTCCGGCCTCGCGCCCGCATGTCCGCCGGATTCGCCGCGCGGATCCTCCGTCCTGTCGGCCGCGTGCCGCCCGGTCGTCGTCATGCGCCCTCCTCGGCGAACGTACGGCTTGCCTGCTGCTCCCTGCCGACGGTACCCGCCTCGGCCGACACCGCACGGCCCGGCAGACACAGGGTGACCGCCAGGGCGAGCAGGGCCGCGCCGGCTGCGATGAGGAAGACCAGCAGATAGGCGTGGAGGGTGGGTGCGGTACGGCCGCCGGCCTGGAAGGTGATGTTGGCGAGTACGGCGGCGACCACCGCGCTGCAGAAGGCCTGCCCCACGGACCGCATCAAGGTGTTGAGGCCGTTGGCCGCGCCGGTCTCGCCCGCCGGGACCGCGCGCATGACGAGCGCGGGCAGGGCGGAGTAGGCGATGGCGGTACCCGCCGCGACGACGGTCGCACCGCCGATGATCGGCCACAGGCTGTGACTGGTGAAGAAGCGCACCACGTATCCGACGGCCATCACCGCCGCGGCCAGCGCGAGTGCCGTCCTGGGTCCGTACTTCGCGGAGATCCTGGCCGACACCGGGGAGAGCGCCACCATCGCGAGACCACCGGGCAGCAGACACAGTCCGCCGACGACGATCGAGGCCCCGAGGCCGTAGCCGGTGCTCGTGGGCTCCTGGACCATCTGCGCGGTGACCAGGGAGTTGGCGTAGAAGGCGAAGCCGATGAGAAGGGCGGCGATGTTCGTCAGCAGCACGGCGGGGCGCGCGGACACCCGCAGGTCGACCATGGGGGACGTGGTGCGCAGCTCGTACGCGCCCCAGAGCAGCCCGACGACAAGGGCGGCGACGAGCAGTCCGACGGTACGCACGGAGGTCCAGCCCCAGTCCGCGCCCTGGGTGACGGCGAGCAGCAGGCTGACGAGGGTGGCGGAGAGGCCGAGCGTGCCGATGGCGTCGAACCGGCCCCGGGAGCGGAGCGGGGACTCGGGGACACAGCACAGGACGAGGACGATGTCGACCAGCCCCAGCACGGCCGACGCCCAGAACATGGTGTGCCAGTCGAAGTTCTGCACGACGAGGGCGGCGACCGGGAGCCCGACGGCGGCGCCGATCCCGAGGGTCGAGCTCATGAGGGCGACGGAGGACAGGAGCCGCGCGGGCGGGAGTTCGTCGCGCATGATGCTGATGCCGAGCGGTACGACGGCGAGCGCCGCGCCCTGGAGGGCCCGCCCGGCGATCAGCACACCGATGTGGGAGCTGACGGCGCACAGGACCGACCCGGCGACGAGCACACCGAGCGAGGCGATGAGGACCCTGCGCTTGCCGTACATGTCGCCGACGCGGCCGAGTACCGGTGTGAAGACGGCGCCGGTCAGCAGCGTGATCGTGACGAGCCAGCTGGCCGCCGCCGGTGTGCTGCCCGTCAGGGCGGGGACGTGCGGCAGCAGGGGGACGACGAGCGTCTGCATGACGGCGACCACGACACCGCAGAAGGCCAGTACGGCGACGAGGAAGCGGCGGCGCTGCCCTTCGACGGGCTCCGGCTTCGATATCTCTCCTGCGGGCATCTGCTCTCCGGACACAAAGGGGGGGTGCACAAGCGTTCACCCTGAGGGTAAACACCCGTGCACCCCTTTGTCACATGGAGTTCGCTCACCGATTGGACCAATTTCGTTACCGAGTGTGAGTTTGCGCGTTGAACGTGCGTGAAGGCCGCGCATCCCGCGGCTGGGCTCGAAACGTTCAAGGAGAAACTTGATGTCGCGTATCGCGAAGGCAGCTGCTGTTCTCGCCGGCACGGGCGCCGTGCTGGCCGGCGGTGCCGGTATGGCCGCTGCCGACGCCGGCGCCGAGGCCGCGGCCGTCGGTTCGCCCGGAGTCCTTTCCGGCAATGTGGTCCAGGTGCCGGTACACATCCCGGTCAACCTCTGCGGCAACACCATCGACGTGATCGGTCTGCTCAACCCGGCGTTCGGCAACACGTGCGTCAACGCCGACGCCAAGCACCACGACGGCGGCTACGGCCGCTGAGCCACCGGCTCCCCGGGACCTACGTCCCTGATTGACGCATGAGGCAACGGCCCCCCGCATCACACGCGGGAGGCCGTTGCGCGTACGGGCCCCAAGTCCGGCTCAGGCGTCGTACCGGTACAGACTCCGGTGGCTGAGCATCTCCGACGGCTTGGTCCCCCACGGCGGCATCAGCTCGTCCACGCTGATCGCCCGGCCGGCCTGCGGATCGTCGTCGGCCAGCCTGCGCTGCGGCAGATAGGTCGACTTCGGGTGCTTCTGCTGCCAGCGGTCCCAGAGCAGGTCGACGAAGGCGTGGTGGAGCCAGAACACCGGGTCGTGGGGCGCGGTCGCTCCCAGCATCTGGCCGCCCACCCAGCGGTGGACACGGTTGTGGTTGCGCCAGCGCGTCCTGTCGCTGCCGACCGTCCAGCCTTCGAGGCGGTTGCGGAAACCGCGCGTGACGGTGGAGTCCCAGGGGGCGGCGTCGTAGACCGGTTCGTCCGTCGCCCAGGCCAGTTCGGCCTTGGTGGGCAGCGCGATCGGGGAAGCGGGGCGGCCGAAGGCGCGGGCGAGGAACTTCCGCTCCAGCACACCGTCGTTGATGGTCCAGTTGCCCGCCGCGTAGGCGAACGCCCCGGTGGTGACCTGGCCGTCGGACGAACGGCCGTCGCCGCCGAGGAAGTCCTCCGCCCACAGTGACGCGGCCGGTGTGTTGTCGGTCGTCCAGTCCCAGTACGGCACCGTCACCTTGGGGTCGATGCGCTGAAGCGCCCGTTCGAACTCCAGCAGATACTTGCGGTGCCAGGGGAAGAACGAGGGCGCCATATGGCCGGCCCGCAGTCCGTTGTCACCGTCGGCCCGGTAGTACTGGACATGCTGGCGGACGAACGCGTCGTAACCGCCCTGGCGTTTGAGCTCCAGGACCGTGGTGACGAAGCGCTTCTTCTCCGCGCTGGTGAGATTGCGCTGATTCTTTCTGATGTGCACCGTGGAGGGTCCTCCCTGCGGTCAGTGAAGTGCCGGTCCGGCGAGCGAGAGCTGCGTACCACCCAGGTCGTCGACGGCCGCGCGGGCGGTCGCGAGCGCCGTCGGGAACGACTCGAAGTGGTTGACCACGCTGACGTAGCCGCCGTCGGCGCGCCGCATGAGATGCAGGGGACGGCCGTCGATACGGACTCCGGACGCCGTCCCCTGAATACGCCGGCCGGCGTACATCTCGTCGAAGACCTCGGCGGCGGGTGCGCCGGTCTCGCGAGGATCGGCCCGGAAGATGGGCGTCAGGGCCGCGGCCGTGCCACCGGTCACCCCGAAGGCGAAGGCCGCGCGCAGGAAGAAGCGCCGGGTGCGGCTGGACCGGGGCGGCTGAGAGGACCGGGGCGGCCGGTTTAGCCGGGGCGGTCGCGGTAGCCGGGGCGGCCGGGGTGGCACGAGGGCCACGGCCTCCGCGGGCCGGGCCGCGACGGGGCTCGGCTCCAGTTGGGTACTGCCTGCCATGGCGAACCTCCACTCGTCGGCCGTGGCCCCGCCGCACGAAGGCGGCGGGACACGGACGCTGATCTGGTCCGGGGCAGATGGGCCTCTGCCCCGAACCAGTCAACGAGGAGGTCGCAGAACAGTTCTCTGAACTACGTCCGATTGTCGTAGTGACGTTCCGGACTCAGCAGCTGAGGTTGCCGCCGGGGGTGGTGCCGAGGATCTGGACGAAGCGCTGGTAGTTGTTGATCCGGCTCTGCACCTGACCGGGGTTGCCCCCGTTGCACTCGATGCTTCCGTTGATGCTGCGGATCGTCTCGCCGAAGCCGCGGCTGTTGACCATCGCGTTGTGCGGGGTCATGGTGCCGGGACCGTTCTGGGTGTTCCAGTACCAGAGGCCGGTCTTCCAGGCGACGGCCGAGTCGTTCTGGACGAGCCAGGGGTTGTTCAGCAGGTCGATGCCGAGGGCGTCACCCGCGGCCTTGTAGTTGAAGTTCCAGCTGAGCTGGATGGGACCGCGGCCGTAGTACGCGGCCTGGCCGGCCGGGCAGCCGTAGGACTGCGACGTGTCGCAGTAGTGCGGGTAGTTGGCGGTGTTCTGCTCCACGATGTGGACGAGGCCACCGGTCTCGTGGCTGACGTTGGCGAGGAAGGCCGCGGCCTCCTGGCGCTTGACGGTCTCGCTGCCGGTCTTCGCGAACGCCGGGTAGGCGCTGAGCGCGGCGGTGAGACCGTTGTAGGTGTAGAAGGAATTCCGGCTCGGGAACATCTGGTTGAACTGCGCCTCGCTGACCACGAAGCCACCGGTGGGCGGCGGGTCCGTCGGGCCACCACCACAGGCGCCGTTGTCGGCCCAGACGTCGACGGTGCCGGGTCTCTCGTTCTGGGTCCACCACTTCGCCGTGTAGTTGCGGCCGTTGTACGACGCGGTGTCGCCGCCCCAGTAGACGGTGGACGCGTTCCAGCCGGTCACGCACGCGGCGGCGGAGGTGGCTGCCGCCGAGGTCGAGGCGGGCAGGAATACCGCGAGGGCCATGGCCGAGACCAATGCGGTGAACAGTGCAAGGATTCGCTGACGCAAGCGACTCACTCCTTCGCGCGGCCGTCGTTGCGGGACGGCCGCCATGGGGGTGAGGGAACCAAACCGGAATCCTCACCACCTGTCAAGGTCTAGACCAACTGACGAGTTTCGGCCGGTCGCGCCCCAACCGGCGGGCCCAGGACCCTTGTTCGAGGTGGGTGAGCAGGGCATGTCCACGACATCGGTCACCGCCGGGCGGCCCGCGGCCCGCGACCGGCCTCGGTCAACGGACACGACGGCCCGCCGACGCCGCGGATGTGACGCGATCTCACCCTTGGCCGGCACACCCGCACGCGCGAGCGGCCGTACGACTGCCGTCAGTGGGCCGCCGGGTCCGGCTCCCTCGCGGGACCGGGGATCGCGCCGGGGCCCGGTTCGGGGTACCAGCAGTAGCGGACGTCGGGTTCGTTCTCCTCGTTGCCCCGGCCGTCGGTCTTCTCGACCGGGACGAAGCCCTGACGCTCGTAGAAGCGCCGTGCCGGGCCGTTGATCTGAAACGTCCACAGGGACAGTCCGGCCGGCCGGCGCCGCTTCGCCAGGTCGATCAGCCGGGCGCCGATGCCACGGCCCCGGTGGTCCGGATCGAGATACAACTGGTCGACGTCCCCGCCCTCGATCACCATCATGCCGACGACCGCCTCCCCGGCGGTCGCCACCCAGGTCTCCTGGGTGGGCAGGACGATGTCGCGAATCCAGGCGTGTACCTGCTGTTCGCTGTGGGGGCGGGTGACGCTCGGGAGGGCGACCGCGAAGGATCTCAGCCACAGTCCGGAGATGTCGGACGCGTCGGCGGGCACCGCGCGACGGACGACAAGCGTGTTGGTCTGCACAGCGAGCCATCCTGTCATCAATCAGAAATCGGCGAACGATCGAGTCCGTATCGCCTTGTGCGTTCGGTTCCTTTCGGAATAGGACTGGCACCGCCTCTTGAAGTGCACCCGACAGTGTGTCATATATGTCTAGACCATTGCCCCTTGCTTTCGACGGAGGAGACGATCGTGCGACGGACCCCCACCCAGGTCGCGCTCGTTACCGCTACCGCGCTGACCCTCGTCGCCTGCGGCGGCGGTGACGACAAGGACTCGCAGGCGCCATCGGCCCCTACCGGTCTCAGCGTTCAGGCCGGCAGCGCGCTGTCCGCACACGTCATGTGGGAACAGGCCAAGGACAATGTCGAGGTCAGCGGATACGTCGTGTACCGCGGCAAGGACAAGGTCAAGGACGTTCCCGCCGACACGACGATGGTCGACATCACCGACCTGAAGCCGTCCACCGCCTACTCGTTCTCCGTGCGGGCCAAGGACGCCGCCGGGAACCTGTCGCCGCACAGCAAGGAGAAACCGGTCACCACGCCCGCCGTGACCGCGGAGGACAAGAAGGCTCCGGCGCGGCCGGTGAAGCTGCGCGGCAAGCACGACGGTTCGAAGGGCGCCGAACTCACCTGGAGCGCTCCGGGCAAGGACGACGGCATCACCTCCTACGACATCCTCCAGGGTGGCTCGAAGATCCACAGCGTGGGTGGCGACGAGACCACGGCCAAGGTCACGGGGCTGCGCCCCGGCACCGCCTACTCCTTCACCCTCCAGGCCCGCGACGCGGCCGACAACACCTCGCCGGCCAGCGACCCGGTGAAGATCAGCACCCCGAAGGGGCCGGGCGACGACCCCGACACGGCACCGGTCGGCTTCAAGGTCGCGCGCCACAAGAACGCCAAGGAGGGCGCGTACTACCTCGATCTGTCGTGGCTGCCGCCGAAGGTCGACGGCAAGGTGCCCTCGTACGAGATCCATCTCAACGGGAAGCTGACCACCACGCTGGTCTGGGGCAACAAGCCGCCCGTGGGCAAGACCACCGAGAGCGTCTTCGCCGGCAAGAAGCCCGGCGTCAGCTACAAGGTGAAGATCCGCGCGAAGCTGCCGGACGGGGAGTGGGGCAGCTTCTCCCCCGAACTCACCATGGTCACCGGCGAGGCCAAGCCTTGATCCAGGAGCCGTCCCGCAATCCCGGGCGGGCGCAGGACGAGGGTCCTTAGCCGGACCGGGGCAGTCGGGCCGAGCGGTCCCGCTCGGCCTCACCCGTCGACGCCGCCGCCACGAGACACGGCGCGCTCCCCCGGTCCCGGCCCCGCCTGATCCTCAGCCTGGTCAGCAACGGACGTCCCCGCCCGGCACCGTGCGGGAGCGGTTCAGCTTCCCGCGCGGGCACGGACGGCCGCACGGCGTCGGCCACCCGCGCCGGTTCGGACACCCGCGCCGGTTCGGACGCCCGCACCGGTTCAGGTGCGTCGGCCGGCCCAGGTGGGTCGGCCGGTTCGGGAGCGCCGACCCGCTCGGGGGCCGTACCGCTCGGGCGTGGCGCCTCCCGGTCCCGCCGGGCGTCGGCCAGCAGCGCGGTCAGGCTGGACCGGTGCCAGCTGATCTCGTCCGGGTCGTCGGCGGTCAGCAGCCGCCGCACGGTCTCGCGCGCCGCCTCCGATCCCGGCCGACCGGGCGCGAGGTCCGGCCGCAGCCGGTTCAGCGACGCGCGCTCGTACGGATCCGGTACCAGCTCGGCGAGTTGGACCGGATCGAGCACGGAACCGACGATCGCCGCCCGCTCCCACCGGTCGTCGCTCTCGTGCAGCAGAAGCCCGATACGGCGCCCACGCCAGTTGCGCGGGCGGCAGTCCTCCTCCGGCTTCTCCTCGGCCCCCTCGGGGCCGGCCCCGGATCCGCCGGTCGCCGCCGGGCGTGGCAACCGGCCCGTCAGCAGGCCCGGCTCACCACTCGCGAACGCCCGTAGCTCCTCGGCCAAATAGAGCCAGACGACCGCTCGATAGCGATTGAGATAGAAGCGCACCGGCACCAGATACCCCGCACGCGCGAGCCGGGTGAAACGGCCGGGGCTGATGTCCATCAGCTCCGCCCCCTCGGCCGTACCCACCGTCCGCACCCGCTCGCGCAGCGCGGCGGGAAAGCCCGCCGCCCGCCGAAGGCGCTCGACCTCGCCCCGCGCGACCCTCCGGCGGCCACTCACGGACCCGCCGACCGTACGGACATGCCCCAACTGTGTGGCCAGCTCGAACTCGCCCCGCCTGAGGCGCAGTTCCTGTGCCGCCCGGCCGGCGGCGAGCGTTTCTGAGATTTCCCTGACGGACATCGGCGGTCTCCCCCGCGAGTGATTGACTACTCTCGGTGACGACCGTATCCCCGCGTCAAGAATCCCGCTTGCCCCTGTGGATAACTTTCCCGGGACTCTCAGCCGTCCGTGACCGTCGTATGTGTGGGCCCCGACTGCCGCACCGCGATGCCCAGATGTTCGCCGACGCGGTTCACCATCAGCGTCATCTCGTACGCGATCTGGCCGACATCCGCGTCCGCGTCACTCAGCACGCACAGACAACTGCCGTCCCCGGCGGCCGTGACGAACAGCAGCGCGTCATCGAACTCGATCATGGTCTGCCGCGCCCTGCCCGCGTTGAAGTGCCGGCCGGAGCCTCGTGCGAGGCTGTGCAGACCGGACGAGACCGCCGCCAGATGCTCGGCGTCCTCGCGCGCCAGACCGGAACTCGCCCCCGTCACCAGCCCGTCGTTGGACAGCACGAGGGCGTGCCGTATCGGCTCGACCCGACCGGTCAGATCCTCCAGAAGCCAGTCGAGCCCGTCTTCCAACGCCATTCGTGACCACTCTCCCCGTTCCGACAGGTACCGCGCCCTGTGCCCCGTATCTCCCCCGTCGGTCGCCCAGCCTCGCGCACCGACTGCTCACGGGCAAGCGGTCCCGGTGCCTCGGAGCGTCACACGGAACCGGCCGTTCCCGTCAGTCGGAACGATCACCACCGGACCCGGCCGTATGCTCTCGCAACTCTCCGCCCCACCAACGGCATCAGACCGCTCCGTCTCCACAGCCTCCGGCGCCGGGACGCCGTTTCCGTCAATTCACCACCGCAACGCCATCCCTCGATCGAGGCATCTGTCACACGGGAGTGAAACGAACACAGGATTACGGCCACTTTCACGCACGTCCGCCCGTCTCCGCCCGTCCACGCGGACCCTCCGTCGACAATTCGCAACGCTCCCCCCGTTACGACCACTTGATCAGCGGCGTTCATCCAACGCCCCGTACGGCGACGTCGCACCTGGAGGAATGATGACGCTCAACTCCCCGCCCCTCGGTGTTCACCGTGCGTTCGAGAGACGGCCGGTCTCCGCCCGGCCGGCGATGCGCCGGATTGACGTCGGGGGCGACGCATGAGACTGCTGAAACGGCCCAGGCCCGTCGAGAGCGCGGTGTCGGACAGCGAGCGAGAGTTGTTCGGCGGACCGCTGCGCTACGACACCGGCTGGGCGGACCACGAATGGGCCTCTCTCGAGATCGGCATGCTGTCCGCGGTGCGCGCGATGCCGCGCATGGTCGCGGGCACCCTGCGGCTCGCGTGGCGCACGGACCGCCCGGCACTGCTGACCGTCGGAGTCGCCGAGGCCGGCCAGGGGCTGACGGCCGCGCTGGGTCTGCTGGTGGTCAACTCCGTGCTCGGCTCGCTCCTGGCGGGCGGTAGCGCCGCCGACCGTGTCTCCGACGCGGTGCCCGCCCTGATCGTGGGCGCGGTGGTCGCGGTGGCGGGCGCCCTCCTGGCGTCCTGGTCGACATCGGCGGCCGGCCGGCTGGAGCCGAAGGTGGAACGGGCCGCGAACGAGCAGTACTTACGCGCCGCGGCCCGGGTGGAGCTGGAGGCCATCGAGGACGGCGACTTCCGCCGGCTGATCGACACCGCGCAGTACGGTCCGCCGTCGGCGCGGCACATGATCGGTGCCTGCGTCGCGACCATGAACGGCGTCGTCTCACTGCTCGCCGTCGGCGGTGTGCTGACCGTGCTGCACCCGCTGTTGCTGCCGATGCTCCTGCTGATCGCGGCGCCGCGCGGCTGGGGCGCGATGCGCGTGTCCCAGCGGCGATATCTGTCGGTCATGGCCTGGGTGGAGCATCTGCGCGCCAGCCGTCTCATCGCCGGTCTGCTCATCTCCCGCTCCGCCGCGCTCGAGGTACGGGTGCACGGCGTGGGGCGCTTCCTCCTCCGGCACTACCGCAACATGGCGGAGAACGCGGAGACCGAGGCGACTCGGCTGGCCAAGGACAAGGCGGCCACCGAACTGCTCGCCGCGGCGCTGTCGGGCGTGGCGGCACTCATGACGTACGGGGCGATGGCCGCGCTCATCATGTCGGGCCGGATGGAGCTGGCCGTGGCGGGCACCGCCGTGATCGCCGTCCGCTCCGGTTCGGCGAGCCTGGGCGCTCTCGTACTGACCACCAACTCGCTGCACGAGGAGTCTCTGTACGTACGCGACATGGAGCGCTTCCTCAAGGAGGCGGGCAACAGGTCCATCCCGACCGGCGGGCTCCCCCTCCCCGAGCCGACGAAGGTGATCACCCTGGAGGGGGTGTCCTTCAGCTATCCGGGCCGGGAGACACCCGCGCTCGCCGAGCTGTCCCTGACGATCCCGATGGGCTCGGTCGTCGCCCTGGTCGGTGAGAACGGCTCCGGCAAGAGCACGCTCGTGAAACTGCTCGCCGGACTGCACCTGCCCGACAGCGGGCGGCTGGCGTGGGACGGCGTGGACGTCACCGAGGCGGACCGCGAGCAGATCTTCGACCGGGTGTCGCTGCTCACGCAGGACTTCGAACGATGGCCGGTGACCGCCAGGGCGAACATCGAGATCGGCAGGCCCGACGCCACCGACGGCGACCTGACGGCGGCGGCGCGGTACTCGGGCGCCGACCGGGTCGCCGAGACCCTGCCGAAGGGCTTCGACACCCTGCTGGCCCGGATTTTCCGCGGCGCCTCCGAGCTGTCCGGCGGGCAGTGGCAGAAGTTCGGCCTGGCTCGCGCCCACTACCGGGACGCCCGGATGATCGTGGTGGACGAGCCCACGTCGGCCCTCGATCCGGGCGCGGAGATCGCGGCCTTCGACCGGATCCGGGGGCTGGCCGACGAACGGCGGGCCGTCGTGCTCGTCACACACCGGATGTCCGGGGTGCGGTACGCGGATCTCATCTACGTACTGCACGAGGGCCGGCTCGTCGAACAGGGCGACCACGAGAGCCTGTTGGCGGCCGGGGGCCGGTACGCCTCGATGTTCCACATGCAGGCGGAGCAGTACGGCCACGGGGAGGGCGCCGGGACGGCGGTCCCGCACCAGGGCGGGTCCGCGCCGAAACCGTCCTGACCCGCCGGTCGGTCATCGGGCGCCGGGATGGACGGCGCCCGATGACGGACGGATCGGTTGGCGCGCAGGCGCCGAGCCGGCTGCCGTAGCGCCCTATGCGGCGTCCCGCAGCACTTCCCTACGGATGCGCGCGCAGGAGTCGTTGATCAGCCGGGACACATGCATCTGCGAGATGCCGAGGTCTTCGGCGATGCTGCTCTGTGTCATCCCGCGGAAGAACCTCAGATAGAGGATCCTCTTCTCCCGGTCGGGAAGCCGGCGCAGCCGCGGCTTGACCGACTCACGGTCGATCACCGCGTCCAGCGCCGCGTCCCGGGCGCCGAGGGAGTCACCGAGCGTGGGGCCCTCCTCCGTGGCCGACAGGCTCGCGTCGAGCGACAGCACGCTGAAACAGTCCATCGCCTCCACACCCATGATCACTTCGTCCTCGGTCATGCCGGTGTGGCGGGCGATCTCCTCGATCGTGGGTGCCAGGATCCCGTGCCGCTGGGCCAGTTCGTCGCGCGCGTCGCCCACCCGGGCCCGCAGCTCCTGCACGCGCCGGGGCACATGGACGGACCAGAGCCGGTCGCGGAAGTGCCGCTTCAGTTCCCCGGTGATCGTGGGGACGGCGAAGCTCTCGAACGCGGTGCCCCGGTGCGGGTCGTACCGTTCGACGGCCTTCACCAGTCCGATCGCCGCGACCTGCCGCAGGTCTTCCAGCGCTTCGCCCCGGTGCCGGAACCTGCCCGCCAGCCGGTCGGCCATCGGGAGCCAGGCGCACACGATCTCCCGGCGCGTCCGGTCCTTCTCGGGGCCGTCCGGCAGCGCGGCGGCCCGCTCGAAGTCCTCCGAGGTGTCAGGCACGTCCTCGTGCCTCACCCGGTACGCCATCACCCGGGGGGTCATGATGCTCGTCAGCTCCTCGCTCGACGTGGCCGTCGTCACCGGGGAGCGTGTGCCCCTGAACACCCTGGGCAAACAGTGGTGTTCAGGGGGCCTGATGCGGGTGGGTGGAGGCCCGGACCGGCCCTCGCGGGCCGGTTCGCTCAGCCGTCGCCGTCCGGTTCGGCACCGTGCCAGACGGTCGTGACATTGCAGAATTCGCGGATCCCGTGGTCCGAAAGCTCCCGTCCGTAGCCGGAGCGCTTGACGCCGCCGAAGGGGAGCGCGGGATGGGACGCGGTCATCCCGTTGAAGAAGACGCCGCCGGCCTGGAGGTCGGTCACGAAGCGCCGCACGTCCTCGTCGTCGCGCGTCCACACGTTGGAACTCAGTCCGAACGGAGTGTCGTTCGCGACGCGCACCGCCTCGTCGAGATCGGCCACACGGTAGACGGTGGCCACCGGGCCGAACGCCTCTTCGTGGTGGATGCGCATGTCGGGGGAGACATCCGTGAGGACGGTGGGTTCGTAGTACCAGCCGCGGCTCAGTCCGTCGGGGCGCCGGCCGCCGCAGCGGACCATGGCGCCTCGGTTGACGGCGTCGTCGACCAGCTCCTCCAGATCGGCTCGGCCCCGTTCGCTGGAGAGCGGGCCGACGTCGGTGGTCTCGTCCATCGGGTCGCCGACGGTCAGCTTCCGCATCCCGGCGACGAAGCGTTCACCGAACGCGTCGTAGACGTCGGCGTGCACGATGAAGCGCTTGGCGGCGATGCAGGACTGCCCGTTGTTCTGCACCCGGGCGGTCACCGCCGTCCGCGCGGCCCGGTCGATGTCCGCGGACGGCATCACGATGTACGGGTCGCTGCCGCCGAGTTCGAGTACGGTCCGCTTCACCTCGTCGCCCGCCACGGCCGCGACGGAGCGCCCGGCGGGCTCGCTGCCGGTCAGGGTCGCCGCGGCCACGCGCCGGTCGCGCAGGATGGCCTCGACGGCGTCGGATCCGACGAGCAGTGTCTGGAAGCAGCCCTCGGGGAATCCCGCCCTCCTGAAGAGGTCGTCGAGATAGAGGGCGGTCTGCGGGACGTTCGAGGCGTGCTTGAGCAGAGCGACGTTGCCCGCCATGAGGGCGGGGGCGGCGAACCGTACGACCTGCCAGAGCGGGAAGTTCCACGGCATGACCGCGAGGACGACGCCCAGCGGGCGGTAGCGGACGTACGCGCGTGCGGCGCCCGAGTCCTTGACGTCGGCGGCGGAGGGGTGCTCGTCGGCGAGTAGTTCCGGCGCGTGCCGCGCGTACCAGCGCATCGACTTGGCGCACTTGGCCGCCTCCGCGCGTGCGGCGCCGATCGGCTTGCCCATCTCGGTGGTCATGGTGCGGGCGATGTCGGCCTGATCCTCCTCAAGGAGGTCAGCCGCCCGGTTCATCAGCGTGGCCCGGTGGTCGAAGTCCGTGGTGCGATACCGGTCGAAGGCCGCGGCAGCCGCGGCCAGCCGCCGCTCGATCTCGTCGGACCCGAGGGCGTCGAACGTCTTCAGGGTCTCGCCGGTGGCGGGGTCGACCGTGGCGATGGGCATGGGACCGTCCTCCTCTGACTAGGTGCTTCGACATTCGCCCGGCGACGGCCGCCCCGCAACGCGGGACGAGGGCGGGCCGGCCGCCGCGCGGCGGGGGATCATGTCCGTATGGCCCACGACCACACGCACGTAAAGGAATTCTTCGGTGTCCGGGCGGCGGACTGGGACGCTCGCTTCCCGGACGACGGCCCTGCCTACGCCGCCGCGGCGGCCGGCATGGGGCTGCGTCCCGGCGACAGCGTCCTGGACGCGGGCTGCGGCACCGGGCGCGCCATGGTGGCCCTGAGGGACGCTGTGGGACCGCGGGGCAGGGTGCTGGGCGCCGATCTCACCCCCGAGATGCTCTCGGCTGCCGTACGGGGCGGTCGCGACGCGCTCGGCGTCCTGCTGCTCGCCGACGTGGCCCGTCTGCCGTTGCGTGCGGGCTGTCTCGACGCGGTCTTCGCCGCCGGACTGATCGCCCATCTGCCGGACCCCGCCACCGATCTGCGGGAGCTGGCCAGGGTCGTACGCCCCGGTGGGCGGCTGGCGCTCTTCCATCCCATCGGCCGGGCCGCGCTGGCCGCCCGGCAGGGCCGGCGGATCACACCGGACGATCTGCGCGCCGAGGACAGGCTACGTCCGCTGCTCGCCGAGGCGGGGTGGCGGATGGAGTCGTACGTGGACGAGGACGAGCGGTTCCTCGCACTCGCCGTACGCGCGGACTGACCCTCTCCGGTCAGCCCGGAGGGGCGCAGGGGCGGCCGGTACCGCGTGCACCGGCGCGTGAACGGGTATCGACCCTACGTAGAAGGCGGGCCCGAGAAATGCGCGAAGGGTGGAGGCACGATGTTCGACAAGCTGCGCCGGTTGTTCCTGTCGAACCGGACCGCCGCGCCGGTCGTCGAACCGGCCGCGTCGTCCCGGAGCCGGGCACGGCAGCACAACCTCTTCGAGGCGGCTGCCACCTATGTCGCGGCGACCGCCGACGACGATCAGGACCGGATGGACGAGGCGTCCGGCTGGGTCTCCCCCGAGGCGCTGTCCTTCGGGGTCAGTGAGCTGGCGTGCCGGGCCGTGATCGCGCTGGCCCGAGAGCGGGACGAGTCGCCCCAGACGGTGGCGCGCAGCCTTCTGGGGCTGCCCGCCGCGTGACGGCGGGACACGGACGCGGCGGGCAGTCCACCAACCTCTCGACGGCCGGGCGGCCGACTGGCTAAGGTGCGCCGACGACCGATCGGACAGGACCGATCGCATGGGGAGGTGCCGTGACAGGTCCGGACGTACCCGCCGATGACGACGCACTGTTCGTACTGTCGGCCGTACTGCTGACACCGGCGCAGTTCCCCAGCGTGCTCGGTGACGACTTCCCCGAGGCGTGCGCGGCTCTCGGGCTGGAGACGTACGAACGCGGCTACGGGCTGGTGCTCGGGCAGGACGGCGGCGGCGCGCGCTGGACGGTGGCCGTAGACGATGTGTCGCTGGTCGCCGTGGCCATCGCCGCGTGGGACTGCGGCATGGAGTACGACCTGTCGCCGGACGAACGCACGGTGATCGCGGCGCTGCCCGGCTGGCCGCTGGCGCTGGCTGTGGCGGCGCCGGGGATCCCCGCGCCGCACGATCCCGAGCCCGAGCCGGGTGCGGAGGACGACGGGGCGAGACCGGCGCTCGCGCCGCCCGACACGGCCGGGTGGGGGCCCGCGCAGCGCCGCCTCGGCGCGGACGAGATCGCGCTTCAGTGGGAGGCGTGGCGCGCGCAGTTCGACTCCGAGGACGAGCAGCGGGGCGGGGACCCGGATACCGCGAAGGCCGAGGGCGGCGCGGGGGACGGCGCCGACGACGGTGACACGGAGGGGGCGGGCGCCGAGGCGCCCTCTGACGACATGGCACAGGCCGGCGGTGCCGACGGTCCGAACGGCGTGCTCCACGACGGCGTACGGCGCGTGCTGAAGGAGCTGCGCGGCTATCTGGAGTCGCCCCCGCCGCTGGGCCGGGTCCGCTCCGGCTTCGCGCCCGACGGCGCCCGGATGCTGCGGGCCGACGGCCCTGGCTGGTCCCTCGTGGCCAGGACGGACGACATCGCCTACATCCTGCTGGACGACGAACCGAACGAAGTACTGCCGGTGGGCCGCGGCCCCGAACTGCCGAAGCTCCTCGCGGCGCTCGACGGCATCGCCGTCCGCCCCTCCTGACCTGCCCGGCGCGTGAAGGGCCCCCGTACGGGTCCGGGACCGCGCCATGGGTCCGGGGGACGTACGGGGGCGTTCGCGCCGGTCAGTGCCTGGTCAGCGGCCGATCTCCTTGCGCGTGATGCGCTTGAGCCGACGGCGCTGCGACGGGTCGAGCATCAGATAGGCCACGGCGGGCACGCCGAGCACCACCAGCAGCGACATCCAGAATCCGATGAAAGGAATCAGGAGAAGACCGACGGCCACTCCCCCGACAGCGATCTTTGCCCTGGTCGACATTTTCGACTCCTCCTCCGCGGCCGAAGCCACTTGCTGCTGATTGAACGCTCGTGGGCGTCCCCCAGTTCCACTATGCGCCGCGCGCGTGCCCGGCGCCCCGGTGAGCGGCGTCCGCCATCGACGGGTCAGGCCGCCGCGCGCAGCGGTGCGCCGACCTCGTGCAGATGTCCGAGTGCCTGCCGGTACGAGTCGACCAGGCCCGTCTCCACATAGGCGACGTCCACCGCCTGGCAGTGCGCGCGGACCAGCGGCTGGGCGAGCCGCAGATGGGGACGGGGCATGCTCGGGAAGAGGTGGTGCTCGATCTGGTAGTTCAGACCGCCCAGGAACCAGTCGGTGAAGAACCCGCCCCGTATGTTGCGGGAGGTGAGGACCTGCCGGCGCAGATGTCCCCAGCTCGCGAACTCCTCCTCGGTCGGGATCTTCATGCCCTTGTGGTTGGGCGCGAACGCCATGCCCAGGTGGAGGCCGTAGATCATCTGGTGGATCAACAGGAAGACGACGGCCTGACCGACGCTGAGCGTCGTGAAGAGCAGCGCCAGATAGGCGATGACGTGCACGACGAGCAGTGAGCCCTCAAGGAGGCGCTCACGCGGAGTCTGGCGGTTGGTGGCGCTGGAGAACACGGACCGGAATCCGTACACCTTGAGGGCGATGCCCTCCAGGGTCGTCAGCGGGAAGAACATCACCGCCTGGTGGCGGGTGAGCCAGCGGCGGAATCCCTTACGGCCCTCGGTCTGGTGCTGCGCGAAGACGAGGATGTCGGCGCCGACGTCCGGGTCCTTCTCCAGGTGGTTGGGGTTGGCGTGGTGCCGGTTGTGCTTGTCGTTCCACCAGTCCTGGCTCATTCCGAGCAGAAGATTGGCGTGGAAAAGCTGTACGAGACGGTTCCTCCCGCGGCCGGCGCATATCTGGGAGTGGCCCGCGTCGTGCGCGACGAACGACATCCGACCGAAGAGGAGCGCCAGCACGGGCGCCAGGAGCAGTGCCCACCAGGACGCTCCGATCAGCACCATGGCGGTCACCACCGCCGCCAGCCCGAGCAGATTGACGGCGATGCCGCGGGCGTACCAGGCGGTCCGCCGTTCGAGGAGGCCCTGCTCCCGGACCGTCCGCAGAAGGGGCGCGAAGTCGCTGCCGCCCGTGCGGGCGGCGGCGGGGCCGGGATCGGTGGTCTCCGCGACTGCTGCGGGGGCCTGGGGCATGTCGGTCTCCGGTCTGTAGGCCGACGATCGTGTAGATCGTTTAGGTGGGAAATGGCAGGTCGATGGGGCCGTTCGAGTGGCGTGGATCAAGCTTGATCACGCCGATCGGGAGAAACGTACGCGGAGTTGGCCCTCCAGGGCCATGCGGCCACCACCCCGAGGTGACGGGGGTTATTCCCGACTCAGGGGGTGGTGCTGCCTACACCCCTGCCAAGGCCCATGATTCTTGTCACCGTCCGCCGCCACCCACCGGCGTTCCGCACGGGGTACCCTTCGGCCTCTCCATCTCCACTAGTCAAACTTGAGGAACGTGTCATCGCCGTACACAGGCCCCCTGCGGCTACGCCCTCCCAGATCGCCGAACTCGCCCGCTGCCACACGCTTTTCCTGCCCGCCGTCCCGGCCCGTACCGGCCGAATCGCCTTCTGGCGCCCGGACGGCGAGGCCCTGCCCGACCTGCCCGGGCCGCCCGCGACCCCGGACACCGACGCAACCGCCTCGCGGCACACGTCGGACGCGACGGACGCGACTGAGCCGGCCGCCGGCCGCGTCGAGGACCTGACCGTCGTCGGCGACGACGTACGGCTCAGGACCGTCCCGGCCCTGTCCCTGCCCGTACGGGACGCACTGCCCGTGCTGACCCGGGCCAGGGCCTCGGCCCACGCCTCGCCCGCCGCGGCGTTCTGGGGCGCGGCGTCCCTGCTCGCCCTGCAACTCGCCGCGCGCGGCAAGCTGTTGCCCGGACTCTCGACGGGCGGACACGACGCCTGGCGGGCCGGCCCCCTCGCCGCCGACAACCTGGAGCGCGTCCGCGCGCTCGCCGCGTCGATGCCGCCCACGGCGCACGCCGTACCGCTCGACGCCACGACGGCGGACCCGCTCCTGCTCCCCGATCCCGAACGGCTGCTTCGGCAGTTCCTCGACGCGGTCGCCGACGGTCTCGTACGTACGCCCGCCGCGCCGATCGCCGCCGGATCACCCGCCTTCGCCGCGCCGGAGCCGCGCCGGCTGCCCGAACTGCGCGGCTGGGCCGCCGATGTGGCCGCCGGGCACGACGCTGGGGTACGGCTGTCGCTCCGGATCGAACTGCCCGGCCTGACGGCCGCACCGGACGGCCACTCGCCCGACGGCGGCGCATCCGGATCAGCCCCCGCGTTCCGCGCCGTCCTACAGATGCACAGCGTCAGCGACCCGGCGGTCGTCGCCGACGCCACCGAGGTGTGGGCCGGTACGGGGGCCGGTGACGCCTCGGGCGAGGCGTTCGGCCCCCGGGCCCGGATGGACGCCCTGCTGGCCCTCAGACGCGCCGCACGCGCCTGGCCGCCGCTGGCCCCGCTCCTGTCGGCCACCGTGCCCGACGCCATCGACCTCGCCGACGAAGAGGTCACCGAACTGCTCGGGGAGGCCTCCCGCGCGCTGGCCGCCACCGGTGTCGAGGTGCACTGGCCGAAGTCCCTGGCGCGCAAGCTGACGGCACGCGCCGTCATCGGCCCGCCGGACGACACGCCGGACGACACGCCGGGCGGCCCCTCCGGCGACGAGGGCGACACGCGCGGCGACCGGCGCGCGGACACGGGTGAATCGGGCCTGCCGTCCTTCCTGTCGGCCGACGCGCTGCTCGCCTTCAACTGGCGGTTCGCGCTGGGCGACCAGGAACTCACCCGCGCCGAACTGGACCGGCTCGCCGAGGCCACCCGCCCCGTCGTCCGGCTGCGTGACCAGTGGGTCCTCATCGACCCCGAGGAGGCCAGACGGGCGCGGGAGGGCCAGGACCGCAAGCTCACCCCGGTCGACGCGCTCGGAGCCGTACTCACCGGGTCCACCGAGGTGGACGGACGCCGGGTCGAGGTGCAGGCGTCCGGCTGGCTCGCGGCGCTGCGCGACCGCCTCGCCGACCCGGAGGGCACGGACCTGGAGATCGGCCAGCCGGCGGCCCTGACGGCGACGCTGCGCGACTACCAGCTGCGCGGCCTCAACTGGCTCCACCGGATGACCTCGTTGGGCCTCGGCGGCTGCCTCGCCGACGACATGGGGCTCGGCAAGACCATCACGGTCATCGCGCTCCATCTGCACCGTCAGAGCGACGCGTCGGCGGCGGGCCCCACCCTGGTCGTCTGCCCGACGTCGCTGATGGGCAACTGGCAGCGAGAGATCGAGCGGTTCGCACCCGGCACACCGGTGCGCCGTTTCCACGGCGCGTCGCGCGGTCTGGACGCCCTGGCCGACGGTGAGTTCGTGCTCACGACGTACGGCACGATGCGCCTGGACGCGGCGCGACTCGCCGCCGCCGAGTGGGGCATGGTCGTCGCCGACGAGGCGCAGCACGTGAAGAACCCGTACTCGTCGACCGCCGGTCAACTGCGCACCATCGGCGCCAAGGCGCGCGTCGCCCTGTCCGGCACCCCGGTGGAGAACAACCTCTCCGAGCTGTGGGCGATCCTCGACTGGACGACGCCGGGCCTCCTCGGCCGGCTCGCCACTTTCCGTACGCGATACGCGCAGGCGGTCGAGGGCGGCGACCCGGCGGCGGCGGAGCGGCTGTCCGCGCTCGTACGGCCGTTCCTGCTGCGGCGGCGCAAGTCGGATCCGGGCATCGCGCCCGAGCTGCCGCCGAAGACGGAGACCGACCGCGCGGTGTCGCTCACCACGGAGCAGGCGGGGCTGTACGAGGCCGTCGTACGCGAAACCCTCGCCGCGATCTCGGTGGCGGACGGCATGGAACGCCGCGGCCTCGTCATGAAGCTGCTGACCTCGCTCAAGCAGATCTGCAACCACCCCGCGCAGTTCCTGAAGGAGGCCGGCTCGCCGCGTGTCGCGGGGCGTTCGGGAAAGGTCGAGCTGCTGGACGAACTGCTCGACACGATCCTCGCCGAGGAGGCGAGCGTGCTCGTGTTCACGCAGTACGTACAGATGGCGCGGCTCCTCGAAGGGCATCTGGCCGCGCGAGGCGTCCCGACGCAGTTCCTGCACGGCGGAACGCCGGTGGGGCAGCGCGAGGAGATGGTGCGGCGGTTCCAGGAGGGTGAAGTCCCGGTCTTCCTGCTGTCGTTGAAGGCGGCGGGCACCGGTCTCAATCTGACCCGTGCCGAGCATGTCGTGCACTTCGACCGCTGGTGGAACCCGGCCGTCGAGGCGCAGGCGACGGACCGCGCGTACCGCATCGGCCAGAACCGCCCCGTGCAGGTCCACCGCGTGATCGCCGAGGGCACCATCGAGGACCGGATCGCCGACATGCTGGCGCGCAAGCAGCAACTGGCGGACTCCGTCCTCGGCGCCGGCGGCGAGGCGGCACTGACCGAACTGAACGACGACGAGCTGGCCGAGCTGGTCGAGCTGCGAGGGAGTGCGCGATGACCGGAACCGACAGCGGCATCGGCAGCGGCGCCGACGGCGGTCGCAGCACGGAAGGTGGTCGCGGCACGGAAGGGAACGAACGCACCTTCGCCGCCCTGCCGCCCGCGCACGGCCGCGCCTTCGCGCAGACCTGGTGGGGACGGGCGTGGCTGAAGGCCCTTGAGGACACGGCGCTCGACCTGGGGCAGCTCAAGAAGGGCCGCAAGCAGGCCCGCGACGGCGCGGTCGGCGCGGTGTCCGTACGGCCGGGGCGGATCACGGCCGTCGTACGGGACAGGGACGGCACGGCGCACCGCAGCGACGTGCTGTTGCAGCAGCTCAGTACGGAGGAGTGGGACCAGTTCCTGGACATGGCGGTCGAGCGCGCGGGGCACATCGCCGCCCTGCTGGACCGGGACATGCCGCCGCATCTTGTGGAGGACGCGGCGGGCGCCGGGGTGGAACTGCTGCCCGGGATCGGCGACCTGGAGCCGCAGTGCGCCTGCGACGCCTGGGACCTCTGTCTGCATACGGCGGCCCTGTGCTACCAGGTGGCGCGGCTGTTGGACGAGGATCCGTTCATCCTCCTACTGATGCGCGGCCGGGGCGAACGGCAGTTGCTCGACGAGTTGCAGGTGCGTTCGGCGCGGGCCGCGCGTACGGGGCGGAGCCCGGCCGACGGCACGGGCGACGAGCCGGCCGACGAACCGGCGGGCATACGCGCGGACGAGGCGTTCAGCGCGCGGGACATCCTCCCGCCGCTGCCGCCTCCCCCGCCGGTCCCTCAGGAACCCGGCACGCCGCCGTCGCTGGACACGGAGACGGAACCGCCGCCCGGGATCGACGCGGACGCGCTGGAGTTCCTGGCGGCCGACGCGGCGGGGCGCGCGCTGCGGCTGCTGGTCGACTCGCTGGCCGCCGGACACGAACGGCAGCCGCTGGAGGTGGAGTTGACGCCCGGCCAGGACGCCGTCCGACTGGCGGCCTGGTGCGGCGATCCGCTGATCGCGGTGCGGCTCGCGGAGGGCACGGGCCGGCAGCGTGCCGAGCTGGACCTGGCGGTGGAGGCCTGGCGCCACGGCGGTGCGGCGGCCCTCGCCGTACTGGAGGAGGAGTGGCAGCCGGAGCCCGAGGCTCTGGCCCGCGTGCGGGCCGATCTGGCGGGCGCCTGGGAGGACAGCGAACGGCCGCAGTTGCGTGCGGGAGTGGCGGGCCGGTGGACGGTCGTGGGAGCGGACGCGCAGTTGCGCTACGGGCGGGAGGGGCGCTGGTGGCCCTACCGCAAGGTGCGGGGGCGCTGGGTCCCGGCGGGGCCGGCCGCGCCTGATCCGGCGTCGGCGTTGTCGAGCGTGGGGGTGGAGACGGAGGCGGGAGCCGGGGCCTGACGGTGCGGGGGGGGCGGGCGCGTGTGAGCGGGCCCGTTCCCCTCCCCGTCCTTTCCCAGCAGTGTCGATGTACGGCTCCGCGCGCGTGAGAGCTCCGGCCCTGGACCCAGCGCCCCCTCAAACCCCGGCGCGCCTGAGGATGCCCCCACTCCTCGCACACCGCACGGGCTGTGACTCCCCTGGCGACGCCGGAGCCTTGCCCGGTGGCGCACGCCGGGCGAACATGGGAGAGGCCGGTGCAGTAGTGGCCTCGGGAGGCCGAGTTGACCGACGCGTGGGTGGCCCTGCAAGAAGGAGCGGATCCGGCGGAGCGACGCGGAGCGCTGCGTCGCGCGTACGAGTCGTTCGCGACCGCCGGCCGGGTCGACCGTCCCGTACGGCCCGTGGTCGCCGACTCCTGGCAGCGGTCCGCCCGCGCCCGTGTCCGTCCCGAAGGGACGGCCAGTGTCGAGCTGTCCGACGACGATCTCGGCTCCTACCGGGACGCGCACCCGCTCGCCCGTGTGATGCCGCTCTTCCGCGAACTGATGGGCGCCTACGCGTCCGACGGCGAGCATCTGGTCGCGGTGTGCGACGCGCACGGCCGGCTCCTGTGGGTCGAGGGGCACGCCGCGACCCGCAGCCGGGCCGGCACGATGAACTTCGTGCCGGGCGCCCGCTGGTCCGAGGCCGTCGCTGGCACGAACGCGCCGGGTACCGCCATCGCCGTCGACCGGCCCGTGCAGGTGTTCGCCGCCGAACACTTCCTGCGCCCCGTGCACCCCTGGACCTGCGCCGCGGCGCCCATCCACGACCCGCGCACCGGGCGGCTGCTGGGCGCCGTGGACATCACCGGCGGCGACCGGCTGGCCCATCCGCACAGCCTCGCCTTCGTGGGCGCCGTCGCCCGCGCCGCCGAGTCCCAGCTCGCCCTGCTGGCACCGCCCCCGGCCCCCGGATCCGTACAGCTGTCGGTCCTCGGACGGGACGAGGCGCTGCTCGTCGTGGACGGCCGCAAGGCCCGGCTCGGCCGCCGTCACAGCGAGATCCTGACGGTGCTCTCGAACCGCCCCGAGGGCATCTGCGGCGACGAACTGCTCATCGAGCTGTACGAGGACGCGTCCGTCACGCCCGTCACTCTGCGCGCGGAGCTGTTCCGGCTGCGCGGACTGCTCGGCCCCGACCTGCTGCGCTCACGGCCGTACCGGCTCACCGCTCCCGTCGACACGGACTTCGACACCGTCACCCGAAGGCTCGCGTCGGGCGCGGTCACCGGCGCCATGAGCGCGTACGCGGGGCCGCTGCTGCCCTCCTCCCTGTCCCCCGCCGTCGTACGCCTGCGGCGCAGGCTCGCCGACCAGTTGAGGGCGGCACTGATCGCCCGCGGGGATCCGGGGCTGCTGGCCGACTGGGCGTACAGCCCCTGGGGCGAGGACGACCTCGCGGTGTGGCGCGCCCTGGCCGGCGCACTCCCCGCGCGGCAGCGCCCCGCCGCCCTCGCGCGCGTGCGCGAGCTGGACGCGTGGCAACGGGCCTGACCCCGTAGGACGTCCAGAGGTCCAGACGTCCACGTCCGTTCGCCGACATCTCCCGCCATCGCTCTCGGCACCGCTCCCCGGCACGGCTCTCCGGAACCGCTCCCGGTACCGCCGGGGGTGCCCCACCGGCGGGCGGCCACGCGGTCCCCTCCGGTCCCTCCCGGAAGGCGGACCCGGCCCCGGCTCCTTACTCTCTGTTGATAGAGCACCACAGACGACGCGCGCGGTGCCCTTTCATCCGAACCCGAGGAGTCCGCCATGCCGGAGCTGTTCATCGGTGGCAAGTGGACCACCGCCGCAGGCGGTCAGGTCCGCGAGATCCGCTGTCCGGCGGACGGCACTCTCGTCGCGACCGTCGACGAGGCGGACCAGAAGGACGCGGCTGCCGCGATCGAGGCGGCCCGTGACGCGTTCGACCGCGGCCCCTGGCCCGGCACGGCGTCCGCCGATCGCGGCAGGCTGCTGCTGCGCGTCGCCGAGCTGCTGGAGCGCGACAAGGCGGCGTTCGCGCGGGCCGAGTCCCTGGACACGGGGAAGCGGCTCGTCGAGAGCGAGTACGACATGGACGACATCGCGAACTGCTTCCGCTACTTCGGCAATCTGACGGCGGCGGGCGGCACCGACCGGGTCGTCCACACGGGCGACCCCGGCGTGGACAGCCGCGTCGTCCACGAGCCGGTCGGCGTGTGCGCGCTGATCACCCCGTGGAACTATCCGCTGCTCCAGACGGCCTGGAAGGTGGCGCCCGCGCTCGGCGCCGGCAACACCTTCGTACTGAAGCCGAGTGAACTGACCCCCCACACCGCGATCATGCTGATGCGGCTGCTGGCCGAGGCCGGGCTGCCCGACGGTGTGGCGAATCTCGTCCTCGGCGCGGGTCCGACGGCGGGCGCGCCGCTCACTGAGGATCCGCGCGTCGACATGGTGTCGTTCACCGGCGGTCTGGTGACGGGGCGCCGCATCATGGCCGCCGCCGCCCCGACGGTGAAGAAGGTCGCGCTGGAGTTGGGTGGCAAGAATCCGAACATCGTCTTCGCGGACGCCGATTTCGAGAGCGCGGTCGACTACGCGCTGACGGCGGTGTTCCTGCACTCCGGGCAGGTCTGTTCGGCCGGCGCGCGGCTGCTGGTCCAGGACGAGCTGCACGACTCGTTCGTGGACGAGCTGGTACGCCGGGCCAAGGCGATCCCGATGGGCGGCCCGTTCGACGAGCACGCCCGCACCGGGCCGCTGATCTCGGCGGCGCACCGGGACAAGGTCGAGGCGTACGTGGCGGCGGGTCTCGCCGAAGGCGCCGTACTGCGCTGCGGCGGAAAGCGCCCCACCGACCCCGAGCTGCGCAACGGGTTCTTCTACCCGCCGACGGTGCTGGACGACTGCGCCCCGGGGATGTCGGTGGTCCGTGACGAATCGTTCGGTCCTGTTCTCACCGTCGAACGGTTCAGGGACGAGGACGAGGCGGTCGCGGTCGCCAACGACACCGTCTACGGCCTGACGGGGGCGGTCTGGACGCAGGACACCGGGCGCGGGCAGCGCGTGGCGTCGCGGCTGCGGGCGGGCACCGTATGGATCAACGACTTCCATCCGTACGTGCCCCAGGCCGAGTGGGGCGGGATGAAGCAGTCCGGCTTCGGGCGGGAGCTGGGGCCCGCCGGGCTGGGCGAGTACCAGGAGGCCAAGCACGTGTGGCGCAATCTCTCGCCGACTCCGCAGGGGTGGTTCGAGTGAGTACGCCGGAGACACCCGGTCCGCCGGGCTCCCCCGCCGGCCCCCCGCCGGACGCGAACGGCCCCGCGCGGACCCAGAACCAGGACGACGACGACGCTCTCGGCGCGCTCGGCTACCGGCCCGAACTCAAGCGGACCCTCGGCAACTTCCACACCTTCGCGGCCGGCATCAGCTACATCTCGATCCTCACCGGCACCTTCCAGCTCTTCTACTTCGGCGTCAGCTTCGGCGGACCGGCCTACTGGTGGTCCTGGCCGATGGTCTTCGTCGGCCAGCTGATGGTGGCCCTGTGCTTCTGCGAGCTGGCCGCCCGCTACCCGGTCGCCGGCTCCATCTACAACTGGGCCAAGAAGATGGGCGGTCCGCACGTCGGCTGGCTCGGCGGCTGGATGATGATGACGGCGTCCATGGTGACGCTGTCGGCGGTGGCGCTGGCGTACCAGATCACGCTGCCGCAGATCGACAGCCGGTTCCAGTTCATCGGGAGCGGCACCGGCAAGTACGACGACGCGGCCAACGCCGTACTCCTCGGCTCCGTTCTCATCCTCTTCTCCACCACCGTCAACGCCTTCGGCGTCAAGCTCATGGCCCGGATCAACTCCGCCGGTGTGTTCATCGAACTGATCGCCGCCGTCGCGCTGGTCATCTTCCTGGCCGTGCACATCACCCGTGGCCCCGCCACCGTGCTGACCGACACGCACGGTCATGGCACCGGCGAGACACTCGGGTACTTCGGCGCGTTCCTCACCGCGTCGCTGGCGTCCGCGTATGTGATGTACGGCTTCGACACGGCCTCGTCGCTCGGTGAGGAGTCGCACAACCCGCGCCGCAACGCGCCGCGCGCGATCCTGCGCGCGCTCATCGCCTCCTTCCTCCTCGGCGGGCTCATCCTGCTCACCGCACTGCTGTCGGTGCCGGACCTGGCGTCCAAGCAGCTCTCGACGGGCGGTCTACAGTTCGTCGTCCTCAGCACCCTCGGCAAGACCGTCGGCGAGGTCTTCCTGTGGTGCGTGGTCATCGCGATCACCGTCTGTGTGCTGGCGGTCCAGGCGGCGGGCATCCGGCTGATGTTCGCCATGGCGCGGGACAACAACCTGCCGGCGGGCTCGCATCTCGCGCGGGTCAGTCCGCGTTTCCACACACCGGTCGTGCCCGCCGTGGTGATGGGTGTCGTGGGCGTCGTCATCCTGGTCATCAACATCAACCAGCCGCAGATCTTCTCGGTGATCACGAGCATCGCGATCATCATGATCTATCTGGCGTATCTGCTGGTCACGCTGCCCATGCTGATCCAGCGGCTGCGTGGCGAGTGGCAGCCGCTGAAGGGCAGCTTCTCGCTGGGCCGGTTCGGGCTGCCCGTCAACATCGCCGCCGTCGTGTGGGGCCTCGCGATGTCGCTCAACCTCGCCTGGCCGCGCGCCGCGGTGTACAACGCGACCGGTCCGCAGCACTGGTATCTGCGCTGGGGCGCGTTCGTGTTCATCGGCATCGTCGCGCTCGGCGGTTTCGCCTACTACTGGTTCGTCCAGCGGCACAAGACGGGGGTGCTCGCCGAGCACGCCTTCCAGTCGGCGGACCCCACGTCGCCCGCCACCCCCGCCGAGTAGCCGCCGCACGGCTCCCCCACCCAACCCCCGCGTCTGGAGAAGCGATGTCCGCAGCACGTCCCGTGGCCGAGTTCGACTACGTCGTCGTCGGCGGTGGTACGGCGGGGGCCGTCGTCGCCGCGCGCCTGACGGAGGATCCCGCCGTCACCGTCTGCGTACTGGAAGCCGGCCCCTCGGACGTGGGCGACGACAATGTGCTGAAGCTCGACCGGTGGATGGCGCTGCTGGAGTCCGGATACGACTGGGACTACCCGGTCGAACCGCAGGAGAACGGCAACGACTTCATGCGCCACGCCCGCGCCAAGGTCCTCGGCGGCTGCTCGTCGCACAACTCGTGCATCGCCTTCTGGGCGCCGGCCGAGGACCTGGACGAGTGGGGCGCCCTCGGCTGCGCGGGCTGGAGCGCGCCGGACTGCTTCCCGCTCTACCGGCGGCTGGAGACCAACGACGCGCCCGGCGACCACCACGGCCGTTCGGGCCCGGTGAACATCATGACGATCCCGCCGAACGACCCCTGCGGCACCGCCCTGTTGGAGGCATGCGCGGCGGCCGGGATCCCCACCACGCCGTTCAACACGGGCCGGACGGTGCTGCGGGGAGCGCACTGGTTCCAGATCAACTCGCATCCGGACGGCACGCGTTCGTCCGCCTCCGTGTCGTATCTGCACCCGATCCTCGGCAGACGGCCCAACCTTGAGGTGCGTACGGGACTCCAGGCGAAGCGGCTGCTGTTCGACGACCCGGGCGACCGGCACCGCTGCACGGGGGTGGAGTATCTGGAGCCGGACACCGTGCACAGCGGCGCCGTCTACGCGCGCCGTGAGGTCGTGGTCTCCTGCGGGTCGATCGACTCGCCGAAGCTGCTGATGCTGTCGGGCATCGGCCCGGCCGGGCATCTACGGGAGAACGGTCTCGACGTACGGGTCGACTCCCCCGGCGTCGGTTCCCACCTCCAGGACCACCCGGAGGGCGTGATCATGTGGGAGGCGCGGCGGCCCATGGTCACCAGTTCCACGCAGTGGTGGGAGATCGGGATCTTCGCCGAGACCGAGCCGGGTCTGGACCGGCCGGACCTGATGTTCCACTACGGTTCGGTGCCCTTCGACATGAACACCTACCGGCGCGGCTATCCGACCACCGACAACGCCTTCTGTCTGACGCCGAACGTCACCCGCGCCCGCTCGCTCGGCACCGTACGGCTGCGTACGCGCGACTTCCGGGACAAGCCGAGGGTCGATCCGCGTTACTTCACCCACGAGCACGACATCCGGGTGATGACGTACGGGCTGCGGCTCGCCCGTGAGATCGCCGCGCAGGAACCGCTGGCGGCGTGGAAGGGACGGGAGTTGGCACCGGGGCCGGACGCGCGGTCCGACGAGGAGCTGCTCGACTACATCCGCAAGACGCACAACACCGTCTACCACCCGGCGGGCACGGTGCGGATGGGGGCGGCGGACGACGCGGACTCGCCGCTGGACCCGCAGTTGAGGGTGAAGGGCGTGAGGGGGCTGAGGGTGGCCGACGCGTCCGTGATGCCGTTCCTGCCCGCGGTCAATCCGTGCATCACGACGATGATGATCGGCGAGAAGTGCGCGGACATGATCAAGGCGGACTGAGCCGCACGTCGAGGAGGCACGTCGAGGGAGTGCGCTGCGCAACGTGGTCGCAACGTCCGCGCTCCTAGCCTCACGGTGAGCGCCGTCCAAAGGCGGGCGGCACCCCACCGGGAGGCCACAGAGATGACCCGATACGCAGCGCCGGGCACCGACGGCGCGATCGTCTCGTACGAGTCCCGTTACGACCACTGGATCGGCGGCGAGTACGTCCCGCCGGCCCAGGGCAAGTACTTCGAGAACCCGAGCCCGGTCAACGGCCGCCCCTTCACCGAGATCGCCCGAGGCACCGCGGCCGATGTCGAACGTGCGCTGGACGCGGCCCACGGAGCCGCTCCGGCCTGGGGAAAGACGTCGGCCGGGGGGCGCGCGGACATCCTCAACAAGATCGCCGACCGTATGGAGGCGAAGCTGGAGGAGCTGGCCGTCGCGGAGAGCTGGGAGAACGGCAAGCCGGTCCGCGAGACACTGGCCGCCGACATCCCGCTCGCCATCGACCACTTCCGCTACTTCGCGGGCGCGCTCCGGGCCCAAGAGGGCTCGCTGAGCGAGCTGGACGACGACACCGTCGCGTACCACTTCCACGAGCCGCTGGGCGTGGTCGCGCAGATCATCCCGTGGAACTTCCCCATCCTGATGGCGACCTGGAAGCTGGCGCCCGCGCTGGCGGCGGGCAACGCGGTGGTCATCAAGCCGGCCGAGCAGACCCCGGCGTCGATCCACTACTGGATGAGCCTGGTCGCCGATCTGCTGCCGCCGGGCGTGGTCAACATCGTCAACGGCTTCGGCGTGGAGGCGGGCAAACCGCTCGCGTCCAGCGCACGGGTGGCGAAGGTCGCGTTCACCGGCGAGACCACCACGGGGCGGCTGATCATGCAGTACGCCTCCGAGAACATCAAGCCCGTCACGCTGGAGCTGGGCGGCAAGAGCCCGAACATCTTCTTCGACGACGTCTGGTCCGCGGACGACGACTTCCGCGACAAGGCACTTGAGGGCTTCACGATGTTCGCCCTCAACCAGGGCGAGGTGTGCACCTGCCCGTCCCGCGCACTGATCCAACGCGGCCACTACAGCGACCTGTTGGAGGCGGGCATCGCCCGCACCGAGGCGATCGTGCCGGGCCATCCGCTGGACACGGACACGATGATCGGCGCCCAGGCGTCCAACGACCAGCTCCAGAAGATCCTTTCGTATCTGGACATCGGCCAGCAGGAGGGCGCGAAGATCCTGACGGGAGGTCAGCGAATCGAGTACGAGGGCGAGTTGGCCGGCGGCTACTACGTCCAGCCCACCATCTTCGAGGGCGACAACCGCATGCGGGTCTTCCAGGAGGAGATCTTCGGCCCGGTGCTCGCGGTGACGTCCTTCGCCGACTTCGACGACGCGATCAAGACGGCGAACGACACGCTGTACGGCCTGGGCGCGGGAGTCTGGACCCGCGACATGAACACCGCCTACCGCGCGGGCCGCGCGATCCAGGCGGGCCGCGTCTGGACGAACTGCTACCACGCGTACCCGGCACACGCGGCGTTCGGCGGCTACAAGCAGTCGGGCATCGGCCGCGAGAACCACCGCATGATGCTGGACCACTACCAGCAGACGAAGAACTTGCTGGTGTCGTACTCGCCGAAGAAGCTGGGCTTCTTCTAGTCCTGGCCGTGCAGGGAGCGGCGTTGGTCGACGATGAGGTAGTCCCCGGGCCGGGGCATGAAGGAGACCTGCCCGGGGATCGCCGCGAAGTGCGTCCATACGGGTGTCGTGAACTGGACTGAACGCGGGATGTCCCCCCGCCCCCCAGTACCGTCCCTGATAGCCGAAGCGCTTGGAGAACGCCTGGGCCGTGCAGTCACCACCGAAGAGATCGGCATGGACGCGCAACTCGCGTCAGACGCCGACATTCGGACTTCGATTCGAGCGAGACCCGTCCGACGCCGTGTTCGGCGCCGCCGACTTCTGGAGCGACAGCGACGTGGAACGACGCGACGTCATCGGCTTCGCCATCAGCTCCTACGCCACGCCCGTCACCAGATGGCTCGTCCACCCGGCCGACACCGGCCTGGCCCGAGTCTCCAGACCTCGCGTCGGACGCAACGACATCACGGGTCTGTGGAAATCCGTCAGCGAGGCGCAGCGCTGGGACTCCAAGTACGGAGGCGGCAGCCGAGAGGCCGCTTCCGCCAGCGCCTGCCTCAGCGAACGCGCCGCCCCGCTGCTGCGCGGTGCCTACACCGAGGCGACGGGGCGCGAACTTTTCACCGTCACCGCCGAACTTGCCCGCGTTGCCGCCTGGACTGCGGTCGACACCGGCCAACACGACACCGCTCAGCGCCATTTCATCCAGGGCCTGCGGCTGGCACGGGCCGGCGGCGACGTGGGCATGGGCTGCTACGTCCTGTCGACGATGGCCCTCCAGACCGTGCTCCGCGGGTACCCCAGTGAGGCTGTCGACATGGCCCAAGGCGCCTACGAGCGGGCCAAGAACCGCGCCGCGCCCCGGGTGCTGGGTTTCGCCAAACTGATGGAAGCGCGGGCCCACGCAAAGACCGGCGACGAGAGAGCGGCCACGGCCGCCCTCATCGCATCCGAGGCACTGCTCGACCGGGCTCTGAAGGACAGCGACGAGCCACGGTGGATCGCCAATGTCACTCACACGCGACTCGCCGCCGACGCGACCGAGGTCTACCGGGATCTGCGGAAACCCAGTGCGGCGCTGATGTGGAACGGCCGAGCGGACGCCATGTCGGCAGACGCCTACACCCGCTCGGTGGGACTGCGGCTCACGGCGACCGCGACGGCCTACCTTCACGCCCGGGAACTCGAACAGGCCATCACCGTGGCCGACAGAGCAGTTGGCCTCATCGCCACGGTTCATTCCGTACGGGCGCGCGGCTACGTCGACGCCTTCATCAGCGAACTCGCCGAATGGCGGAGAGAGCCCATCGCCGCAGAGTTCGCCCGGCGCGCGCACGCGCGACTGGCCGTCACCACCGCTCCGGCCAACTGGCCCAGGAAACTCGCGTCGGCGGACACCTGACGAGCTATTGCACTGGCGCGCCTGGTCCGCTGGGGAGATCGGTATTGCCGATCCTCACGACCGCTGGCCGTGAGAGTGGCTCGACTATAGCCGCGTCGCGCCCATCAGCGGTCCTCAACAAGAACGGATGCCCGACATAAGTGCTCTGCACCCGATGCTGGCCGGGCTGAATTGTTCCATAGGATTGCAGCTGACCGCCCCAGTCGACCCAGTTCAAATCCAGCGGGACTGCGGAGGCATTGACGAAACGGACTGCGGTCTGGCGTGTGGTGTTCTGTGACCTGAGCTGCTGCCAGTCCACGCCGCGTGTCACGGTGATGCTCGGAATAGAGGCCGGGACAGCTGGTACAAGATACCGCACAGCCCCAGTAAAACCTGCTTGCGCAAGCACGGTCAGCACCAGCAGGCAAAGATCCATCGCGCTGGTGTCAATAGTGATTCGTGCCGCCACGACCAAGACGGCGGCCACAAACAAGATCACGACTGGGATGATACGAATAGTCATGGTCCACCGGTGTGCTTCCCGCCGCTCGCGCTCCCCAACTGAGTCCCTGAACCTCGTCACGTAGTCGTCAGCCCTCGGAATCAGCAGTGAGTTGACGAATCCAGCAAAGGTGACGAGTCCCCAAAGCGATGCAAGTACAGATTCCATTGGTTACCCCGGACTGATCCGCTCAGGGAGCAGCGAAGTAAGCCTCAACGCATCAGAAAGACGACGACCCCCGCCGACTCCGGCCCCCTCTCCCCGAGGATGCCGTGATCACACATGCGGAGGATTCCACCACTTCTGGCTTCCGAAACAGGCACTCAGCTTGTTCTTTATGGTCTAACCTCGAACGATGCGCCGAACGTGCTCGCTCAAACGAGGATTCCGGGGACGTGAACACGGCCTTCGTCTGAATCTGTGCTCCGACGAAAGATGCACTTGACCAGTACGAAGGCCGTGGGGAAATGAGTCTGCTGCATCACGATGTCCGGCGGGATACGTTCGAGCTGACCGACGCCCTGTTGTGTGCGGACGGGCCGGTGAAGACGCCGGTCGACCTCACGCTGACCGCCGAACACCGGCGCGGGCACGGCGCGATGTACGAAGCCTTGAACGGCGGGAACGTCGATGTACCACGGCTGCGGCAGGTGCTGGCCGGGCTGCCGCAGCCCGAGGCCGCCGACGGGCGCCTGGCCCTGGCCGTGGATGTCACCCACTGGCTACGGCCGGACGCGCCGACCAGTGCGGACCGCTTGTTCTGTCACGTCTACGGCCGCAGCGGACGCTCATCGGACCAGTTCGTGCCCGGCTGGCCCTACTCGTTCGTCGCCGCGCTGGAGTCGGGCCGGACCTCGTGGTGTCAGATCTTGGACGCGCTGCGGCTGGGGCCGGCCGACGATGTCACTGGCGCCCAGGTCCGCCGGGTGGTCACCGACCTCATCGAGATGGGGCGTTGGAAGCCGGGTGACCGCGACATCCTGGTTGTCTTCGATGCCGGATACGACGCTCCGCGCATGGCCCATCTCCTGGCCGGACTGCCTGTGGAGGTCCTGGGGCGGATGCGCACGGACCGTGTGATGCGTAAGCCAGTTCCGGTCCCGTGGATCTCTCCGCCACAGGGAGGACGCCCACCGAAGCACGGCAAGGAGTTCCGCTTCGCCAAGCCGGATTCCTGGGGCGATCCGGACGCGGAGACCGTGCAGGTCACCGACCGCTACGGCGCCGCTCGCGTGATGGCCTGGGACCGCATTAACCCGAGGCTGACCACACGCTCGGCATGGATCGATCACACCGGTGAACTCCCGGTCATCGAAGGCACGTTGATCCGTCTGGAGGTCGACCGCCTGCCCGGCGGTCACGATCCACTGCCGGTCTGGCTTTGGTCGTCGGCAACCGGCCTGTCGGGTGAGGACGTCGATCTGCGCTGGCAGGCGTTCCTGCGCAGATTCGACCTGGAACACACCTTCCGGATGATCAAGCAGACGCTGGGCTGGACCCGCCCGAAGATCCGCACGCCCGCGGCGGCGGACCGGTGGACCTGGCTGATCATCGCGGCCCACACCCAACTCCGCCTCGCCCGGCCCCTGGTCGCCGACCTTCGTCGTCCGTGGGAGAAGCCGGCCGAGCCCGGCCGGCTCACCCCGGCCCGGGTTCGCCGGGGGTTCAGGAACCTCCGCCCGAACCTGCCCTGTCCGGCCCGTGCGCCAAAACCCAACCGGCCCGGCCCCGGCAGGCCGCTCGGCTCGAAGAACCGGCGCCCCGCCACCCGCTATGACGTCGGCAAGACCACCAGATGCCCCGAAAGCATCACCGAACGCGACCAGCTCAGACGCTGAACACGGCTTCAGAAGGGAACGACCAGCCCGGCTTCTCGCAATCCAAGCAATGCCCTGCCCAAGCACTCGGCGGCCGAGGCCCCATCGGCCCTCATCCCAACATCCAGAGGCCCACCAGAGGCTGCGAATGTCCACGCCGGCTGACCGTCACGCATGCGCTCCGCGTCGACCCGGATCATGGCACCTACACCCTGCTCGCCGAGCCATTCCAGGATGAGCATCGTCGCGTCCTCGACGCCGCTGTCCAGATCCACCTTGGGCCGCCGCCCCATTCCCTTGGCCATGGCCACAACCCTACTCAGGGGCTGGATTGGCCTTGCCGCACGCTTTCAGGCGACTCAGACCATAAAGAACAAGCTCAGCTCAGCGCCCACCTGTCAGATCGAGGTTCATCAAGATCCCTGGCGGCGTCAGGTACCGACCGCCTGCGGCGGCCCTCTGTGACTGCCGACGGTGAGGCGCTAGCTGCGAGACGCCCAGGATGTCGACTACGGAGGAGGAACTCGTGGCCTGGCCTTACCGCTGCGGGAGTTGCGGCATAGCCACGGACTGGGGGCGGTGGGGAGTGGCTGAGGAGGTTCAGGTTGACCACCGTCACCGCGCCCATGGATCCCAGGGCACCGACGAAGAAGGCCTTGAGTCGCGGGGAGGTCGGTCGCTGTCCGTCGTTGGCTTCCTCGCCGCTGTCGTCGCTGTCTGATCTTTCTTGGGTTCTCTTCTGGAGCCCGGAGCGGTTCTGTGACGGTGCGGCGCTTGCCGACACGGCACCTTGCCGGTATCCGACAGCGGTGGCCAGTTGTCGACCTACGATCTGCTCATGATTCATGCAGTTGTATTTGATGTTGGCGAGTGCCTGGTTGACGAGACACGGGAGTACGGCACGTGGGCGGACTGGCTCGGTGTGTCGCGCCACACGTTCGCGGCCATGTTCGGCGCGGTTGTCTCCCAAGGACGCGACTACCGCGAGGTGTTCGCTGAGTTCGCACCAGGGTTTGACCTGACGGGGCAGCGGGCGGCGCGGGCGGCGGCCGGTCAGCCCGAGCATTTTAACGAAGACGATCTCTACGGTGACGTTCGCCCCGCAATGGGCCAGTTGCGTAAGGATGGGCTGTGGCTCGGTATCGCGGGGAACCAGACGGTTCGCGCCGGGGGGATTCTACGGTCGCTGTTCAGCGACAACGTGGATCTGATCGGCACGAGCGACGACTGGGGGGCGCGTCCAAGCCTGACGCTCTCTTCTTCAACCGGGTTGCCGATGCGGTGCCCCACGAGAACCACGAGATCGTCTATGTGGGAGACCGCCTCGACAACGACATTGAGCCGGCACTAGCTGCTGGGATGTTGACCGCACTGGTCCGTCGTGGGCCGTGGGCCACAATCCAGTGGAACAGCGAGAAGACGAAGCTGCCCACCTTCCGGATCGAGAGCCTTTCGGAACTGTCCACGGTCATCAGGGAGTTCAACCAGCAAGAGCACTGACAGTCGTCGCCCACGCGTAGAGCTGTTCCTCCAACTGGATTACACACGGCTGGTGTTGGTACGGCGTGAGACGCTTGCGCATCTCCCTCGCTCGTTCCATGTCGGTCGCGTACCAGGTGCTTTCGAGCTGGTCCAGGGCCTGGTGGGCATAGGCTCAGGCTTCCTCAGGCCCCCGGTCGATGGCCTCCACCATGGCGAGATCACCAAGGATCACCGTGCGCTGCTTCTCGGTCTCCGGCAGTTGGTCGAGCACCACCAGGAGCGTTTCCCGCGCACGCCCGCGGAGAACGACGCCGCCCACAAGTACGGTGCGCCGAGCACGGGTTCGGCCCACGCCTGCCACCCGGCCCGGCCCGCGTCGTCCGGCGCGACGGTCGGGGACCGCGGATCACCGTCCTGGATGAGCGGGGGCACCTCGCCGAGGCCGAGACGGGTGGTGAAGGTCGGGTCCGTCGCCCTGGCATCCGATTGGTCGATGCCGCGCAGCCAGCCGTGCGCGGTGACCGCGTCGAGGACCAGCTCGGGGCCGCCGAGCGACACGGCAGACCAGTCGTTGGCGTCGAGCGCGTGGAGAAAGTCGCCGAGGATCTCACCGGGGACCTCGGGGATGAAGTAGGCCGACCACGCGGCGAGTGGACCGCTCACGTCCGTACGGACGGAGACCTGCCAGGCGACCGGCAACTCCCCCAGAAGGGACGGCTCGTCGGCCAGGACCCACTGGGCCCACCGCAACGTGTCGGGGCTGATGTGCAGGACGGTGCCGCGCAGGACCTGCCGGCCCTCCGGCGCCTACTCCGGCTCCTGCCTGCCTCGGACGATGGTCAGGTTCGTCCAGCCGAGGCGGGTGAGCGTGTCGGCCACCGAGTCGTAGAGCCGGCCGTCGTCACCGGTCAGATGCCGGGGACCCACCCAGTATGCGGACGGGGCGGCCGGTCCGAGCGGGTCGGGCGGGGAGTTTGGATTCAGAAACACCTCCAGGAGATCGAGCGGGCACTACTGACCATCGGCTCGCCGCGCGGAGCGGCGGGTGCGTCGCGGGGGTGCCTGGACGGGGCCCTGCCAGGTGAGGGCAGCGGCGACCTCGGGCGGCAGAGGCCCGAGTGGCTGTCCGGATCACGGCCCCGGCCAGATAGACAACAGGCCGCTCCTTCTCGCCGGCCTGGACGACTTGGGCGGGTTGGTGCTCCATCGGGAAGAACGGGTTCATCGCCAGGCGCAGCGGAGCGCTCCGGTCGCAGGCGGACAGCAGATCGATGAGATCGCCGACGGTCGTCTCCATGGTCTCCACGGAACCGCCTCGCACGGGAGAAAGGGTGGGCACGCAAGAGTCTCCAGGGCATCTCGCCCCTGTCCGATCAGGAGGGTCGTCCGTCGGCGGAGCACGACGGGTTCACACACCACTGAGCCGCGCCTCGGGCAGCCGCACGGCTGGGTCAGAGGTGATCAGGCCGTGCTCGCTCGAGCGACGGCTGCGGACGTGCACGTCTCTGACCTGGGATTTCCGGGGAATGTCGTCTACGTTGACATGCCTCCCGACCCGATGGCCACTCTGTGCGGGACCTTTCCTGTCCGCCCCCGGCGAACTGGAGAAGAGGCGAACCGACCGCTCGCGCCTGGAGGGCAACAGCCGGACACCTCGGCGGGACAACGGGCCGTTCTGCAATGGGCTGAGTCCCTCGGGTCGCGCGGCCCCTCGGGCGTCGTACACGGGAATCATGAGGAGGAGGGCGGCGGCGTCGTTTCCTGCCACTGCCCAGCGGCTGCACCGGCCACGCCCCGGATCTCAGGGAATCGGCGCGGTGCTTGGGCTGAGGAGGCGCGTCAGGGCGGCGGGAAGTGCCACGACCGACTCCATCGCCTTCGACGGGACGCCGATTGTCCCTGTGGCGTCCGGCGTGTCAGGTGTCGTCGTGGCGGAGGTGGTCGGTGTGGCGGGTGATGGTGTCGACGCGGTCGGCGAGGTCGGGGTGGCTTGTTTCGAGGTGGGGGCGGGCGGCGGTGAGCGGGGCCAGGAGGGCGGCGGGGTCGTCGTCGGCGAGGGCGGTGGCGAGCAGGCCGAGGCGTGCTCGGGCGTCGGGGGGTAGTCCCGTGAGGGCGGTGATCTGGCCGGCGAGCTGGCGCAGGTCGGCGGAGTTGTCGCGGGCCCAGTGGCTGACGCTGCGCTCGCCGGCACGCCGGTCGCGGGTGGTCTGGACGCGTTGTTCGCCGGTGGTGCCGGGGGCGCCGGGGCGTACGCGCAGGTAGCGGCGTTCGGCGGCCTGGCGGCTGGCGACGCCCAGCGGGCCGGCGAGGTCGGCCCAGCTGGCTCCGGCGTCCCTCGCGGCCTCGATCAGGCCCGGTTCCCAGGCGGCGAGCCGTTCGCGTACCTCGCGGAGCAGGAGCAGGGCGGCCAGGGCCTGTTCGCTGCTGGTGCGCGGTGCACCGGTTTCGTCGGGAGGGTCGGTTGTCTGCGCCGTCTGCACGGCCTGGTCGATCGCGTCCAGGGCGGCCGAGGCGGCGAGAAAGGTGGCGGGGGGCAGGGCGGTTCCCGGGGTTGGTGGGGGCTGGTCCGCTGCGGTCACGGTCGCTCCTTCGGCGCGTCATCCTTTCGACGACATCCTGGTTGTCATCGTTTCGATGACATGTTACAACGGTGTCAGCCGCAGCGCATCGGCAGTTTCTGCCCAAGCCAACTGGAGGTGTTTCACGATGTTGATGCGTACCGAATTCCGTGAGCTGGACCGTCTCTCCCAGCAGCTCCTGGGTGCGACCGGCACCTGGTCCAGGCCGTCCCCGATGCCGATGGACGCCTACCGGGACGGCGACGTCTACGTGATCGCGCTGGATCTGCCCGGTGTCTCGCCCGAGGCGATCGACATCGACGTTGAGCGGAACATGCTGACCATCAAGGCGGAGCGGCGCCCGGTCGCCCACTCCGACGAGGCGCGCATGGACCTCTCCGAGCGGCCCCTGGGAGCCTTCTCCCGGAAGGTCATGCTGGCCGACACGCTCGACACGGAACGGATCGAGGCCGACTACGACGCGGGCGTCCTGACCCTGCGCATCCCGGTCACCGAGCGCGCCAAGCCCCGCAAGATCACCGTCGGCCCGGGAGCAGGACGCAGGGAACTCCACACCTGATCCCCGCCCACGATCACCGTCTCCGCCCGACTCTCTTGATGAAGAGAGGCATCCGCACCATGTTCGCCCAGGTACAGACACCGCCCCCGGCACCCGTGATGACGTACGGTCAGATGCTGGAACGGGTTCGGTACGACGGGGCGTATCCCACCAGGGACCGGGCGGAGCGCACGGTCAGGATGGTACTGGCGGCCCTCGGCAGGCAGTTGACCGGTGAGGAGCGCGTGCAACTCGCCGCGCGCCTGCCCACCGAGGCCGCCCGGATCATGACGGACGCCGCCCCCGACGCCGAACGTCTCACCGGCTGGGGCTTCGTCAAAGACCTCGCCACACGCACCGGCGGCACACACGCCACCACGCGGTGGGACGTAGGCACCGTCCTGGCCCTCGTCGGACAACTCACCGGCAACGACCTCCTCAACCGCATCCTGACCCAACTCCCGCCCGGCTACGCCCTCCTGTTCGGCCGCGCCGAACTCGTCCAAGCCGCCTGATCCCACCTGGACGGGGGCGAGCCCTCGGTCCCCACGCCGTGGGGGGGGCCCCCCCCCCGGGCCGCCCCCCCCGCCCCCCCCCCCGGGCGGGGGGGGGGGGGGGGGTGCGGGGCGCGGCCGGGGGCCGGCGCGCGGGC
>NZ_JBIAHA010000038.1:0-81021 GCF_042870175.1 Streptomyces sp. NPDC006643 | reverse complement strand
TGGAGCCGCGGCGGCGGCGTCTGGGGGGGGCGCGGGGGGGTGGGGGGGGCGGGGGGGGGGGGGGTTGGGGGGGGGGGGTGGGGGGGTGGGGGGGGGGGGGGGGGGGGGGGGGGGGGGGGGCGGTGGGGGGGGGGGGGGGGGGGGGGGGGGGGGGGGGCCCCCCCCCCCCCCCCCACAGCCGGTTGGCGGCAAGGCCTAGACGGCGAGCGCCTGCGCGCGGCGCTTCACCTCCGTACCGCGATTCTCGCTGAGGGCCTGCACGGGCGTGCCCGGCAGGGACGGGTCGGGAGTGAAGAGCCACTCGAGCATCTCTTCGTCGGTGAAGCTGTCGTCCCTCAGGAGCGTCAAGGTCCCCGCGAGGCCCTTGACCACCTTGTTGCCGTCGATGAAGGCCGCCGGCACCTGGAGCGCGCGGTTCTCACCGCGACGCACGGCGATCAGCGTGCCTTCCTTCACGAGCTGGCGTACACGCGTCACCTCGATATCGAGCATTTCCGCGATATCGGGCAGGTGAAGCCAGGCAGGGACGAGAGCATCGATCTTTGCGTCAATCTCAGTCACAGGACAAGCCTGCCATCCCGGACTGACAGTCGGAAGCCGAGCCGGGTCAGAGCGCCGTCAGTTTGAGCGGTACGGCGGGGTCGACGGCACGCTCCGTGTCGATCCGCGCGCCCGCCGCGACGAGCTTGCGGCCCTGTGCGAGATCGCGCGGCCTGCCGACGCTCAGGAGCGCCACCAGCGCCCCGTCGCGCAGCCACAGGACCGCCCAGGCGGCGCTCGCCGGGTCGCCGCGCCACAGGAGCGTGTCGGCGCGCGCGTGGTGGCCCGCGTACTGCACGAAGCGGCCGAACTGCTCGGACCAGAAGTACGGGACCGGGTCGTACGGCTCGTGCGACTCCCCCACGATGTCGGCGGCGACCGTACGCGGCCCCTGGAGCGCGTTGTCCCAGTGGTGCACCATCAGCCGCTCGCCGTAGCGGGCCGAGGGGAACGAGGCGCAGTCCCCGACCGCGTACACCCCGGGCAGTGAGGCGCGCAGCCGGTCGTCGGCCGTGACGGCGCCCTCGGGTCCTGTCGCGATGCCGGAGCCCGCCAGCCAGGCCGTGGCGGGTCTGGCGCCGATGCCCACGACCACGGCGTCCGCCGCCAGCGCGCGGCCGTCCGTGAGGGTCACCGTGCCGGGCTCGACGCTCGCCACGCGCGCGTGGGTGAGGAGTTCGGCGCCGCTCTCCGCGTACCAGTGCGCCATCGGAGTGGCGACCTCGGCGGGCAGGGCCCCGGCGAAGGGCCGGTCGGCCGCCTCTACGACGGTCACCTCGCAGTCGGCCTCCCGGGCCGCGGTGGTGAACTCCGCGCCGATCCAGCCCGCGCCGACCACGACGATGTGCCGCTTGCCGTCCAGGACGGGGCGCAGCCGCGCGGCGTCGTCCAGGGTGCGCAGCAGATGGACGCCGGGTACGCCGTCCGCGCCCGGCAGCGTGACCGGTTCGGCGCCGGTGGCGAGGACCAGCACGTCGTAGGGGACGGGGCCGGCCTCCGTGTCCAGCTCCCGGTCCCGCGGACGCACGCCGGTGACGTCGAGCCCCAGGCGCAGTTCCACCGAGAGCGCTTCGAAGTCCACGTCGAACGCCGAACTCTCCGCCGTCCCCAGGAGGACGGCCTTCGAGAGCGGGGGCCGGTCGTAGGGCTGGTGCCGTTCGGCGCCGATGAGGGTGACGGGACCGTCGTAGCCCCGTTCGCGCAGTGCCACGGCGGTCTGCACACCCGCCATGCCCGCGCCGACGACGACGGTGCGCCGCTCGTCCGTCTGCTTCCGCTGCTCGCTCACCCGATCACCTTAAGGACCCGGCGGGGACGGCGACTCCCTTACCCGGCGCGGGGACAGGGGGTTACGCTGGGCCGTAAAGCGCTTATCGGCAGTAGCGAACAAGAGACTTCACACCTCGCGGGAGCCCGGACGCAGCGGGCTGAGAGGGAGGCTGACGCGGCCTCCGACCGTACGAACCTGATCCGGGTCATGCCGGCGAAGGGAGGAGCTGGACGCCCATGCGGTCATCTCATACCGACGTCCTCGTCGTCGGGGGCGGGATCATCGGCCTCGTCACCGCCTGGCGGGCGGCGCAGCGCGGACTCGGGGTCGGCGTCGTCGATCCGGAGCCGGGCGGCGGCGCCGGCCAGGTCGCCGCCGGAATGCTCGCCGCCGTCAGCGAACTCGACCACGGCGAGCAGACGTTGCTGGGTCTGAACATCGCCTCCGCGCGGCTCTACCCCGACTTCGTCGCCGAGCTCGAATCGGTCTCGGGCCGGGACACCGGCTACCGGGCCTGCGGCACGCTCGCCGTCGCTCTCGACAGCGACGACCGGGCGCAGCTGCGTGAACTCCACGCCCTCCAGAGGAGATCGGGTCTGGAGTCCGAATGGCTCACCGGCCGCGAGTGCCGGCGGCTGGAGCCGATGCTCGCCCCGGGCGTACGCGGCGGTCTGCGGGTCGACGGCGACCACCAGATCGACCCGCGCAGGCTCGCGGCGGCCCTCGTGACGGCCTGCGAGCGGGCCGGGGTGGTCTTCCACCGGGCCTGGGCCCGTCGTCTGCGGGTGGCCCGGGACCGGGCCACCGGGATCACCCTCGACGACGGTACCGACCAGGGCACCGAACTCGGCGCCGATCAGGTCGTGATCGCCGGGGGCAGCCTCAGCGGGCAGCTCGCGGGGGTGCCGGACGACGTCCTGCCGCCCGTGCGCCCGGTCAAGGGCCAGGTCCTGCGGCTGACGGTGCCGCGCCCGTACGCGCCGTTCCTGTCCCGGACGCTGCGGGCCGAGGTCCGCGGCAGCCACATCTATCTCGTGCCGCGCGAGAACGGCGAACTGGTAGTGGGCGCCACGAGCGAGGAGCTGGGGTGGGACACCACGGTGACGGCGGGCGGGGTGTACCAGCTGCTGCGCGACGCCCATGAACTCCTTCCCGGCATCACCGAACTCCCGCTCACCGAGACCCGCGCCGGGCTGCGGCCGACCTCGCCGGACAACGCCCCGCTGCTCGGTCCGACCGCCCTGCCGGGCCTTCATCTGGCGACCGGGCACCATCGCAACGGGGTGCTGCTGACACCCGTCACCGGCCAGGTGATGGCGACCGTGCTCACGACGGGCGAACTGCCCGACGACGCGCGGCCCTTCGCGCCGGGCCGCTTCTCCCCCGCCGCCTCCGTACGTCAGGAGCAGCACGCATGAGCGACATCACGCATTCCTCCGTGAACGAGCCCGTGGGCGACCCGGTGGACGAGCCCGTGAACGAGTCCGCGAACGAGTCCGGACCCGCGCGTGGGTCCGAGCCGGTGAACGAGTCCGCGAAGGGGGCGCTGACCGTCTCCGTCAACGGAGCGGCACGCGTCCTCGCGGCCCCCGTCACGCTCGACGTCCTCGTCGCGACCCTCGCCCCCGCCCCGTCGGGTGTCGCCGCCGCGCTCAACGAGACCGTCGTCCCGCGCGGGCACTGGTCCGCCACCACCCTGCGCGACGGCGACCGCGTCGAAGTCCTCACCGCCGTCCAAGGAGGCTGACCCCGATGTCCGACGACCGGCTCGTCATCGGCGACTCCGTCCTCGACTCCCGCCTCATCATGGGTACGGGCGGCGCGCCCAGCCTGGACGTACTGGAAAGGTCCCTGGTCGCGTCCGGCACCGAACTCACCACGGTCGCCATGCGCCGGCTGGACCCCACCGTGCAGGGCTCCGTCCTGTCCGTGCTCGACCGCCTCGGCATCCGGGTCCTGCCGAACACGGCCGGCTGTTTCACGGCGGGCGAGGCCGTCCTCACCGCCCGTCTGGCACGTGAGGCGCTGGGCACCGACTGGATCAAGCTCGAAGTGGTTGCGGACGAACGGACGTTGCTGCCGGACCCGATCGAACTGCTCGACGCCGCCGAGACGTTGGTGGACGACGGCTTCACCGTCCTGCCGTACACGAACGACGACCCGGTGCTCGCCAGGAAGCTGGAGGACGTGGGCTGTGCGGCGATCATGCCGCTCGGGTCGCCGATCGGGTCGGGTCTGGGCATCCGTAATCCGCACAACTTCCAGCTGATCACCGACCACGCGCGCGTGCCGGTGATCCTGGACGCGGGGGCCGGTACGGCGTCGGACGCCGCGCTCGCCATGGAGCTGGGGTGCGCGGCCGTCATGCTGGCGTCGGCGGTCACGCGCGCGCGGGAGCCCGTCCTGATGGCGGAGGCGATGCGGCACGCGGTCGAGGCGGGCCGGCTGGCCCACCGTGCGGGCCGTATCCCGCGCCGGCACTTCGCCGACGCCTCGTCTCCCACGGAGGGGCGGGCGATGCTGGACCCGGAGCGGCCGGCGTTCTGACCGGCGCCCCCGGGGCCCCGGCGGCCGTTGCCGCGATGTGATGCGCGTGCTGTCACAAGACGGCTCCAGTGGCGTGTCAGGCCCGACCCGGGGCTGCGGGGGTGTCAGCGGCGGCTCGTAGACTCGGGCAGGTGGACACCACGCTCAAGGACCCTCTCGTCGGCCAGGTGCTCGACGGCCGTTACCGCGTCGACGCGCGCATCGCCGTCGGCGGCATGGCCACGGTCTACCGGGCCGTCGACACCCGGCTCGACCGGGTCCTGGCCCTGAAGGTGATGCACCCCGCCCTGGCGACCGACGCCGTCTTCGTGGAGCGCTTCATCCGCGAGGCCAAGTCCGTGGCGCGCCTCGCGCATCCGAACGTGGTGGGGGTCTTCGACCAGGGCGCCGAGGGCGCGTACGTCTATCTGGCGATGGAGTACGTCGAGGGCTGCACGCTGCGGGACGTCCTGCGCGAGCGCGGCGCCCTCCAGCCGCGTGCCGCGCTCGACATCCTGGAGCCGATGCTGGCCGCGCTGGGCGCGGCCCACCGGGCGGGCTTCATCCACCGGGACATCAAGCCGGAGAACGTGCTGATAGGGGACGACGGCCGGGTGAAGGTCGCCGACTTCGGTCTCGTACGGGCCGTCGGCTCGGTCACCAACACCACGGGCACCATCCTCGGCACGGTCTCGTATCTGGCACCGGAGCAGATCGAGTACGGCACCTCCGACACCCGCGTCGACGTGTACGCGTGCGGTGTCGTCCTGCACGAGATGCTGACGGGCGCCAAGCCGCACGGCGGCGACACCCCGGCGCAGGTGCTCTACCTCCATCTGAACGAGGACGTGCCCGCTCCGTCCGCCGCGGTGCCCGGCATGGCGATCGAGCTGGACGAACTGGTCGCGGCGGCCACCGCCCGCAATCCGGAGATCCGCCCCGAGGACGCGGTGGCGCTCCTCGCGCTGACCCGTCACACGCGCGCGGCACTGGACGACGCGCAGCTGGACGCGGTGCCGCCGCAGGCCACGAAGGACGGCGCGCACGGCGTCGGTGGCCCCGACGCGGCGCGGATTCCGACGCCCGCGCCCCAGGACAGCCACAGCGGCGGGGCCGGGCGCCCACGAGACCCGCGCCCGCACGACGCGCCGTCCGCCTCTCACGGCGCTTCCGACGACCGTACGAGCGTGATCCCGCGCCTGGTGCGCCCCTCGTCGCCCGACGACGGCTCCGATACGCCCGACCTCCGGCCGGCCGCCGCATCCCCGGCGGACGGCGTCCACCGCACCAGCCGGCTCACGATGCCGCCGGGACCGCCCGCCCCGCCGCGCCGGCCACCTGCGGGCCGCCGGGCCTGGCGCCCTGCCCGCCCCCGCAGGGGCGTCCTCGCGATCGTGGTGGCCGTGCTGCTGGTCTTCGGTGTGGGGGCCGGCGTCTGGTACATCAACTCGGGGCAGTTCACCCGGGTGCCCTCCCTGCTCGGGCAGACCGAGCAGACCGCGAAGAAGCGCCTGGCCGACGCCGGGCTGGACGCGAAGGTCGAGGGCGACTTCAGCGAGACGTTCGAGCGCGGCACCGTCATGCGTACCGACCCCGAGCCCCGGTCCCGGATACGGGGCAACGGTTCGGTGACCCTTGTCATCTCACGCGGCCCGGAGATCGTGCGGGTCCCCGACCTGACCGGCAAGTCGCTGGCCGACGCCAAGGACGCGCTGAGGAAGGTCGGTCTCGCGCCCGGTGTGATCACCCGGTCCTTCGACGAGGAGACCGCCCAGGGCGAGATCATCCGTTCCCAGCCGAAGGCGGGTACGGAGCTGCGGCCCGACGCGGGAGTGGCGCTGGTCGTCAGCAAGGGCCGGCCGGTCCATATGCCCGACGTGACCGGCCAGTCCGAGGAGGAGGCGACCGCCTCGCTCGAAGACGCGGGACTCGATGTGCGGATCGCGGCCGAGCGGGTCAACTCCCCCGAGGAAGCGGGGTCGGTGGCCCGGCAGTCGGCGAAGGAGGGCAGCAGGCTCGCCCGCGGCGACAACGTCACGCTGACCATCTCCAAGGGCCCGCGGATGATCGCCGTCCCGGATGTCACGGGGAAGTCGATAGACGACGCCAGGACCGAGCTGACGGAGGCGGGCTTCGAGGTGGAGGTCGACCGGAGCTTCCCGTTCCTGGACGACACCGTGGCGAAGCAGTCCGTCGAGGGCGGCGAGCAGGCGCCCGAGGGCGGCACGATCACGATCACGACCAAGGGAATCTGAGGCTTGACGCTCCACGACCGCCCGCGCAATCCCGTCGGCGGCCATGTTCCGGTGGCGGGCGGCCTCGCCCGTGTGGGGCTGGCCTGGGCGCGTGACATCGGCGCGGAGACCGTCCAGGTCTTCGTCGCCAATCCGCGCGGGTGGGCGACCCCGGCCGGCAATCCGGCGCAGGACGAGCAGTTCCGTACGGAGTGCGCGGCCGAGGGGCTGTCGGCGTACATCCACGCCCCGTATCTGATCAACTTCGGCTCCCACACGCCGGAGACGGCCGAGCGGTCCGTGGAGTCGCTGCGGCACAGCCTGCGCCGGGGCCGGGAGATCGGCGCCCCGGGCGTCGTCGTGCACACCGGTTCGGCGACCGGCGGGCGCCCGCGCGAGGTGGCGCTGGCGCAGGTACGGGAGCGGATGCTGCCGCTCCTCGACGAGCTGACGCACGACGACGACCCGTATCTGCTGCTGGAGTCGACGGCCGGACAGGGCTTCTCGCTCTGCTCGCTCGCCGAGGACTTCGGCCCGTACTTCGACGCGCTCGACTCGCATCCCAAGCTCGGCATCTGCCTCGACACCTGCCACATCTTCGCGGCGGGCCACGATCTGGCGGCGCCCGGCGGGACCCGCCGGACGCTGGACGAGCTGGTGGCGACGGTGGGCCCGGGGAGGCTGCGGCTGATCCACGCCAACGACTCGAAGGACGTGTCCGGTGCCCGTAAGGACCGCCATGTGAATGTCGGCGCCGGTCATATCGGTGAGGCGCCGTTCCGGGAGCTGTTCGCGCATCCGGCGACCGAGGGGGTGCCGCTGGTGATCGAGACCCCCGGCGGCAAGGAGGGGCACGCGGCGGACGTGGCGCTGCTGAAGAAGCTGCGCGAGGACGTACGGGCCTGAGAAGCCGCGGTCCGGGGGGCCGGTTACAGCTCCGGGCCGTCCCCGGGGCCTTCCTGGTAGGAGTAGCGCTGCTCCCCCCAGGGGTCGCCGATGTTGTGATAGCCGCGTTCCTCCCAGAAGCCGCGGCGGTCGGCGGTCATGTATTCCACGCCCCGGACCCATTTCGGGCCCTTCCACGCGTAAAGATGCGGCACGACGAGCCGCAGCGGAAATCCATGTTCGGCGGTCAGGAGTTCGCCGCCTTTGTGTGTGGCGAAGATGGACCGCTCCGATGTGAAGTCGTCGAGACGGACATTGGCGCTGTAGCCGTACTCGGCCCAGATCATGACATGCGTCACGCTCGGCGCCGGCGGAGCCAGTTCCAGGAGCGTACGCGCGAGTACCCCGCCCCATTCGGCCCCGAGCATGCTGAACTTTGTCACGCAATGCAGATCGGCGACGACTGTGGAGAACGGCAGGGCCGAGAACTCCTCGTGATTCCAGCAGTGCTTGTCACCGTCGGCCGTGGCGCCGAAGACGCGGAACTCCCAGCGGTCCGGCTTGAACTTCGGTACGGGCCCGTAATGGGTGACCGGCCAGCCGCGCTGGAGCCGCTGCCCCGGTGGGAGACCGGACTGCGCCGACTCCCGCTCTTCCCGGCTTTCCGGCTGACCCATGCCTTCCATGGTGACAGACCGCGAAGGGTGGTCATGACCAGGTACGGCCCGATTCGGGCAACTGCTACTAAGTGGGGCCTTACTGGACGCTGTTCTGGCACGGTGCGAAGATGCGCGCATCCTGGCCAGTCCCCGTGTGGAAGGAGCCTCTGCGATGCAGGGCGACCCCGAGGTCATCGAGTTCCTCAATGAGCAGTTGACCGCCGAATTGACCGCGATCAACCAGTACTTCCTGCATGCCAAAATGCAGGAGAACTTCGGTTGGACGAAGCTCGCGAAGTACACACGGGCCGAGTCGTTCGACGAAATGAAGCACGCGGAGATCCTGACCGACCGGATTCTCTTCCTGGAAGGTCTGCCGAATTACCAGCGGCTTTTCCATGTACGTGTCGGCCAGACCGTCACCGAGATGTTCAACGCCGACCGGCAGATCGAGGTCGAGGCGATCGACCGGCTGCGGCGCGGGGTCGAGGTGATGCGCGCCAAGGGAGACATCACCTCGGCGAAGATCTTCGAGTCGATCCTCAAGGACGAGGAGCACCACATCGACTATCTCGACACCCAGCTGGAACTGGTGGAGAAGCTCGGCGAGGCGCTGTACATCGCCCAGCTGATCGAGCAGCCGGACAGCTGACGGCCGGGGGGTCCGGCCGACGGGTCGCGGCACACCGGTGCGCCTCAAAAGCTCAGGGGCTCGCGGGCGTCAGGCCGCTTCCCGGCCCGGGGACGTGGCCGCGACGGCCCGTACGACGGCCGAGCGCGCCACAGCCGCCTGTACGGCCGCCGGCTCCGTGACCGTGGTCTCCACGGTCGCCGTCCCGAGCAGCTCGCGGCGCGGGCAGGCGCCACGGCCGAGGATGGACTGGATGCTGCGTACGCACGAACCGCAGTCCGTGCCGGCCTTCGAGGCGGAGGCGATCTGGCGGGGGGTGCACGCACCCGCCTCCGCGTGTTCCCGTACCTGCTTCTCGGTGACGCCGAAGCACGAGCAGACGTACACGCGGTTCACCTCCCGGCGGGATCGTTGGCTGGCGCCGTCCCGTTCTCGACGGTGAGGCAAACCTAACCTTACCCGCCGCCCGGTGCGCACAACAGTCCCCCCAAAGGGGTGGGGCGCGGATCACATCGCGATCCGCGCCCCACTTCGTGCAACTCTCCGCGACGCCTACTGCGCCCGGTACATCTCCGCCACCAGGAAAGCCAGATCGAGCGACTGGCTTCGGTTCAGCCGGGGGTCGCAGGCCGTCTCGTACCGCTGGTGCAGGTCGTCGACGAAGATCTCGTCGCCGCCGCCCACGCACTCCGTGACGTCCTCGCCGGTCAGCTCGACATGGATGCCGCCCGGGTGCGTCCCGAGTGCCTTGTGGACCTCGAAGAAGCCCTTGACCTCGTCGAGGACGTCGTCGAACCGGCGGGTCTTGTGGCCGGACGCGGCCTCGAAGGTGTTGCCGTGCATCGGGTCGGTCACCCACGCCACGGTCGCGCCGGACGCGGTGACCTTCTCGACCAGCTCGGGGAGCTTGTCCCTGACCTTGTCGGCGCCCATCCGGACGATGAAGGTGAGCCGGCCGGGCTCGCGCTCGGGGTCGAGCCGGTCGATGTAGGTGAGCGCGTCGTCGACGGTCGTCGTCGGGCCGAGCTTGATGCCGATCGGGTTGGCGATCTTCGAGGCGAACTCGATGTGCGCGCCGTCCAGTTGACGGGTGCGCTCGCCGATCCAGACCATGTGCCCGGAGACGTCGTACAGCTTGCCGCTGCGCGAGTCGACACGGGTCAGCGCCGACTCGTAGTCGAGAAGCAGCGCCTCGTGCGAGGAGAAGAACTCGACCGTACGGAACTCCGCCGGGTCGGTGCCCGCCGCCTTCATGAAGTTCAGCGCGTTGTCGATCTCGCGGGCGAGCCGCTCGTAACGCTGCCCGGACGGGGACGACTTCACGAAGTCCTGGTTCCAGGCGTGCACCTGGCGCAGGTCCGCGTAACCGCCGGTGGTGAAGGCACGCACCAGATTGAGCGTCGCGGCGGACGCGTGGTACATCCGCTTCAGCCGCTCGGGGTCCGGGGTCCTGGCCTCCTCGGTGAAGGCGAAGCCGTTGACGGAGTCGCCCCGGTAGGTGGGCAGCGTCACACCGTCACGCGTCTCGGTGGGCTTGGACCGCGGCTTCGAGTACTGACCGGCGATCCTGCCGACCTTCACCACCGGCACCGACGCCGCGTAGGTGAGGACCGCGCCCATCTGGAGCAGGGTCTTGAGCTTGCTGCGGATCTGCTCGGCGGACACGCCGTCGAAGGCCTCGGCGCAGTCGCCGCCCTGAAGCAGGAACGCCTCGCCCCTGGCGACGGCCCCCATCCGGGCGCGCATCTGGTCGCACTCACCCGCGAAGACGAGCGGCGGATAGCTTTCCAGCTCCGCGACGGCAGCGCGCAGGGCCTCGGCATCGGGATACTCGGGCTGCTGCGCCGCGGGGAGGTCTCGCCAGGTCGCCTGCACGGCGGGTGCTCGGGTGTCAGCGTTCACGGTCACGCGGACAACATTACGGGGTCCCCGGTGCCGTCCACGCCCTCTCTCAATGGCTGAGACGGCGGTCCGCGACCGTCGCACGGGCCGCCGGGGTCGGTTATGCTCCCCGGCATGTTGGCGCAGCTGAACCAGGCTTGGTGGTGGACCGCACATCCGGCGGTCCGCTGATTCACGCGCGCAACACCGAATCGCAAGGCCGCCCGAGGGGCGGCCTTCCGTGTTTCCCGGCCAGTCGGCCGGAGCGGACCGGATTCGGGGCCGTTCCTCTTCTCCGGAAGGAACGAAGCCCGTATGCGGAACTCAGACACCGGCACTCTCCTGGCGAGACTCCTCGACGACAGCTGCCCGCCGTTCGCCCTGCTGCGCCGGCGCACCCCGGGGCGGGACCACGACACCGTGGAACTGCTCATCGGCGACGTACGCGAGGTGGCGCGGCTGGCCGACATCCCCGCCGAGGACGAGCGGCCCTCGCTCGCCCTGGTGCCGTTCCGGCAGATCCGGGAGCGCGGCTTCGAGGCGCACGACGACGGCACGCCGCTGTCGGTATTGGTCGCCGACGAGCAGTACGAGCTGCCGCTCGCAGACGTCCTCGCACAGCTCCCCGCGCACGGGGTCCGGGTCGAGGACGGTGCCTTCGACATCGACGACGAGGAGTACGCGGACATCGTCCGGCGGGTCATCGAGGACGAGATCGGCCGCGGCGAGGGGGCCAACTTCGTCATCCGGCGCACCTTCGGGGGCCGGATCCCCGGCTTCGGGCGCGCCGACGCGCTCGCGCTGTTCCGGCGGCTGCTGGCCGGCGAGCGGGGCGCGTACTGGACGTACGTGGTGCACACCGGGGCGCGGACGCTGGTGGGGGCGAGCCCCGAGGTGCATGTGCGGATGAGCGGCGGCACCGTCGTGATGAATCCCATCAGCGGCACGTTCCGCTATCCGCCCGAGGGGCCGACCACCGAGGCGCTGCTCGAATTCCTCGGCGACCGCAAGGAGACCGACGAGCTGTCCATGGTCGTCGACGAGGAACTGAAGATGATGTGCACCGTCGGCGACATGGGCGGGGTGGTGATCGGCCCCCGGCTCAAGGAGATGGCCCATCTCGCGCACACGGAGTACGAGTTGCGCGGGCGCAGCTCGCTCGACGTACGCGACGTGCTGCGGGAGACGATGTTCGCCGCGACCGTCACGGGGTCGCCCGTGCAGAACGCCTGCCGGGTCATCGCCCGGTACGAGCCGCTGGGGCGCGACGGCGTGGGACGCGGCTACTACGCGGGCGCGCTGGCGCTCGTAGGGCGTGACGCGGGCGGGGCGCAGACCCTCGACTCGCCCATCCTGATCCGGACGGCCGACATCGACGCGGACGGCGGGCTCCGGGTGCCGGTCGGGGCGACGCTCGTACGGCACTCCGACCCGGCGGCCGAGGTCGCCGAGACCCACGCGAAGGCGGCGGGGGTGCTGGCGGCGCTGGGCGTGCGCACGGGGCCGGCGCGTGACGCCTCCGTACGGAAGGCGCTCGCGGACGACCCGCGGGTGCGGGCAGCGCTGGACTCGCGGCGCGGTCATCTGGCGCCGTTCTGGCTGAAGATGCAGGAGCGGTCGGCGTCGCTGACGGCGCACGCGCTGGTCATCGACAGCGAGGACACGTTCACGGCGATGCTCGCGCATCTGCTGCGGTCCGCCGGCCTGGACGTGACCGTACGCCGGTACGACGAACCGGGCTTCGGTAAGGAGGCGGTGCTGGCGCACCGGGGGCTCGTGGTGCTCGGCCCGGGTCCCGGCGACCCGTCGGACCCGGCCGATCCCCGCATGCGCGCGCTGCGCGCGCTGACCTCCGTACTGCTGCGTGAGCACCGGGGCGGTCTGCTGGGCGTCTGCCTCGGCAACGAGCTGATCGCGGCGGAACTGGGCCTGCGCACGGCGCGCAAGCGGCTGCCGTACCAGGGGGCGCAGACCCGTATCGACCTCTTCGGGAAGGCGGAGACGGTCGGCTTCTACAACAGCTTCACCGCGCGCTGCGACGACGCCCTGGCGGCGGAGTTGGGAGCGCGGGGCATCGAGGTGAGCCGCGACGAAGCGGGCGAGGTCCACGCCCTGCGCGGCCCCGGCTTCGCCGGGGTGCAGTTCCACCCGGAGTCGGTCCTGACCCTGCGCGGCCCGGAGATCATCGCGAGCCTGGTCACGGACGCGCTGCGCGACCAGGTACCGGAGGGCACGCCGGGTACGTAGCGGGCGGGGCGCGGGGGCGGTGCGACGGGGCGGTACGGGCACCGGAGCCGCGCCCGGAAAGGAGCCTGGTCCGCCCGCGCCGGCTGGTGCGGTGCATCGCAAGTCGGAGGATCGGCCCCGTACCGGGCGTACTCGGCCGACTGCGAGAACGGAGGGCAGCTCGTGGGGCCCGGGCTCAGCGCCGACCGGGCCCCGCGGGCGCCCAAGCAGGCCAACCACCGCACGGGACACGCCCGTCGGACCCGGCCGACGAAACGTGGCCTCCGTACGGAGGCCGGGCCCGTGTCGAGCGGGGGCCGCCCACGCCGGCCAACCGCCGTACAGGACACGCCCGTCGGACCCGGCCGACGAAACGTCGCCTCCGTACGGAGGCCGCGCCCGCGAGGAGCCGGGGCGCCGGGCGGGCTCCGCAGGCCGCCCGGCGCTTCAAGGGGAGCGGGTCAGCCGAAGAAGACGCCGACCTCTTTGTAGAGCTCCGGCTGGACCGTCTTGAGTTCCGCTATCGCCTCCGCGATCGGGACCCGCACGATGTCCGTGCCGCGCAGGGCCACCATCTTGCCGAAGTCGCCGTCCCGCACGGCCTCGATCGCGTGCAGACCGAAGCGCGTGGCCAGCCAGCGGTCGAAGGCGCTCGGCGTGCCGCCGCGCTGCACATGGCCGAGGACCGTGGTGCGCGCCTCCTTGCCGGTGCGCTTCTCGATCTCCTTCGCCAGCCATTCGCCGACGCCCGACAGCCGGACATGGCCGAACGAGTCCAGCGTGCCGTCCTTGAGGATCACCTCGCCGTCCTTCGGCATCGCTCCCTCGGCGATGACCACTATCGGCGCGTACGAGGCCCTGAATCGCGACGTCACCCAGGCGCAGACCTGGTCGATGTCGAAGCGCTGCTCCGGGATGAGGATGACGTTCGCGCCGCCCGCGAGACCCGAGTGCAGGGCGATCCACCCCGCGTGCCGCCCCATCACCTCGCAGACGAGGACGCGCATGTGCGACTCGGCGGTGGTGTGGAGACGGTCGATCGCCTCCGTCGCGATACCGACCGCCGTGTCGAATCCGAAGGTGTAGTCGGTCGCCGAAAGGTCGTTGTCAATGGTCTTGGGCACGCCCACACAGGGCACGCCGTGCAGGTCGGAGAGCTGGGCCGCCACGCCCAGGGTGTCCTCGCCGCCGATCACTATGAGCGCTTCGACCTCGCTGCTCGCGAGGTTCTCCTTGATGCGGCGGATGCCGTCGGCCGTCTTGAGCGGATTGGTGCGTGAGGAGCCGAGGATGGTGCCGCCACGGGGCAGGATGCCTCGTACGGTGGGGATGTCGAGCGGTACGGTGTCGCCTTCCAGCGGTCCGCGCCAGCCGTCCCGGAAGCCGGTGAACTCGTACCCGTACTCCTGGACGCCTTTGCGCACGATGCCTCGAATGACCGCGTTGAGCCCTGGGCAGTCGCCGCCCCCGGTCAATACTCCGACCCGCATGGAAACACTTCCCTTCGCCGTCGGTGACGCACCTGAGCCACATCCGAGTGACACAGGTCACCCCGGCATGGTGCGCAGGGTCATTTCCGTTGCACCAGAGGGCGGCGGGAGGTGGTTGGGGGACGACCGCGCGACGGCGGCGCGTCACGCGGGCGTTCACACGTCGTCGAGGCCGCGCTCGATCGCGTATCGCACCAGTTCGACGCGGTTGTGGAGCTGGAGCTTGCCGAGGGTGTTCTGGACGTGGTTCTGCACCGTGCGGTGCGAGATGACCAGCCGCTCGGCGATCTGCTTGTACGAGAGCCCCTTGGCGACCAGGCGCAGCACCTCGGTCTCGCGCTCGGTCAGCTGCGGCACCTTGGGGTCGTCGGACGCCGCGGGCTCGGGCTCGGAGGCGAGCCTGCGGTACTCGCCGAGGACCAGGCCGGCGAGTCCGGGGGTGAAGACCGGGTCGCCGACGGCGGTGCGCCGTACGGCGTCGGTCAGTTCGGCCGTACTGGCCGACTTCAGCAGATAGCCGGTGGCGCCGGACTTCACCGCTTCCAGTACGTCGGCGTGCTCGCCGCTCGCCGAGAGGACCAGGACCCGCAGGCCGGGCTGGGAGCCGACGAGTTCCTTGCAGACCTGGACGCCGGGCATGCCCGGCAGATTGAGGTCGAGGACGAGTACGTCGGGGGTCGTGGCGGTCGCGCGGCGCACCGCCTGGGGCCCGTCACCCGCCGTCGCCACGACGTCGAACCCGGCCTCGGCCAGATCGCGGGCGACCGCGTCGCGCCACATCGGGTGGTCGTCCACGACCATCACACGTGTCGGCCCGGCCGCGGCGCCGGGCGTGCCGCCCTCGTTCTTCTGTGTCCGCTCGCTCATCGCTCCGCCTTCCCCCGTGGAACCTTCAACTCGACTTCCGTGCCCTGGCCGGGGACCGAGATCAACTCGGCCGTACCGCCCAGCTCCCGCAACCGCCCCCGGATCGACAGGGCGACACCGAGGCGCCCCTCCCCCTCGGCCTGTGCCAGCCGTCCCTCGGGGATTCCCGGGCCGTCGTCCCTGACCGTCACGATCACCTCGTCCGGCGAGTCCTCGACCAGGATCCAGGACCGCGCGCCGTCACCGGCGTGCTCGCGGACATTGTCCAGGGCCGCGTTCACGGCCGCGGCCAGTTCCCTGGCGGCCACGGGCCGGAGCAGGACCGGGGCGCCCGGCTCGGCGAGGGTGACGGCGGAGCCGGAGAGCGGCGCCAGCAGCGTACGCAGATCCCACAACCCGCCCCCGCCGGCGCCGTCCTCCGCGTACTCCACGTCGTCGTCCATCGTGCGTACCACCGCGCCCAGCGAGGCGTCCTCGGAGGCGCGCGTGGTCGGTACGAGTCCGCTGGAGACCAGTGTCCGCAGGGCGACTTCCTGTTCCCCGGCCATCTGCCCCAGCTCCGCCGCCTCGCCGCCGAGCGCCGTACCGCGCCGCTGCACCATCGCGAGGACCTGGAGCACGCTGTCGTGGATGTCGCGCGCCAGGCGCTCGCGTTCCCGGGTCGCCGCCTCGATCTCCAGGGCGCGCGCCAGGGTGCGTTCGGAGGCGCGGGCGACCTCCACGATGTAGCCGATCGCGATGGACGCCACCCACACCAGCAGCACGTTGTGCAGGGTGTCCCGGCTGGGGGTGCCGCGCCCGAACAGACTGGCCACGGCGACCAGCGAGGAGGCGAAGGCCGCCCAGCGCCAGCCGCCCTTCACGGCGAAGGCGAGCACCGCGCCGGCGGTCCATATGCTCGGCAGGGTGGGACCGTCCTGGTGCCGCGCCTGCATGTCGACCAGCGGCGTGAGGAGCACGCCCACGAGGGCGATGGTGAGGTCGACGCCCAGGAAGCCCTTGGTGCAGCTGACGGCGTTGGCCACCTTGGGCAGCGTGGCGATCGTCCAGACGACGAGGACGGCGAGGTACGCGGCGGCGACCCAGGGGTGGTCGAACTTCTCGCGCCCGAAGACGGCGATCAGCGTCGCGTAGACCATGGTCAGCAGGCGGTACGCGGTGAGCGCGCGCCACAGCGGCTGCTCGACCGACATCCGTACGACCCGTTCGCGCCCGGCCATCACCCGTGCTCCCCCTCCGCGCTTCCCCGCCTCACCCGAAACCCGAATCCGAGCCCCGGATCCAAGCCCCGGACCCGAACCCGAGCCTCGGATCCGAGCCCCGGACCCGATCAGGCTGTGTTCCCGGCCTTCTCGGTCTTCTCGGCCTTCTCGGTCTTCGCCTTCTCCGCCTTCGCCTTCGCCTCTTCGGCGATCTTGCGCTTGGCCGCCGTCGCGTAGATGTCGACGTACTCCTGGCCGGAGAGCTTCATGATCTCGTACATGACCTCGTCGGTCAGCGAACGCAGGATGAAGCGGTCGCTCTCCATGCCTTGATACCGGCTGAAGTTCAGCGGCTCGCCGATCCTGATCCCCGGCCGCATCAGCTTCGGCATCACCGTCCCCGGCGGCTGGATCTTCTCCGTGTCGATCATGGCGACCGGGATCACGGGCGCGCCGGTGGCGAGCGCCACGCGCGCGAGGCCGCCGGGCTTGCCCCGGTAGAGCCGGCCGTCGGGCGACCGGGTGCCCTCGGGGTAGATGCCGAAGAGTTCGCCGCTCTCCAGGACCGCTATGCCGCTCTTGATGGCCGCCTCGCCCGCGCCCCGCCCGCCGGAGCGGTCGACCGGCAGCTGGCCGACGCCCTTGAAGAACGCGGCCGTGAGCCGCCCCTTCACACCCGGCGAGGTGAAGTACTCCGCCTTGGCGATGAAGGTGACTTTCCGGGTCAGGACCGCGGGGAGGAAGAACGAGTCCGAGAACGAGAGGTGGTTGCTCGCGAGGATCGCCGGCCCCTCCTCGGGAATGTTCTCGATGCCCTCCACCCACGGTCGGAACGCAAGCTTGAGCGACCCTCCGATGGAGAACTTCATCGCGCCGTAGATCAACTCGGGTGCCTCCTGTGTGCTGTCGCCCGACCTTAACCCGCGAGGGGCGCGCGGGTTCCGTCTCGGGGCGCCGACGGCTCTGGTCGGTGTCGGTCCGGTCGCGTACGGTGAAGTACCACTCCCGGACTCACGAAAACTCATGAACAGGAGACCCTGTGCCGGTCCTTCCTGGAGCCGAGCCGTACCGCCACGAGGGCGGAGATGTCGGCGTGCTCCTCTGCCACGGATTCACCGGTTCCCCGCAGTCGCTGCGCCCCTGGGCCGAGTATCTGGCCGCCCGGGATCTCACCGTGTCGCTGCCGCTGCTCCCCGGGCACGGCACGCGCTGGGAGGACATGCAGATCACCGGCTGGCAGGACTGGTACGCGGAGGTGGACCGGGCGCTGCGGGAGCTCGGCGAGCGGTGCGGGAAGGTCTTCGTCTTCGGTCTCTCCATGGGCGGGACGCTGGCGCTGCGGCTCGCCGCCAAGCACGGGCACGCGGTCAGCGGCGTCGCCGTCGTCAACCCGGGGAACAAGGTGCACGGCCTTTCGGGGTACGCCCTGCCGCTGGCCCGGCACCTCGTCCGGACGACGAAGGGCCTGCGCAGCGACATCGCGCTGGCGGGCAGCGAGGAGGTCGGCTACGACCGGGTCCCGCTGCACGCCGCGCACTCGCTGCGGAATTTCTTCCGGCTGGTGGACGGGGAGCTGCCCCAGGTCACCCAGCCCTTGCTGCTGATGCGCAGCCCGCGTGATCATGTGGTGCCCCCGGCCGACTCGGCGCGGATCCTCGGCAGGGTCTCCTCGACCGACATCCGGGAGGTCGTCCTGGAACAGAGCTACCACGTGGCGACGTTGGACCACGATGCGGAGCGGATTTTCGAGGAGAGTCACGCGTTCATCGGCCGACTCGCTCCGAACGTCGGGAAGAAGGGGAGCACAACCGGTGGCTGAGCATGACGCGGACCGTGAGCCGCAGCCGATCGACGAGGACGCCGCCTGGGCGGCGATCGTCGCGGGTTACGGGGAGGAGCCGGCCGATCCGCCGGGTGCCAAGCCCTTCAAGTCGGTCGAGGACCTGGCGCTCCTGGAGAGCGACCGGAACAGCTCCGAGCCCGCGCCGCCCAAGGACAAAGGGTCCGGGACGACGAAGGCGGACCTGGGGCCGGTGAACCGGTCGGAGACGGTGCCGGACACCAAACCGGACGCCAAGCCGGACACCACCGCTGCCGACGCCGATTCCGTCGCGCCGCCGACCGTGCCCGAGCCCGCGCGGGAGCCGGACGCCAAGCCCGACAAGCCGTCGCTCGGCGGCTCGATCGTCTTCGCGCCCGGTGTGGCCGGCGGAGGGCCGCGCGACTATTCGGTGGCCGAGCCGAAGGAGGAGGACCTCGACGACAGCGACGAGGGCCATTTCGTCCCGCCCGAGCCGCCGCCGCTGCCGGAGGCCGACGTCACCGCCAAGTTCGCCTGGCTCGCGGTGATCGGCGGTCCGGTGCTCATGCTTCTCGCCGTGCTGTTCCGGTGGGAGATGACCTGGTGGCTGACGACGGTGTGTATCGGCGGCTTCCTGGGCGGTTTCGTCACGCTGGTGGCGCGGATGCAGCACGACGACGACGAGGAGGACGATCCGGGCCGGGGCGCGGTGGTCTGACACCTCGCCCGCGCCGCCCTGGCGTCAGCCGATACGCGAAGCCGGTACGTGAAGCCGGCGCGTGGGGCCGGTACGTGAAGCCGGTACGTGAAGCCGTTGCGTGGAGCGGGAGTTCAGGAGGCGGGTACGCGCAGGGCGGCCAGCACCGGAAGGTGATCCGTGGCCGCCCGCAGGTCGCTCTCCTCGACACCCGGCAGGCCCAACGGCACTCCGCAGCCCAGCACTTCGACACCCTCGGTCGTGAAGATCGCGTCGATGCGCTGGTGCGGATCGACCGGTGTCGAGGTGTACTCGCTCCCCCACGGCTTGACCGCCCAGGCGTCCTGGAGTTCCTTGGCGATCCGCCGGAACGCACTCCCCTGCGGCCGGTCGTTGAGATCGCCCGCCACGATCGTGTGCGGTACGTCCATCGTCCGCACCCGGTCGAGCAACATCCCGGCCTGCGCGAGCCGTTCGTCGGCCGCCAGGCTGAGATGGCAGCTGAGCACCCCCATGCGGGCGCCGCCGATCCGTACGACGGCCGTGGCGAAGCCGCGCCGGTGCCGGCCGGGGGTGAGCGGCAGCAGTACGTCCTCCGTACGCTCCACGGTCGCGCGCAGCGAGCACAGCAGCAGCGGGCCGGCGGCGGTGCCACCGCCGCTGAGGACGACGAGATCGGTCTGGGCGGCCAGCCACGCGGCGCGCTTGCGCCAGCGGAAGAAACGCGGCGCCTCCTGGACGAAGACCAGGTCGGGCGCACAGGCCCGGATCACCCGGGCCAGCGCCTCGCAATCGTCGCGCATGGAACGGACGTTGTAGCTGAGCACCCGGATCACGGCCGAACCGTCGGGCTCGGTACGGGAGTCGGGCAGCGAGATCGTGGGGACGGGTCCACCCTGTCCACTTACCGGAGTTGTCACCGGTCCACGATAGGCCAATGCCCACCGCACCCCTGAGGGGCGCGGCGGGCATGATCGTCCGGAAAGCGGCGACAGACTCTCAGCCCTGGCGGGCCAGGTCCGCGGCGCCCACCAGCCCGGCCTTGCCGCCCAGTTGGGCGGCGAGCACCTGCGCGTGCGGACGCCATTCGCCGCCGATCAGCCACCGGCGGAAGGACTTACGGATCGGGTCGAGGACCAGTTCGCCCTCGTCCGAGACGCCGCCGCCGACGATGAACGCCGACGGGTCGAAGAGCGAGGCCAGGTCGGCCAGGCCCGCGCCGGCCCAACGGGCCAGCTCCCGGAAGGAGTCGACGGCCACCGGGTCGCCCTCACGGGCGGCGGCGCTGACGTGCTTGCCCTCGATGCCTTCGGGTGTGCCGTCGCCGAGACGCAGCAGGATCTCCGCGTTCTCGGGCGTGGCGTTGGCGCGTTGCCTCGCGTATCTGACGAGGGCGCGCCCCGACGCGTACTGCTCCCAGCAGCCCTGGCTGCCGCAGCCGCACAGCAACCCGTCGGGTACGACCCGGATATGGCCGAATTCCGCCGCTACACCGAAGCGTCCGCGGCGCAGTTTGTTGCCGATGATGATGCCGCCGCCGAGGCCGGTGCCGAGCGTGATGCAGATGACGTCGTCGTGGCCCTGTCCGGCCCCGAACTTGTACTCGCCCCAGGCCGCCGCGTTCGCGTCGTTCTCCACGACGACCTGCATCCCGACCCGCTGCTCGACCTTGTCCTTGAGCGGCTCGTGACGCCAGTTGATGTTCGGCGCGAACAGGACGGTGGCGCGTTTGTCGTCGACGTAGCCGGCGGCGCCGATGCCGACGCCCTCGATGTCGTGTCCCTTGCCGGCGCCGGACACCGCCGCGCAGATCGCGTCGACGATGCCTTCGGCGGTCGTCGGGGTGGGCACCTGGTACGTATCGAGAATCGCGCCTTCTTCATCGACCACGCCCGCCGCGATCTTGGTGCCGCCGATGTCGACGCCGATGGTGAGTCCCATGTGTCCCTCAGTTTTCGGTCGAGCCCCGCTGGGCCCAACCGTACCCGAGGGCAGGCTCTCCCTGGTCAGTCCAGGTCGATGTGGGTACCGGGTGCGGGGCCCTCGTCGCGGGGATCCGAGGGGTCGTTGGCCTTTTCGTCCGTCTTCTTCAGACTGATGTCGGGTGCCTCGGACGGTCCCTGGGTCCAGCGGCGTTCGTCGCCCTCGACGGCGGACCGGTAGGCGGCGAGCAGTTCGTTTCCGGCCGCGGCGAGGTGGTCGAAGAGATCCGGGTTGCGGTCGATGACCGGCTCGACGGCGGACTTGGCCTGATTGATGAACTGCTGGACGGCGCCCTGTGCGGCCATGCCGAGCAGCGGGCTCTGGAACGAGGACACCTTGTCGGCGACGGCGTCGACGAACCGGCGCAGCTCCTCGGAGGCCGAGCCGGGCGGCGTCCCGTGGACGGCACGGCGGCGCTCCTTCTCGGCGGCCAGGTCCTCGGCGCAGGCCGTCGCCCAGGCGTCCGGGTCGGCGGCGGGACGCTCGATCGCATCACTCATGGGTTACTCCCGCGTCGGGCAAGGCGCCTCGTCCGGGGCGGACCGGAGGCTGTGTACCTTCGACGGTACCTGAACCCCGGTGGGACATTCAGGCCGTGCGCGGCCAGAGGCCGGGGTCCGGCGTGAATCGGACCTTCAGGACACCGTCCGTGAGCGCGGCGCCCGAGACGGTGCAGCGCCGCAGAGCGCCGGTCAGGGGCACGATGCGGTGGAACGGGCCGACGGTCAGCAGCAGTTCGTCGCCGCGCCGCACCAGGCCGATGTCCGCCTTGACGGCGCCGGGCAGTGGCAGGGACCACACCAGCAGCCCGTCCTCCTCGCGCCGGTCCTCCACCCACCACGGATCGGGGCGCGGCCCGGTGTCCGGTCCGGTGTCCGGTCCGCGGTCACCTTCGAGATCCCCTGCGAGGTCCGGATCCGGGTCCGCGAGCCCCTCAAGACCGGCGAGATCGTCGAGTCCGCGCGGATCCCGGCCGAGATGGGGTACCGCGCGCAGCCGCCACGCGAAACCGGAGCCGGAGCCGGAGCCGAAAGCGGAAGCGGAATCGGGTCCGTACTCCTCGCCCCACTCGTCCAGGCACTTCTGCTGCTGGGCGGCGAGCGTCGCGAGCCAGGCGTCGGACGAGTCCGTCGGCAGCACCTTGTTCGGTACGAGGGCGTCGACGCGCAGCCCGTACAGGCTGAGCCCGTCGCGGGCCACGCGCAGGGCGTCGGCGGCGGCCGGGCCGGGCTCGGCGACGAGCCGTACGGTCGTGGTGGGCGAGCCGATCAGCGCCTGGACGGTGGCCAGTTCCTCGTCCCGGCGGGCGGCGGCGCCGTACAGCCAGTCCGCGGGCATCGGTACGCCGGCGAGCTGCGCGATCATCGGGCGCAGCGCCCGCGCGGCCTGCCGCTCGGCGGGCAGGAGGCGGCCCAGGAGACGGCGCAGCCGCTCGGGCAGGGCGAGTACGGACAGGGCGTCGCGCAGCGGCGGCAGATCGACGACGAGCACGTCCCAGTCACCGGCGGCGGCCCGGCGCAGCGCCTGGAGCAGGGCGAACTGTTCGGCGCCCGGCAGCTCGGTCAGCTCCTCGCCGTCGAGACGGCGGGCGCCGAGCATGTCGAGCGCGGCGGCGGCGCGGTCCTGGAGGGCGAGGAATTCGGTGCGGAAGTAGTCGGCGGGGTCGACGCGCGCGGCCCAGAGGCCGGGTGTCACCTCGGCCGGTTCGACACCGACGGCGGCCCCTGCCTCCGTACCGAGGACGGTGTCGGGTCCCGCCGGGTCGGCGCAGAGCAGCAGGGTGCGCTCGCCGTGCCGGGCGGCGGCCAGGGCGGTCGCCGCCGCGACGGTGGTACGGCCCGCGCCGCCGGGGCCGGTGACCAGGACCGTACGCGGCGTCCTCCCCGCCATCAGGCGGTGGGCGTCTCGGCAGCTCCGGCCGCTCCGGCGGAGCCGGGGGCGCTCTCGACGCGCTTCTTCAGACCGGCCAGGGCGCGGTCGATGATGACCTTCTCGGCCTTGCGCTTGATCATGCCGAGCATCGGGATCTTGACGTCGACGGTCAGCCGGTAGGTGACCTCGGTGCGCGCGCCGCCGTCCGCCGGCGCCAGGTGGTACGAGCCGTCGAGCGACCGCAGCATCTGGGACTTGACCAGCGTCCAGCTGACCTCGTCACCACCGGTCCAGGTGTACGCGAGGGTGTGGTCGTCCTTGATCGCCCCGGCGTCCAGCACCAGCCGGACCTGCTCGGCGCGGCCCTCGGCGTCGGTGGAGAGCACCTCGGCCTCCTTCACCTCGCCGGTCCACTCGGGATAGCGGGCGAAGTCGGCGATCACGCCCATCACGTCGGCGGGTGCCGCCTCGATCGTGATGCTCGACTTGGTGTGTTCCGCCATCGTCGTGCTCCTCCAGATGGTGTCCCCCCGGCGGTGCGGGGGGACGGTCACGCTTTCCGGTACCGGCCGTGCGGTGTGCAGGTTATCGCGTGCGCGCCGGTCACCATTCCATGGCCCAGGGCCGTCCGGTGGACGCGAAGTGTCCGACGTTCACGCACTCCGTCGAGCCGACGCGCATCCGGGGGGCGAGCGGCTGGTGGACATGGCCGAAGAGCGCGTACCTCGGTTTCGTCCGGCGCAGGGCGTCCAGCAGCGCACGGCTGCCGCGTTCGAAGCGGCGGGCGACGGTGTCGTACGTCAACTCCGGCACCTCGGGCGGGATGTGTGAGCAGAGCACGTCGACCTCGCCGAGCCGCTCGACCTTGGCCGCGTACTCCTCGTCGGAGATCTCGTACGGGGTGCGCATCGGGGTGCGCAGGCCGCCGCCGACGAAGCCGAAGACGCGGCCGCCGATCTCGACCCGCTCGCCGTCGAGGACGGTGGTGCCCGGTCCGGCGTACTCGGGCCAGAGGGCGGGGATGTCGACGTTGCCGTAGGTGGCGTACGTCGGGGTGGGGAGGACGGCGAACATCTCGGCGTACTGGCGCCGTACCGCCGACTCGATGGCGGTGTCCCGGTCGGCCTCCAGACCGGCCCAGAGGTCGCGCCCCAGGTCACGGGCCTCGTCGAAGCGGCGGGCCGTACGCAGCTCGACGATGCGGTCGGCGTTCTCCTCACCGAAGAGGTCGGGGAAGATGCCGCGCGAGTGGTCGGCGTAGTCGAGGAAGAGGACGAGGTCGCCGAGGCAGATCAGGGCGTCGGCGCCGTCGCCCGCCCGGGCGAGGTCGCGGGCGTTGCCGTGCACGTCACTGACGACATGGACGCGGGTACGGACCTTCCCGCCGTTTCGGTCCGACACGTCACCGTTCTCGCCGCTGCTCCCGCCACCACGCATGCCGCTCACCCTAGATCGCCGCCTTCCTCCTGTGTAGAGGGGTCCGGACCTGCGGTTACTCACACGTCCGCACCGCTGTGGACTACTCTGCGCGAAGGACCGTCAAAAAACGTGTGACGCAGGGAACATCTGGCCGGGACCCCCTATCCGGAACCGAGTACCGGTGGGTAACGTCCGGGCCGTCCCGTCGTGCTCACCCCCGAGAGCACCTGCCCGATGTGGACCGCAGCCGGTTCGGCACAGTGCCGTGCCACCGGCGCCCGACGAGGAGCAGCAGTCTTGCGCGAGTTCAGCCTTCCGGCCCTGTACGAAGTCCCCTCGGACGGCAACCTGACGGATCTCATCGGCCGCAACGCCGCCCAGCATCCCGACGCGGCGGTCGTGAGCCGCAAGGCCGGCGGTGTGTGGACGGATGTCACGGCCGTCCAGTTCCTCGCCGAGGTGCGGGCGGTGGCCAAGGGTCTGATCGCGTCCGGCATCCTCCCCGGTGAGCGGGTCGCCCTGATGTCGCGGACCCGCTACGAGTGGGTGCTGCTCGACTTCGCGATCTGGAGCGCGGGCGCCGTGACCGTACCGGTGTACGAGACCAGCTCCCCCGAGCAGGTGCAGTGGATCCTCGGCGACTCGGGCACGGCGGCGATCATCGTGGAGTCCGAGGAGCACGCGGCGGCGGTCCGGTCGGTCTCCGACGGGCTGACGCGGCTGCGGCACGTCTGGCGGATCGACGAGGGTGACGGCGGGGGTGAGGACGGCGCGGGCGGCGCGGGCGGCTGTGTGGCGGCGCTGACCGCCGCCGGCGCGGAGATCACCGAGGCGGTGGTCGACGAGCGCAGCGCGACGGCGAAGGCCGACGATCCGGCGACGATCGTGTACACCTCGGGGACCACCGGCCGCCCCAAGGGCTGCGTGCTGACGCACCGGGCCTTCTTCGCGGAGTGCGGCAACGTGGTGGAGCGCCTGAAGCCGCTGTTCCGTACCGGCGAGTGTTCCGTGCTGCTCTTCCTGCCCGCCGCGCATGTCTTCGGCCGGCTGGTCGAGGTGGCGTCCGTGATGGCGCCGATCAAGCTCGGCTGCGTACCGGACATCAAGAATCTGACCGAGGAGCTGGCGGCGTTCCGGCCGACGCTGATCCTCGGGGTGCCGCGCGTCTTCGAGAAGGTCTACAACTCGGCGCGCGCCAAGGCCCAGGCGGACGGCAAGGGCAAGATCTTCGACCGCGCGGCGGGGACGGCGATCGCCTACAGCCGCGCGCTGGGCACGCCCCAGGGGCCGTCGCTCGGGCTCAGGATCAGGCACAAGGTCTTCGACGTGCTCGTGTACAGCAAGCTGCGGGCGGTGCTCGGCGGCCGTGGCGAGTACGCCATCTCCGGCGGCGCCCCGCTGGGCGAGCGGCTCGGCCACTTCTTCCGCGGCATCGGATTCACGGTGCTTGAGGGGTACGGCCTGACGGAGACATGTGCGGCGACCGCGTTCAACCCGTGGGACCGGCAGAAGATCGGCACCGTCGGGCAGCCGCTGCCGGGCTCGGTGATCCGTATCGCCGACGACGGCGAGGTGCTGCTGCACGGCGAGCACGTGTTCACGGGCTACTGGAACAACGAGGCGGCGACGGCCGAGGCGCTGGCCGACGGCTGGTTCCACACCGGCGACATCGGCACCCTCGACGAGGACGGCTATCTCGCGATCACCGGCCGCAAGAAGGAGATCCTGGTGACGGCGGGCGGCAAGAACGTCGCGCCCGCCGTGATCGAGGACCGTATCCGCGCGCACGCGCTGATCGCCGAGTGCATGGTCGTCGGCGACGGGCGCCCGTTCGTGGGCGCGCTGGTGACGCTCGACGAGGAGTTCCTGACCCGCTGGGCGCGGGACCACGGCAAACCGGCGGGCTCGACGGCGGCGTCACTGCACGAGGACCCGGACCTGCTGGCGGCGGTCCAGCAGGCGGTGGACGACGGCAACGCGGCGGTCTCGAAGGCGGAGTCGGTGCGGAAGTTCCGCGTGCTCCAGGCCCAGTTCACGGAGGAGGCGGGGCACATCACGCCGTCGCTGAAGCTGAAGCGGGGCGTGGTGGCGAAGGATTTCGCGGACGAGATCGAATCGCTGTACCGGGGCTGAGCCGACGTGCGGGTGCGGGCCCAACCGGCCGCCCGGCGACCGGTTGGGCCTCAGGCGCCGGACGGGCTGAACGTGCGGCTCCTCCCAGCCACCACTGCGGCAATCCGTACGAACGGCCCCGCCCCACGACTCAACCGGGCCCGCCTGGCGACGGGTTCGTCCTCAAACGCCGGACGGGCTGAAAGCACGCCCCATCCCGGCCGCCACTCCGGCGATCCGTACGAACGGCCCCGCCCCACCCGGCGCCAGGCAGCGCCGCCCGTCCCGCCGGCCGCCCCTCACGCCCTCGCGCGAAGCGCGACAGGGTCCCACCGAGGCAGGCCAACAACCCACACCCACCAGCCCGTTCGTCCTCAACGCCGGACGGGCTGAAAGCACGCCCCGGCCCGGCCGCCGCTCCGGCGATCCGTGCGAACAGGGCCCCGCGCCCCACCCGGCGCCGGGCAGCACCGCGGCCGGGCCCCGGCCTCGCGCGAAGCGCGCAGGGGGGTGGCACCCGCCGCGGCCCGGGTGCCCGCCGGCTGGTCCTCGTCGGCGGGGACGCCCACCGCGGCGGCGGCCACGGTCTCGGACGCCCCTACAGCAGCGCCCGCAGGCGTTCCGCCAGGAGGTCCCAGCGCCAGCGTTCCTCCACCCATTCCCGGCCGCGCGCGCCCATGCGGCGGCGCAGGGCGGGGTCCTGGAGCAGCGTCACGACGCGGTCCGCCGATTCCCGGGCGGCGAGCGTGGTGGGGGCGCCGGGCACCACCCAGCCCGTCTCGCCGTCCAGTACCGCGTCCGGCGCGCCGCCGGAGTCGCCCGCGACCACCGGGAGGCCCGTCGCGGACGCCTCCAGGTAGACGATGCCCAGGCCCTCCACGTCGAGGCCGCCGCGCCGGGTGCGGCAGGGCATCGCGAAGACGTCGCCCGCGCCGTAGTGGGCGGGCAGTTCGGACCAGGGCACGGGGCCGGTGAAGCGTACGGAGTCGGCGACGCCGGTCTCGTGGGCCAGCTTCCGCAGTTCCTTGGCGTACGGTCCGCCGCCGACGATCAGCAGTACGGCGTCCGGGACCCGCGCCAGGATCGCGGGCATGGCGAGGATCAGCGTGTCCTGCCCCTTGCGCGGCACCAGCCGCGAGACGCAGACGACGACGGGCCGCCCGGCGAGCCCGAGCCGTTCCCGTACCTCGTCACCGCCCGACGCCGGGTGGAACGTCTTCTCGTCGACACCGGGCGGCAGTTGGACCATGCGGCCGGCCGCCTCGGGCGTGAGCGCGGCGGCGATGCGTGAGCGGGTGTACTCGCCGAGATAGGTGATCGTGTCCGTGCCCTCGCCGATACGGCGCAGCAGCCGCCGGGACGCGGGCAGTTGCGCCCACCCCGCCTCGTGGCCGTGCGAGGTGGCGACGATCCGCCGGGCACCCGCCTGGCGCAGCGCGGGCCCCATCAGTCCGAGCGGGGCCGCCGCGCCGAACCACACGGACTCGCAGCCGTGTTCCCGCAGCAGTCCCACCGCCCGCCTGGTCACCCTCGGGGTGGGCAGCAGCATCGTCGTACGGTCGCGTACGACCGTGAAGGGCTGCTCGGCGTCGAAGGCCGCCGTCGCCTCCGCGCCCTCGGCGCCGCGCTTCCAGGTGGAGGCGTAGACGACGATCCGGTCGGGGTCCAGCCGCAGCGCCATGTTGTGCAGGAACGCCTGGATGCCGCCGGGCCTGGGCGGGAAGTCGTTCGTCACGATCAAGGTCTTGTGCATCGCCGCCGACAGTACCGAACGGCCCTGCCTCATCGTTCCCGCGCCTGTCCCCCCGCATGATGGCTCCCGCCACCACACGCGTACATTTCGGTCAAAACGGGCAGGTAATCATGACGGTCGAGGATGTCGGGGATGTCGGGGACACGGCACGAACGCACGCCGGAGCAGCCCCCGCGGGCAGGGCGGCCGGCCTGGCCGGCGCCGTCGGGCCCGTCACCGTATGGCTCCTCACCAGGACCGTACTGATGCTCTGCGTCCTGCGGATCATCGTCACGCCGGGCTCCGACGTCACCCCGGACGTCTCCGTCACCTACCAGGGCTGGTACGACGTCCTGCGCGCCGGCACCTTCCCCCAGTCGGACGTCACCTGGCAGTACCCGCCCGCCGCCGCGTTCGCGATCCTCTCCCCCGCCCTGCTGCCCTTCCTCGGCTACGCCACGGCGTTCTTCACCCTCTGCCTGCTCTGCGACGCGCTCGTGTTCGGACTGCTGCTGCACACGGCGCGGCGCCCCGGACGCTCGACACGCGGCGTGTGGGTGTGGGTGGCCGGCGTCGCGGTGCTCGGGCCCACGGTGTACGCCCGTTACGACCTGATGGTCACCGCCGTCGCCGTCTGCGCCCTCCTCGTGGGCACCCGCAGACCCCAACTCCTGGGCGCCCTCGCGGGGTTCGGGGCGCTGCTGAAGGTGTGGCCGGTGCTGCTGCTGATCGGTACGCCGCGCGGGCGGGCCACCCGGCTGTCCTGGTCCGCCGCCGTCGCGACGGCTCTCGCGCTGCTCGCCATGGTGTCCGCGGTGCTGCCGGGCGCGCTGGACTTCCTGACCGCGCAGCGCGACCGGGGTACGGAGGTCGAGTCGCTGGGCGCGCTGGTCTTCCATGTGGCCCGGCATCTCGGCTGGGACGGCGTCGTGATGTTCTCCTACGGCTCGGTGGAGTTCCGGGGGCCGTACGTCCCGCTGGTCAGCGCGCTCGCCCTGGTCCTCAGCGTGACCGCCTTCGGCTGGCTGCTCGTCTGGCGGCTGAAGGCGGCGGCCCTGACCGCGAGCACCCTGTGCGACGCGGCCTTCGTCGCCGTCCTGCTCTTCACCGTCACCAGCCGGGTGATCAGCCCGCAGTACATGATCTGGCTGGTGGGGCTGGCCGCCGTCTGTCTGCTCCTGCGGTCGAGTCCCATGACGCTGCCCGCGGTGCTCGTGGTGGCTGCCTCCGCGGTCACCGTCCTCGAATTCCCGCTGTTCTTCTCGCACGTGACGGCGAGCGACTGGCTGGGCGTGACCCTGCTCGTCGTACGCAACGGGCTGCTGGTCGCCGCGACGCTGACCGCGTGCGGCCGGCTGTGGCGCGCGACGGTGCCCGGGGCGCGTCCGCGCGTACGCCAGGAGGCGGCGGGCGCGGCCGACAGCCCGGACGGGGCCAAGGACTGCTCGGCTCCTGAGGGGCCCGCCCAGGGCCCTCAGCGCAGCCGCTCGCGCATGTAGTCACGCCACAGCGCGGCGAACGAGTCCGGCGTCACCGACAGCACCTCGTTCATCGCGTCCTCCACGGCGCCCTCGCGCCGCTCGTGCTCCCCCACCGCCCGGTAGAAGTCCGTCAGCTTCCGCTCGCCCCAGCGCTGCGCGATCAGCTCACAGGCGAGGCGCCCGCCCTCGTACGCCCGCGCCAGTTCCGCCGCCTTCGCGTCGAAGGCGAAGTCGCCGTCCTCGGGGAGCGCGGCGGGCAGCTCGCCCTGCCGCAGGGACCGTTCGAGCTCCGGCGCCGCCTGCCCGTCCGTACGGCCGGAGTCCCGGTAGGCGACCCAGTCGGAGAAACCCTCCGACAGCCACATCGGGGTGGCCTCGGACGTGTCCGTACGCGTCGCCACATGGGTGGTCTCGTGGGTCAGGACCACCCGGCGGCCGAAGTCACCGAGGATCCCGTACGCGTCGGGGTTGACGATCACCCGGTCCGCCGGCGAGGTGCCCTGCCGCCGGGTCTCGCCGGTCGTGACGGCGGCGATGCCCCGGTAGCTCCCCGCCGAGGCGCCCAGCAGACCGGCCATCGACTCCACCGACCCGGGCACCAGCACCACGACGCGGCCCGGCCAGCTGCCCGGCCACGCCTCGTCGACGGCGGGCACCGCCCGGTCGGCGACGGCGGCGATCTCGCGCAGCCGCTCGTTGTCCTGGCCGACGCCGAGGATCAGGCTGCGCCGGCCGTGGACGACATCGACGGGGCCCTGCTGCCAGAGCTGTCGCACGCCGTCCTCGGCGGGCCGGTCGGCCGTCACGTACCACCGCCCGTCGCGTTCCGTCAGCTCCAGGGTGCGGGCCGAGGTGACGGGCGCGCTGTCGTAACCCGCTATCCGGTAGCGCAGCTCGGCCCGCGCCGTCGCGCGCGTGCCGGAGCGGTCGACGTCCCGCAGCTCGTACTCCCAGGACCGCACGGGCACGTCGGCGAGGTTGTGGTACGTCCGCCGCTCGGCGGCCAGCAGTTCACCGGCGGCGGGGTCGACGGCGGCCAGATAGCCGGTCTCGTCACGGTCGACGAGGGCGTCGGCGCGGCGGTCGAGGGTCCCGCGGATCGCGTCGGTGGCGGCGTCGCCCGCGGTGGGCGCGGAACAGCCGGAGGCGACCAGCAGACAACCGAGCAGCGAGGCCGCCGCCCGGCGGGGCACGCCACCGCGGCGGACCGGACGCCACCGACCCGCCGCACGTCGTCGAGTCGTACGTCCCTGACCTGCCACCCTGCCGATCGTACGGGGCGCCGCGCGGACGGCGGACCTATACGCGGGTCACCGACGAGACCGGCATCATGCCCACCGGGTCGTAGCGGACCGATGCGCCGGGGTATGGGGCGTGCACCACCTGGCCGTTGCCCATGTACATCCCGATGTGGCTGGCGTCGTCGCGGTACGCGACCAGGTCGCCGGGTCTCGCCTGGGAGAGCGGCACCTGCTGTCCCGCGTACCGCTGCGCCTGCGAGGTGCGCGGCAGGGCGACCCCGGCCTGCGCGTACGCCCACTGCGTCAGGCCCGAACAGTCGAACCCGGAGGGGCCGTTGGCGCCCCACACGTACGGCAGGCCGACGACACCGCGCGCCGCTCGGGCCGCGGCGGCGGCGCGGGCGGAGGCGGGTGCCTCCCCCGAGAGCGCCGTCGCGCCGCCGTCGCGCCCCGAGCGCGAGGCCCGGTCCGCGTCCTTCTCGGCGTCGGGCAGCGCGTTCAGCAGCCGCCGTGCCTCGGCGAGCTTCGCCTCGACGGTGCGCTTGTGGCGCGCGACGGCGGCCCGGCTGCGCTCCAGTTCGGCGAGGTCCCTGGTCGCCTCGTCGCGCTGCTGGCCGAGCTTGCGCTGGGCCTGTCCGAGGTCGCGCAGGGCATGCGCCTGGCGGTCGCTCAGCCGGTCGAGGGCCTCGGCCCGCTCCAGATAGCTGTCCGGGTCCGAGGAGAGCAGCAGCGCGAGGGCCGGGTCGAGCCCGCCGGAGCGGTACTGGGCGCCCGCGATCGAACCGAGCGCGCCCCGCATGCGGTTGACCCGCTCCTGGCTGCGGGCCGCGCCGTCCCGGACCCGGTCCACCCGCTGGCGCAGCACACCGGCCCGCTCGTGCGCCTTGTTGAACTGCTCGGTGGCCTTCTCGGCCTCCTCGTACAACCGGTCGACGGTCGAGCGGGCCGCCTCGGTCGTCTCCCTCGGGTCCGCGCCCGCCGGCGCCGTCGCGAGGGCGGTCGCGGCCGTGACCGCCGCGGCGGACAGGACCGTGACCCGGGTGCCCCGGCTGTGGCCGGGGTGTGAGGAACGACGATGGGACACCACAGGAAGCCGCACTTCCTTCCGCTGGACGCAACTGCGCAGCCCCTGCCGCCCGACGGGCGGAAACATGGCCGGGAGCTACGGCGCAGCAGACAGTAACCGTGCGGACACTCAGTGACCAAAGACCGCGCCGGGCACAGACAGTGATGCCCCGCCGGAGACCACAGGTCACCGGCGGGGCGTGCGTCAGCGGGAGTAACCGGAGTTCGCCCGAACGGGCGGTCGCGGTCGGGTCCGTGAGCGGGAGGCCGCGTCAGGATCGGCGCGGATTGTTCAGGTGCGGATCGTTCAGGTGCGGAGTGTCCGGCCCCGGAGGGTCAGACGCGGACGCCGAACTGGAAGCTGCCGGCCCACTCCATGGATTCGTACCGCACCACGGTGCCCGGCTTGGGCGCGTGGATGACCTGGCCGTTGCCGACGTACAGCGCGACATGGCTCAGTCCGCTGAAGAAGACGAGGTCGCCGGGGGCGAGTTCGCCGCGGCCGATCTTCGTGCCGTCGTTGACCTGGGTGTAGGTGGTCCTGGTGATGCTCACGCCCGCCTGGGCGTAGGCCCACTGGGTCAGCCCGGAGCAGTCGTAGGAGTTGGGACCCTCGGCACCGGATATGTACGGCTTGCCCAGCTGGGTCTTGGCGGCGGCCAGCGCGGCGGCGGCCATGCCCGAAGAGGCCTTCTCGTTACCGAGGTTGACGCGCTCGTTGCCACGGGCCGCGCGCTCCGCGTCCTCGGCCTGGATCTGCGCGCGCTCCTCGGCGGTCAGCGTGTTGAGAAGCTTGTTCGCCGCGTTGAGCTTGGTCTGGACGTCCTTCTTCTTCTTGGCCAGCTCCGTACGCGTGTCGGAGAGGTCCTTCAGCTTGAGGGTCGCCTCCTGGCGCTGCTGCGCGAGGGTCCGCTGCTTGGCCTGGATCTTCTCCAGCGCGGTGACCTGCTTGCTGCCCATCTGGTCGAGCACGGAGGCCTTGTCCAGATAGTCGTCCGGGTCGGCGGAGAGGAAGAGCTGGAGCGCGGGGTCGATGCCACCGGAGCGGTACTGGGCGCTGGCCATCGAACCGAGGCCGGTACGCAGCTCGTTGAGCTCCTCCTGGCCACGGGCGACCTTGTCCTGCATCGCCTCGACCTGCTTCTCGAGCTTCTTCTCCTTCTCCTCGGCGCCGCTGTGCGCCTCGGTCGAGGCCTCGGCCTCGTGGTAGAGCTTGTCGACCTTTTCCTTGACGTCTTCCTTGGTCGGCTTCGGATCGGCCTGCGCGGCCTGGGACGTCAGGGCGACAGCTGCGGCTGCGGTCGCGGAGAGCACGGTCACGCGGGCGCGGCTCGGCTGCTTGGGACGACGGTGGGACGCCACGAAGGCGAGCTCCTTCTTCCTCGAGCCGCCTACCGGGTGTGGGGAGCGGGTCCCCGGCTCCATGTGTCTCAGCTTTCCCGGCGGGGCCGGGAATCCGGCGGTACCGGACTGAACTACACGAATTCGGCGGTTCCTTCGCCGCCACCCCGGATGGGTGATCAACCGCGCGAAGGTTCGAGGCCTGACCCTAGTGACCTTCCTGTGATCAGTTCAAATCCTGAAGGGAAAAAATTTCGCCGCGGAGTGGTTTCTTCACATACATCGCACTGACAGTGATGAACAATTGACGCTGTGATGCGACATGGCATGACCAAATGCCGCATTGGCCACAGGAGTTACTAGACGCGCGAAAGCCGCTTCAGCAGCAAGGCGGACGCGACGGGTCTCGCGCCGGCCCGCGCCACTCCGTCGGCGACCTCACGGTCGGTGGAGACGACCACCACCGGCCGCCCCGGCGGCTCCGCCCGGACCAGCTGACGGATCAACTCGTCCGCCGTCACACCCGGCTTGGAGAACAGCACCCGCACCCCGCGCGGCGGCGCGAGCAGTACGGGGGCGGCCAGTTCGGCCCCGTCGAAGACACAGGTCATCTCCGCGCCGGACTGCGCCGCGAGCATCGCGAGTCCGCCCAGCAGCCGCAGCCGCTGCTTCTCCAGCGGCATCGTCGGATAGCCGGTCTTGGTGACGTTGTAGCCGTCCACGACCAGATGCGCCTGCGGCAGCGCCAGCAACTGGTCCAGCAGCGCGGGATCCATGTCGGACAGCGCGCGGGCCGCGACGTCCTTGGGCGACATCCGGCCGGGCTCCACCGCGTCGACCAGATCGGCGGGGTGCGCGGCGGCCGGCGGCAGCGCCAGCTCGCGCCGCAGCCCCTGCGCCGACTCCAGGACGGTGTCCAGCAGCAGCCGCAGCCGCATGTCCTCCACCGAGCGTCCCTCACGGGCGGCCCGGCGTCCGGCCTCCACCGCCGACTCCGCCTCCGCGAGACGGGCCTTGAGACGCCGGGACTCGCTCACCGCGGCCGACAGCGCCGTCGCCGCCTCCGCGCGGGCCGTCTCCATCTCGGCGGCCGTACGGCGCAGGGCGGCCTCACCGCGCTTCACATCGCTCAGGGCGCTGCGCAGCTTGCGGTGCGTGGACTCGGCCTCCCGACGGGCGGCGTCCAGCTCCGTGCGCAGCCGCTCCGTCTCACTGCGCGTCGAGGCGCGGGCCTGTGTCAGCTCCTCGCGCAGCCGCTCCAGCTCACGGCGGTTCTCCTCGTCCGCGCGCTCGGCGTCGGCGCGCTGGACCTCCTCGCCCGCGGCGGCCACCAGCTTCACCCAGCCGACCGGGCGCAGGACGTAGGCCGCCGCCGCCACGTCGACGGGGTCGGCGGCCGGGGGCGGCGAGCCGGTCTCGACGGCTGCGGCCAGCTCGGGATCCGCCTGGCCGAACCGCTCACCGATCCGCTGGCGGAACACCGGATCGCTCTCCAGGGCGGCGGCCATCGCGTTGCCCGCGAACCGGGCGCGCCGGCTCGGTGTGAAGCGCGCGTACTGTCGCAATTGGGCGGGCAGTTCGGTGACGGTCAGACCGCCGAAGGCATCCGAGACCAGCGCCACGACCCGGCGCCGCACTCCCTCGGGCAGCGGCCTGTCGAGCGCCTCGGCGTCGCCGCCGGCCGCACCGGCCGGCTCAGCGCCACTTGCGGGCTGCTCCACGATCCGTCACCCCACTACCCTTTCGGGCGGCTCCCTCAGGAACCGGCGCCCGGCCTGTCAACCAGCTCGATCTGATCCACCGCGTTGCACCAGCGGCAGCGGACGGACTCGATGGTCTCACTGACCACGTCACGCTCCTCGACCTTCGACTGCCCGGCCAGGTCCAGATGGACGTACTCCACCACCTTGGAGGAGCGCGTCACGTCGAACCTGGTGAGATTGCCGCACAGCGTGCAGCGCCACCGGGTGGCATCCGTCGGCAAGGGAACCGTCGTCATCGTGCGTCCTCTTTCGTCGAGCCCTGGAGTCCTGAAGTCGGAAGTACGCGCCGTAACCCTACGGCCTCGCGCGTACCCCGTGTCGCGGCGAGGCGGTCTGTACCTGTCTGTCCGCGTACGGGATGATCCTTGGATGATCAATTGGCGCGCGGCGGCCGGAGCACCGGTGGTGACCTACGGTCTGATCGGCCTGTGTGCCCTGGCCTTCCTGACCGGTCCGCTCTCGGGGTTCAATCCCGCGTACGGCACGGGCGACGCCCTGCTCGCCGCGCAGAGCGCGTACTTCGAACGCTGGGGGGTGATCCCCGACCAGCTGACGAGCGGCGAATCCCACGCCCTGCTCACCCCGCTCACCGCGCTCTTCGTCCACGGCAGTTGGCTCCATCTCCTCGGCAATCTGCTCTTCCTCTACGTCTTCGGGGCGATGGCCGAGGAGCGGATGGGACGAGTGCGGTTCACTCTCTTCTATCTCGTGTGCGGATATCTCGCCCTGCTCGCGTACGCGGTGGCGAACGCTGACTCCGACCAGACCCTGGTGGGGGCGTCGGGGGCGATCTCCGGTGTGCTCGGCGCCTTCCTCTGTCTCTTCCCCCGCGCGCGCGTCACCAGCCTCTTCCCGTTCCTTTTCTTCCTGCCGCTGCGCTTCCCCGCCTGGATCGTCCTGATCTTCTGGTTCGCCCTCCAGTGGCTGGCGGCCCGGAACGCCGAGCCGGGCCCCGGCGTCGCGTATCTGGCGCATCTGGTGGGCTTCGCGCTCGGCTTCGTCGCCGCCTGGGGGCTCTTCCGGCGTACGGCTAGAGTGAAGCCCCGTCTCGTGGCCCCCGAGGGAGAACGTCAACCGTGATCACCGCGATCGTGCTCATCAAGACCAGCGTCGACCGGATCCCCGAGATCGCCGAGTCCATCGCGGGGCTGGAAAGCGTCAGCGAGGTCTTCTCCGTCACCGGCACCTACGATCTGATCGCCATGGTGCGGGTCGCCAGGCACGACGATCTGGCGGACGTCATCCCGGGCAGTATCAGCAAGATCCCGGGCGTCGAGGCCACGGACACCCATGTGGCGTTCCGTACCTACTCCCAGCACGACCTGGAAGCGGCGTTCGCGATCGGCCTCGACGCCTGAGCGTCCTTCGTCAGCCGCGGTCGGGGACGCAACGGCCGTCCTCGGTGCGGTAGTTCCAGCGCGCGCCGTCCCGGACGAGTTCCCGCACGGCGCCGGTGAACCGCTCGATGTGCTCGTCCGGCGTGCCGGCCCCGAAGCTGACCCGGATCGCGTTGAGCGACTTCTCACCGGGGCCGGCGTCCGGCGCGCCGCACTCCCCCGGGTCCCCGGCGTCCCCGCCCAGCAGGGTCCGCACCAGCGGGTGGGCGCAGAAGAGCCCGTCCCGGACGCCGATGCCGTACTCCGCCGAGAGCGCGGCGGCGAAGTGCGAGCTGTTCCAGCCGTCGACGACGAAGGAGATGACGCCCACCCGGGGGGCGTCGTCACCGAAGAGCGAGAGCACCCGCACCTCGGGCACCTCCGCGAGGCCCTCGCGCACCCGGGCCACCAGCTCCCGCTCCCGGGCCACGAGTCGGTCGAAGCCCGCCTCGGTCAGGGCCTTGCAGGCGGAGGCGATCGCGTACACCCCGATGACGTTCGGCGAACCGGCCTCGTGCCGGGCCGCGGTGGTGTGCCACTCGACGTCCACCCCGCCGTCGTCGCGGCGCGCGACCTTGCGGCTGGCGCCACCACCGGCGAGATACGGCTCCGACTCCCGCAGCCAGTCGGCGCGGCCCGCGAGCACACCGGAGCCGAACGGCGCGTAAAGCTTGTGCCCGGAGAAGGCCACCCAGTCCACGTCCAGCTCCGCGATGTCCACCGGGTGGTGCGGGGCGAGCTGCGCGGCGTCGAGGACGACCCGCGCGCCGTGGGCGTGCGCCACGGCGGCCAGTTCGCGCACGGGCCACAGCTCGCCGGTGACGTTGGAGGCGCCGGTGACGCACACCAGGGCGGGGCCCTTCGGGTCACGTCCGGCCAGCGCCCGCTCCAGTGTGGCGACGGCCTCGCCGGGGGTGCGGGGCGCGTTCAGACAGCTGACGCGGGCGTCGCGCCACGGCAGCAGCGACGCGTGGTGCTCGGTCTCGAAGACGAACACCTCGCAGCCGGCGGGCAGTACGGCGGCCAGCAGGTTGAGCGAGTCGGTGGTGGAGCGGGTGAAGACGACCTGGTCGTCCTCGCGACAGCCGAGGAAGTCGGCGACGGTGCGGCGGCTGTTCTCGAAGAGGTCCGTGGACAGCTGCGAGAGATACCCGGCGCCGCGGTGGACGCTGCCGTAGTACGGGGCGTAGGCGGCGACGTCGTCCCAGACCCGCTGGAGGGCGGGGGCGCTGGCCGCGTAGTCGAGGGCGGCGTAGGTGACTTCGCCGCCGGTGACCAGGGGCACGGTCACATCACGTCCGAGGACGGGCAGCGGCTGGTCGGCGGTGGTGTGGGTGAGGGCGTCGATGGGTGCGGACATGGCGGTATCTCCCGGCAGGACGAGGCGGAATCGGCATCAGGACCCGTCGGCCGGACGCGTCGTCGTGGCCGTGTGGGCCGTGACGGCGCGGGAGGGACCGCGGGGATGGCGCTCACTGAAGAGGGCGGGCCCGGTGGCTCCGGCACGACATGTGCCGGGGCCGGGGCTCGGGCCGGCCCGCGAAGTGACCTCCCGCGCCCAGGGGGGCGGGGGGACGGGACTTCGGTGACCGGCCCCAGGGCGTTTCCGCGAAGTGCGTCGTCCGCCCGGAGGGGGCGGGGCTCACGGCGGCCGGCGCGTGTGCTCGTGAGGCGGACACCGGCGTTGTCGACGGCCCGGAGTCACTCGGGCGGCTGACGACGAGGGGCCGCTTCCCGGGCCCGAAGGGCCACGGGGGCGAGCACACGTGCGTTGTGGCGTCGTGGGCCGGACGCGACGTCGCGGACGCGTCCTGGGCCCTATCGCATTCGCTTGCTCACGAGACTGCTCCCTTGAGGACCAGGACCCCAGGGATGACGACATCCGAACGATGTCCAGGGGTCCGCGCTTGCCGCAGACCTCGCTGCCTACGGCCTGGTCTTCACCCGGGGCACCCCGCCACGGACGGAGGGTTGCCGGACAGCGGGCCGGGGCCGTAGTCGCTGTCACTCATGACCTGGGGGGAGATTACCGCACCGCTGCCGGGCGGCCCAGCCCGCGTCCGCGATACGGGACACCGGCCGGGCCGCCCGGGTCGCGGGCCGTGCCCGTCGTCGTCGCGGCGCTACGCGTTGCTCGCGGCCACCCAGCGCTCCAGCGTCCGCTTCGCCGCGCCCGAGTCCACCGCCTCCGCCGCCCGCGCCAGCCCCGCCGCGAGCTGGTCGTTCAGCGAGCCCTCGGCCGGTTCCAGCGTGACCAGCGCCGCCGCCGCGTTCAGCAGGACCGCGTCCCGTACGGGGCCGGTCTCGCCGGCCAGCAGACGGCGCGCGACATCCGCGTTGTACGACGCGTCCGCGCCCCGCAGGGCCTCGACCGGGACCAGCTCCAGGCCGATGTCCCTGGGGTCGAAGGCCTGCTCCGTGACCTTGCCGTCCCGAACCACCCATACGTGTGAGGTGGCGGTCGTGGTCAGCTCGTCCAGACCGTCGTCACCGCGGAAGACGAGCGAGGAGTTGCCCCGCTCGGCGAGCACCCCGGCCACGATCGGCGCCATCCGGACGTCCGCCACACCGACCGCCTGGGAGCGGACCCGCGCCGGGTTGGTGAGCGGTCCCAGGATGTTGAACGTGGTCTGCGCGCCCAGCTCCTTGCGGGCCTTGGCCGCGTACCGCAGCGCCGGGTGGAACTTCACCGCGAAGCAGAAGGTGATGCCCGCCTCCTCGGCGACCTCCACGACCCGCTGCGGTGTCAGCTCCAGATTGACGCCGAGCTTCTCCAGCACGTCGGACGCGCCGCTCGCGGACGACGACGCCCGGCTGCCGTGCTTGACGACCTTGCCGCCCGCCCCGGCCACCACGATCGCGGCCATCGTGGAGATGTTGACGGTCTTGGCGAGGTCGCCGCCGGTGCCGACGATGTCGACCGTGGCGCCGGGCACCTCGATGGTCCTGGCGTGCTCGTACATGGCACGGACGAGTCCCGTGACCTCGTCCACGGTCTCGCCCTTGGCGCGCAGCGCGACGGCGAAGCCCGCGATCTGCACGTCGGTGGCCTCGCCGCTCATGATGCGGTCCATGGCCCAGGCGGTGGCACCGGCGTCGAGATCCTGGCCGCGCAGCAGCGAGTTCAGTACACCCGGCCAGGAACGATCCGCCAGGGTGTCGCCTCCGGCCGGTGCAACAGCGCTGCTCATGCTCGCTCCTGGGGTCTGTGGACGGGTGCACGGCCTGCTGGCCCGTGCTGCCAGGCGTCAGCCTATCGGCGCCGACCGCGATCCAAGGCCCGGTGCCCGAACTGCGGACAGCATGACAGCGGGACGTCAGCGGGACGTCAGGACGTACGAGGGCCCCGGCCGGTCCCCCGAAGGGAAACCGGGCCGGGGCCCTCGTACGTCGGACGATCAGTGGTGGCCGTGGCCGCTCGTGATCTCCTTGTACTCCTCGGCGGTCGGCTTGGGGATCTGGTTCCCCTCGCCGTAGTAGCCCTTGCTCAGCTTGACCCGCAGCTTCTGCACCGGGGACGCCTTGCGCTCGACACCGTTCTCGTCGACCGTCGGGCCGAGTTCGGCCGGCTTGTACTGCTCGTGCGCGGTGAGCGTGTGCAGCGCGTCCTGGTCCAGGGGCTGGTGGACCTCGACGAACTCACCGTGCGGCAGCCGCTTGATGACACCGGACTCGCGTCCGTGCAGCACCTTCTCGGCGTCGCGGCGCTGAAGTCCCAGACAGATCCGCTTGGTGATGACGAACGCGACCACCGGCCCGACGAAGAACGCGATCCTGATGAACCAGGTGATCGTGTTGATCGACAGATGGAAGTGGGTGGCCCAGATGTCGTTCCCGCCGCCGATGAGCAGGATGAAGTACAGGGTCAGCCATGCCACACCGAAGGCCGTCCTGGTCGGCACGTTGCGCGGCCGGTCCAGGATGTGGTGCTCGCGCTTGTCGCCGGTGACCCAGGATTCGATGAACGGGTAGACCGCGAGGACCACCAGCACCAACGGGAAGATCATCAGCGGGATGAACACGCCCAGGATGAACGTATGACCCCAGACGTTGATCTCCCAGCCCGGCATCACCCGGATCAGGCCCTCGGAGAAGCCCAGATACCAGTCCGGCTGGGCTCCGGTGGAGACCTGGTCCGGCCGGTACGGGCCGATGGCCCACACCGGGTTGATCGTGGCGATCGCGGAGATGATCGCGATGACACCGAAGACCAGGAAGAAGAAGCCGCCCGCCTTGGCCATGTAGATCGGCAGGAACGGGGCGCCCACGACGTTGTTGTTGGTCTTGCCGGGACCCGCGAACTGCGTGTGCTTGTGGTAGAAGACCAGGATCAGGTGGGCCACCACGAGCCCGAGCATGATGCCCGGCAGCAGCAGGATGTGGATCGAGTAGAACCGCGCCACGATGTCGTGGCCCGGGAACTCCCCGCCGAACAGGAACATCGAGATGTACGTGCCGACGATCGGCGTCGACAGGATGGCGCCCTGCGCGAAGCGGACACCGGTGCCCGACAGCAGGTCGTCCGGCAGCGAGTAACCGGTGAGTCCGGTGAACAACGCGAGCACGAACAGCAGGAAGCCGAAGACCCAGTTGATCTCGCGCGGCTTGCGGAACGCGCCGGTGAAGAAGACGCGCATCATGTGCACGAACATCGCGGCCACGAAGATCAGCGCGGCCCAGTGGTGGATCTGCCGGATCAGCAGACCGCCGCGTACGTCGAAGCTGATGTCCAGCGTCGAGGCGTACGCCTCGGTCATCCGGACGCCCTGCATCGGCACGTAACTGCCGTCGTACACGACCTCGTTCATGCTCGGGTGGAAGAACAGCGTCAGATACACACCCGTGAGGATGATGACGACGAAGCTCCACAGGGCGATCTCGCCCAGCATGAACGACCAGTGGTCCGGAAAGACCTTGCGCACCATGCCCTTGGCCGCGCCGTAGATCCCGAGACGACCGTCCGCCCAGTCGGCGACACGCTCTCCCGCGGGTGCCTGGCGGGTCTTTTCGTCAGACGCAGTACTCATCCGCGCTCCCAGAAGGAAGGACCGACGGGCTCGTCGAAGTCGCCGAGCGCTTCGAGGTAACCCTCACCGTTCACACCGATCCGCAGCTGCGGAAGGGCGTGACCGGCGGGGCCGAAGATGACACGGGCGCCGTCGGAGAGGTCGAAGGTGGACTGGTGGCACGGGCAGAGCACGTGGTGGGTCTGCTGCTCGTACAGGCTGATCGGGCAGCCGACATGGGTGCAGATCTTGGAGTACGCCACGATGCCCTCGTGCGACCACTCAAGTTCGCGCTTGTCCTTGATGTCGGCCGGCTGAATACGGACGATCATGAGAGCCGCCTTGGCGATCTCATTGTTGAAGTCCGGGTTGTGGTCGTCCAGTCCCTCGGGCTGGGCGAACGTCAGCGACCCCACCGTGACGTCCTCGGGACGCAGCGGTTCGTTGGTGTTCTGGTTGATGAGCATCAAGCCCTTCTTCCAGAACGTCTTGCGCAGCTTGTCCTCCGGCAGCGGGCCGAGGTCACGCAGCAGGACCACACCGGAGAGCGGCACCATGGCCAGCGCGCCGAACATGGTGTTGCGGATCAGCTTGCGCCTCCCGAACCCGGACTCCGCCGAACCGAGGAGGAAGTCCTTCTTGGCCTGCGCGGCGACCTCGGGGGTCGCCTCGATCGGGTGCCGCTCCTGGATGATCTCCACGTCGCTCATCAGGGTGCGCGCCCAGTGGATCGCGCCCGCGCCGATGGCGAAGAGGGCGACTCCGAGGGTGAGCCCCAGCGAGAAGTTGAGCGCGCTCACATGACCGAACGGCCAGATGTACACGATCTTCTCGACGGGGAAGGCGACGAACGAGGCGATGAAGCCGATCGTGGCCAGCATCGACAGCGTGAACATCGCCGCCACCGCGCGCTCGGAGCGCTTGGCCGCCCGCTCGTCGATGTCCTGGATACGCGGCCGGTGGGCCGGCATCCCGGGGTTGGCGAACGGGTCGTCCGCACGCTCGATCTCGGCGTGCGTGGATTCCTGCTCAGCCGGCAGGTTCTCGTCTGAAATCCGGTTGCTACTCATGACTTCCTGGCCTTCGCGGTGTGCGCCGCAACCCAGACGGCAACGGCGACCAGCGCGCCCAGACCGATGATCCAGGAGAACAGACCCTCACTGACGGGCCCGATACCACCGAGCTTGAACCCGCCGGGGTTGGCCGACTCGCTGCTGTTCACGGACTCGATGTACTTGATGATGTCCTGCTTCTGCTGCTCGGGCATCGTCGAGTCGGGGAACGAGGGCATGTTCTGCGGACCGGTCAGCATCGCCTCGTACAGGTGCTTGGGAGTGACTCCCTCAAGACCCGGGGCGTACTTGCCGTTCGTCAGAGCGCCACCCTCACCACCGAAGTTGTGGCACTGGGCGCAGTTGGAGCGGAACAGTTCGCCGCCCTTGGCCGCGTCGGCGCCTTCCGGGTTGACCTGGTCGGCGGTCGGGACCGAGGGCCCGGGGCCGAGCGAGGCGACGTACGCCGCGAGTTGGTCGATCTCCTTCTGGTCGTAGATGACCTTTTTCTTGGGTACCTGCGGGCCGGGCTGCTGCGCCGGCATCCGGCCGGTGCCGACCTGGAAGTCCACGGCGGCGGCGCCGACGCCGGTCAGCGACGGGCCGTCGGTCGTGCCCTGACCGCCGACGCCGTGGCAGCTCGCGCAGCCCACGGCGTACAGCTTCTTGCCCTCGTCGATGGCGAGGGACTGGGCGGTGTCGTCTGCCTGTGCCTTGCCCGCGGGCGCGAACGCGGCGTACAGCCCCCCGGTGGCCGCCAGCGCGAGGAGTAGGACGACGACCGCCGCCAACGGATGGCGTCGTCGTGCGGAGAGCTTTTTCACGGATTACCCCGGTGTCAGGATCTTCTGCGTCGGTGTTTCTGGGCGGTGTGCGAGGGCGCGTCGGGCGCTGTGGCCCGCTACTTGATCAGGTAGATCGTGGCGAAGAGGCCGATCCAGACGACATCGACGAAGTGCCAGTAATAGGACACGACGATGGCGGCGGTTGCCTGTTCATGGGTGAACCTCTTGGCCGCGTACGTTCTGCCGAGAACCAGCAGGAAGGCGATCAGACCGCCTGTCACGTGCAGACCATGGAAGCCGGTGGTCAGATAGAACGCGGAGCCATAGGCGTCCGACGAGAGCGAGAGGCCCTCGTGCTTGACGAGCTCCGTGTACTCGAAGATCTGACCGCCGATGAAGACCGCACCCATCACGAACGTGATCACGAACCACGAGCGGAGCTTCTTCACGTCGCCCCGCTCGGCGGCGAAGACGCCGAGCTGACAGGTGAGTGAGGAGAGCACCAGGATCGTGGTGTTCACCGCCGAGAACGGGATGTTCAGCGAATCGGCCTTCTCCGACCAGAACGCCTCCCCTGTCACCGACCGCAGGGTGAAGTACATCGCGAAGAGGGCCGCGAAGAACATCAGCTCGGAACTCAACCAGATGATCGTTCCGACACTGGTGAGGTTCGGCCGATTGACCGTCGGGTGCGCGTGCCCGGTTTCTACTGTCGTTGCTGTCGCCACGACCGACATTATGTCGGTCGCTTATCCCGCCCTCACTCCCGGGGGTGCCCTTCGGAGTGTCAGCCACTTCGGACGGGATGCGAGCGAGGACCGAACGGCCCATCGCGACAGGGCCCGGACCCGTGCTGACATGGTGTCCGACGGAGTAGCATCCGCGCAGCGGGTCTCGGCGCTGAAGCTCTGAAGCCCTCGCAGACGCGGATGTGCGGATGTCACGACGGATGTCACGGAGGAACAATGCAGCCGACCGCCACGGTCCTGGTCTACAGCGACAACGCGAACACCCGCGAGCAGGTGCGCACGGCCGCGGGCCGCCGGCCGGCCGCCGACCTGCCCCCGGTCGAGTACATCGAGTGCGCGACGATGCACGCCGTGCTGAAGGTGCTCGACAAGGGCGGCGTGGACGCCTGTGTCTTCGACGGCGAGGCCACCCCCATCGGCGGGATGGGTCTGTGCCGGCAGATCAAGGACGAGATCTTCAACTCCCCGCCCGTACTGCTGCTGATGGGCCGCCCGCAGGACGCCTGGCTGGCCACCTGGAGCCGCGCCGAGGCCGCTGTGACGCTGCCGGTGGAGCCGGTGGGCTTCCCGGAGGCGCTGGCCGCGCTGCTGCGCACCAGGCTCGCCGTGGAGGCCTGACGGCTCCACCGGTCCGGCTCCGCCGCCCGCGTCAGACCTGCGGGCGGAGCCGGGCGGCCTCGACCTGGCCGCCGCCGTCCTTCGTGGGACCGACGAGGGCGCTGCCCTGGCGCCACTTGGCCCAGTCCAGGTTCCAGTCGCCGAAGCCGTTCCCGAACGGGTCCATGTCCTCGCCGCCGCTGTTGACGACCTTGACGATGTCGCCCTCGCGGACGGTCTCGAAGAACCACTCGGCGTTGTCCGTGGACATGCCGACACAGCCGTGGCTGACGTTCGCCGACCCCTGCGAGCCGACGGACCACGGGGCGGCGTGCACGTACTCACCGCTCCAGGTGACCCGCGTCGCCCAGTAGACGGGCAGGTCGTACGACTCGCTGCTGCCCGCCGCGATGCCGACGCTGGTGCCGCGCATCCGTACGAACTGCTGCTTCTCCAGGATGACCTTGGTGCCGTTACGGGTCGAGAAGCCGGGCTTGCCGGTGGTCACCGGGATCGTGCTGATGACCTCGCCGTTGCGCAGCACCGTCATGTGGTGCGTGCCGGCGTCGGCGATGGCTTCGAGCCGGTCGCCGGTGGTGATCTTCAGGGGCTTCACCGGGCCGCCGTACAGCTTGTTCCCGACCTTGATGCCGTCGAGGGTGCTGGTGACGCTGACGGACGCGTTCGCGGGCCAGTACTCCCTGGGCCGGAAGTGCAGCTTCTTGTCGTCGACCCAGTGCCAGGAGCCTTCCGCGGCGGGGCTGGAGCGGACCTTCAGCCCCCGTTCGACGACGGCCCTGGCCTCCCGGTCCTTGACCGGCGCGCTCAGCTCCGCCGTGATGGGCTGCCCGACGCCGTACTTGCCCGCCTTGGGGCCGAACGTGACGGAGAGGTTGCGCTTCACCGGGGACGTCTCGAAGTCGAGCGTACGGCTGCCGGGAGCGCCGTCCTCGTCCTCCATGGCGACCTTGACGGTGTAGCGGGCACCGGCGGCCATCGGGGCCGTGGAGCGCCAGCGGGCGCCGTCGGCGGCCAGTTCGCCCGCCAGGTGGTGGCCGGCGCCGTCGGTGACGGTGACATCGGTGATCCGTGCGTCGCCGCCCTTGGCGACGACTTCCAGAGGCTTGTCGGGGTTCGCCTTGGCGTCGCCCTTGGGCGCGTTGAGGGAGACCTGGTCGGCGGCGTCGTAGGGCTTGCCCGACAGCGGGTGACCGTCCGGGCCGCCACAGCCGGTCGCTACCGCCCCGAGGGACAGGACCAGCAGAGTGCAGCCGAGAACGGTGCGAAAGCGCGGCGTGTGGTTCATATGCACACGTTATGAAGAATGTCCGGTTACGGCGCGCTGTGTGACTGCAAACGAGGGGCCCGGATCCTCCTCAGGGGTGAGGGGGATCCGGGCCCTTGGCCTCGTCGGCGGCTCCGCGCCGCCGTTTCGGCTACTGGTTCTGGCTCTCTCCGCTGTAGTACTCGAAGACCCAGCCCCACAGGCCGATCAGGAGGATCGGGAAGGAGAAGAACAGCAGCCACCAGCCGATGGCGATGGAGAGGAACGCGAGCGCGCCGCCGATGGCCAGCGAGAGCGGCTGCCAGCTGTGCGGGGAGAAGAACCCCACCTCGCCGGCCTCGTCCGCGACGTCGGCCTCCTTGTTGTCCTGCGCCATCGCGTCGACCCGCCGGGCCGTGAAGGCCAGGTAGAAGCCGATCATGAGGCTCAGACCGAACGCCAGGAAGAGCGCGGTGGTGCCGACGGGCTCCTTCGACCAGACGCCGTAGACACCGGCGACCACCAGGATGAAGAGGCTCAGCCAGAGGAACATCCAGCCTTGGACCTTCACTTGCCGACCTCCTTGCCACCGAGCAGAGCGGCGTCCTTCTGTCCGTCGTTCTCAAGGTGTTCGAGCGCCGCGATCTCCGGGTGGTGCAGGTCGAACGCCGGGGATTCGGAGCGGATACGGGGCAGCGTGAGGAAGTTGTGCCGGGGCGGCGGGCAAGAGGTCGCCCATTCGAGTGACCGGCCGTAGCCCCACGGGTCGTCCACCTCGACCTTCTTCCCGTACTTGGCGGTCTTCCAGACGTTGTAGAAGAACGGCAGGACCGACATGCCGAGCAGGAACGAGCTGATCGTGGAGATGGTGTTCAGCGCGGTGAATCCGTCGGCGGCCAGATAGTCCGCGTAACGCCGTGGCATACCTTCCGCGCCCAGCCAGTGCTGCACCAGGAACGTGCCGTGGAAACCGATGAACAGCGTCCAGAAGGTGATCTTCCCGAGCCGTTCGTCCAGCATCTTGCCCGTCATCTTCGGCCACCAGAAATGGAAGCCGGCGAACATCGCGAACACCACCGTGCCGAAGACGACGTAGTGGAAGTGCGCGACGACGAAGTACGAGTCCGAGACATGGAAGTCCATCGGCGGCGAGGCCAGGATGACGCCCGTCAGACCACCGAAGGTGAAGGTGACCAGGAAGCCGATGGTCCAGAGCATCGGTGTCTCGAAGGACAGCGAGCCTTTCCACATCGTGCCGATCCAGTTGAAGAACTTCACTCCGGTCGGCACCGCGATCAGGAATGTCATGAACGAGAAGAACGGCAACAGCACGCCGCCCGTCACATACATGTGGTGCGCCCACACCGTCACCGAGAGACCGGCGATGGCGATCGTCGCGCCGACCAGACCGATGTAGCCGAACATGGGCTTTCGGCTGAACACCGGGATGATCTCGGAGACGATGCCGAAGAACGGCAGAGCGATGATGTACACCTCTGGATGCCCGAAGAACCAGAACAGGTGCTGCCACAGCAACGCGCCACCGTTGGACGCGTCGAAGATGTGCGCACCGAATTTCCGGTCGGCCTCCAGGGCGAAGAGCGCGGCGGCCAGCACCGGGAAGGCGAGCAGGACCAGCACACCGGTCAGCAGCACGTTCCAGCAGAAGATCGGCATCCGGAACATCGTCATGCCGGGCGCGCGCATGCAGATGATCGTGGTGATGAAGTTGACCGAGCCGAGGATCGTGCCGAAGCCGGAGAACGCCAGACCCATGATCCACAGGTCGGCGCCGACGCCCGGTGAACGGACCGCGTCCGACAGCGGGGAGTACGCGAACCAGCCGAAGTCCGCCGCGCCTTGCGGAGTGACGAAACCGGCCACCGCGATGATCGAGCCGAACAGGTAGAGCCAGTAGGCGAACATGTTCAGCCGCGGGAACGCCACATCGGGCGCGCCGATCTGGAGCGGCATGATCCAGTTCGCGAAACCGGCGAACAGCGGCGTCGCGAACATCAGCAGCATGATCGTGCCGTGCATCGTGAACGCCTGGTTGAACTGCTCGTTCGACATGATCTGCGTGCCGGGACGGGCAAGCTCGGCGCGCATGAACAGCGCGAGCACACCACCGATGCAGAAGAAGACGAACGACGTGACCAGGTAGAGCGTACCGATCGTCTTGTGATCGGTGGTGGTCAGCCACTTCACGACAACCGCGCCGGGCTGCTTGCGCCGTACCGGCAGCTCGTTCTCGTACGAGTCGTCAGCTGCTGCGGCGGCACCCTTGGGTTCGTTGAGGATGCTCACAGTTGTTTCTTCTCCGCATTCCTGGCCGGGTCCGTCAGCTCGATGCCCGACGGGATGTAGCCGGTCTGCCCCTTGTCGGCCAGCTCCTTCAAGTGCTGCTGGTAGCGCTCCGGGGAGACGACCTTGACGTTGAAGAGCATCCGGGAGTGGTCGACACCGCACAGCTCGGCGCACTTGCCCATGAAGGTGCCCTCCCGGTTGGGAGTCACCTCGAAGGCGTTGGTGTGGCCCGGGATGACGTCCTGCTTCATCAGGAACGGCACGACCCAGAAGGAGTGGATGACATCACGCGAGGTGAGGACGAACCGGACCTTCTCCCCCTTGGGCAGCCACAGGGTCGGACCCGGGTTGCCGTTCTGGGGATTGCGCGTGCCCGGGATTCCGGCGTCGTAGACGCCTTCGGCACCGGCCGGGAAGTCGTCCTGGAACTTCTGGGGGATGTCGCCGAGTTCCTTCGGGACCTCGTCGCCGGTGGACGACTCGCCGTCCACGTTCTCGACGTAGTTGAAGCCCCAGCTCCACTGGTAGCCGACCACGTTGATGGTGTGGGCGGGCTTGTCCTCCAGGGAGAGGAGCTTCGACTCGTCACGTGCGGTGAAGTAGAACAGCACCGACACGATGATGAGCGGAACAACCGTGTACAGGGCCTCGATGGGCATGTTGTAACGGGTCTGTGTTGGTACCTCCACCTTGGTGCGGCTGCGCCGGTGGAAGATGACACTCCACACGATCAGCCCCCACACCAGGATGCCCGTGATGAGCGCTGCCGCCCACGAGCCCTGCCAGAGGGAGAGGATTCTGGGGGCCTCCTCGGTCACCGGTGTGGGCATTCCAAGGCGGGGGAAATCCTTGTATGTGCAACCGGTGGCGGTCGCGAGGATCAGGCCCGCAGTCAGCACCTGCGGCAGCTTCCGCCGCATCGGGCGCCGCGACGAGCGGTCGGAGCCGTTGGGACTCACGTAGCGCCTTCCCGAGAGTCTCGCCCACGCGGCCGGCTGCGGCCGTCACGGTCGGTCGCCGGCCCTGACGCGGGCAGGGGTTTGGATGTTTATGCGGACCAAACCCTACTGGACGCAATTTGGGGTCGCGCATGGAGGGTGCCCAACGCGCCGTCCGACACCCCGACGACACCCCGAAGGGGTGGAATGACCGGCTCCGGGGCACTTCTGACGCCCCCTCCAGAGGCGGTCGGCGGCCCGCCGCGCCGAGTGTGCGACGCGCTGGCCTAGCGTGGCGTCGTGGCCTACTTCGACTCCGCGTCCTCCGCCCCGCTGCATCCCGTCGCACATCAGGCCCTGCTGGCCGCCCTGGACGAGGGCTGGGCCGATCCGGCCAGGCTGTACCGGGAGGGGCGGCGGGCGAGGCTGCTGCTGGACGCCGCGCGCGAGGCCGCGGCGGAGGCGGTGGGCTGCCGCCCCGACGAACTCGTCTTCACTCCTTCGGGGACGTACGCGGTACGTACGGGAGTGGCCGGGGCGCTGGCGGGCCGCCGGCGTGTCGGTGGCCATGTGGTGGTCTCGGCGGTCGAGCACTCGTCGGTGCTTCACGCCGCGCGCACGCGCGGTGCCGACCGGGACGGCGAGGCGGTGACGGAGGTGCCGGTGGACCGTACGGGGGCGGTGTCCCCGGAGACGTACGCGGCGGCCCTGCGCGCCGACACGGCGCTCGCCTGCCTCCAGTCGGCCAACCACGAGGTCGGCACGGTGCAGCCGGTCGCGGCCGTCGCCGAGGCGTGCCGGGCGGCCGGGGTGCCGCTGCTGGTGGACGCGGCGCAGTCGCTGGGGTGGGGGCCGGTGGACGGGGCGTGGTCACTGCTGGCCGCGAGCGCGCACAAGTGGGGCGGCCCCGCCGGGGTGGGGCTTCTCGCCATACGCAAGGGGGTGCGGTTCGCGCCCCAAGGCCCGTCGGACGAACGGGAGTCGGGGCGGGTGCCCGGTTTCGGGAACCTGCCGGCGATCGTGGCCGCCGCGGCGTCGCTGCGCGCGGTACGGGCCGAGGCCGCCGAGGAGGCGGCCAGGCTGCGGACGCTGGTGGACCGGATCCGGGCGCGGGTGCCGGAACTGGTCCCCGATGTCGAGGTGGTGGGCGATCCGGTGCTCCGGCTCCCCCATCTCGTCACCTTCTCCTGTCTCTATGTCGACGGGGAGACCCTGCTGCACGCCCTGGACGAGGCGGACTTCTCCGTGTCGTCGGGCTCGTCGTGCACGAGCGGCACGCTGACGCCGAGCCATGTGCTGCGGGCCATGGGGGTGCTCTCGGAGGGCAATGTCCGGGTGTCGCTGCCCTCCGGCACGGCCGAGGCCGAGGTGGACCGTTTCCTGTCGGTGCTGCCGGGGCTGGTGGCGGGCGTACGGGAGCGGCTGGGCGCGCCCGTCACGCCCGCGGCGTCCGCCGGTGTCGCGGACGCCCCCTCGCTCGTCGTGGACGCGCTCGGCAAGCTGTGCCCGATCCCGGTGATCGAGCTGGCGAAGGTGATCGGGGACGTGCCGGTGGGCGGCACGGTGACCGTCCTGTCCGACGACGAGGCCGCGTCTCTGGACATCCCGGCCTGGTGCGAGATGCGCGGCCACGAGTACGGCGGCCGGCAAGGCACGGCGTACCTGGTGCGCCGGCTCGTCTGAGCCGGTCCGACACGCGCGGGGGCGCGTGCCGCTCTCGCAGGGCCTCCCGAGAGAGCGGCACGCGCCCGGCCGGCCGTTACGCCAGGTGCTTACGGACCTCGCCCGCGGCCTCGTCGCCGTACGCCTTGGTGAAGCGGTCCATGAAGTTGTTCCGGCGCAGCGTGTACTCCTGGGTGCCCACCGTCTCGATGACCAGGGTGGCGACCATGCAGCCCACCTGCGCGGCCCGCTCCAGGCCCACGTTCCACGCGAGACCGGAGAGGAATCCGGCACGGAAGGCGTCACCGACGCCGGTCGGGTCGAGCTTGGCCGTCTCCTCCGCGCAGCCGACCTCGATCGGGTCGTCGCCGACGCGCTCGATCCGCACGCCGCGCGAGCCGAGCGTGGTGACCCGGTGGCCGACCCGGGCGAGGATCTCGGCGTCGGTCCAGCCGGTCTTGGACTCGATGAGCCCCTTCTCGTACTCGTTGGAGAAGAGATACGTCGCACCGTCGAGCAGCAGTCTGATCTCCTCGCCGTCCATCCGCGCGATCTGCTGCGAGAAGTCCGCGGCGAAGGGGATGGACCTGGTGCGGCACTCCTCGGTGTGGCGGAGCATCGCCTCCGGGTCGTCGGCGCCGATCAGGACCAGGTCGAGCCCGCCGACCCGGTCGGCGACCGACTTCAGTTCGATCTGCCGGGCCTCGCTCATGGCGCCGGTGTAGAAGGAGCCGATCTGGTTGTGGTCGACGTCCGTCGTACAGACGAAGCGCGCGGTGTGCAGCACCTCGGAGACCCGGACGGACGCGGTGTCGACGCCGTGGCGGTCGAGCCAGGCGCGGTACTCCTCGAAGTCGGGGCCGACGGCGCCGACGAGGATCGGCGCGGTGCCGAGCTGGCCCATGCCGAAGCAGATGTTGGCGCCGACACCGCCCCGGCGCACATCGAGGTTGTCGACGAGGAAGGAAAGCGAGACCGTGTGCAGCTGGTCCCCGACCAACTGGTCGGCGAAGCGACCGGGGAAGGTCATGAGGTGGTCAGTGGCGATGGAGCCGGTGACTGCGATTCTCACGGCTGACTGCTCCTGTTGAGGAGGACTGGTGGACGGTCCACGCTATCGGGTCGCCCCCGGAGCTCCGAAACGGCAAACTACCCGATAGTAGGGCTTTCCTCCCGACCTCTCCATGATTACGGTGCGTACATGAGGAACAACACCGTCCCCCGTGAGCGTGCCGTCCGTGAGTCCGACACCAGCCTGGCCGAACTGCGCGGTGACTGCGCGCGGATGGCGCCGGACTGGGTCCGTCCCGCCGCCGCCGCTCCCGCCCCCGTCTGCCCGTCGCTGATCCATGGTGTGACGGTCACCCCGGACTCCGCACGGCTGATCGACGGCATGTCGGAGTACGGCGACTGACATCCCCGGGGAACCGAGTGCTCCCGGCGCCCGTCTCACCGGTGTCCCGGCCACGGCAGGGCCGATCCGGCGAAGGAGCAGACGGTGACCAGTAGCGAACGACACCAGGACAGCGACGGCGAACACGTCGGCGCCCGCCGGGGGTTGAGGCGTTCCCCGCTCGCGGTCGCGTCGGTGGCCGCGGCCGTCCTCCTCGTGGGCGGCGGCGGCGCGTATCTCGCCACGGCCTCCTCGGACGGCGGCGGTGACGACAAGTCGGCCGCGCGCGGCGGGAATCAGGATCTGCCGCCGCTGGCGCTCGGCGGCGGCCCGGCGAACGAGGGCGGCAAGGCGGGCGGGCCCGGCATCGCGCCGGGCGAACCGAGCCCGTACGGCGTCGAGTACCGGGCGGCCGGCAGTCTGCCGAAGGGGCCCGAATCGGCCGCCGTACATCTCCCCGAGGGATCCGTGGCGGCGGCCGACGTGGCCCGTCTCGCCAAGGCGCTGGGGGTGCCCGGCACACCCGAACTCTCCGGCACCGCCTGGAAGGTCGGCGCCCAGAAGGACGGTTCGGGACCGCTGCTCAGTGTCGACGAGCAGGCGCCCGGCACCTGGACGTTCGGTCGCTACGGAGCCGCGCCCGGCGGGGACAACTGCCTGAAGGCCAAGGAGTGTCCGAGCGGGGGCGGCGACAACCCCGTGGTGCCGGGCGACGGGGCGGGCCCGGTGAGCGAGGAGGCCGCCAAGAAGGCCGCGGCGCCCGTACTGAAGGCGCTGGGCCAGCAGGACGCCGCACTCGACGCGGGTCAACTGATGGGCGCCGTACGGGTGGTGAACGCCGCGCCGGTGATCGGCGGGCTGCCGACGTACGGCTGGTCGACCGGCATCCAGATCGGCGCGGACGGCCAAGTGGTGTCCGGCAGCGGAAAGTTGAAGGCCCCGGCGAAGGGCGCCGAGTATCCGGTGGTGGACGCGGCCGAGGCACTGAAACTGCTGAACGAGGCGTCGAACGCCCCGGGCACGAGCGGGATCGGCGGCTGCGCGTCGGCGGTGCCGCACAAGGACGGGCGGGAGCCCGCCGCTCCGTGCGAGCCGAAGGGCAAGGGCGCGGAGCCGGCGAAGCCCGCGCCGGTGCCGGTGGGCAAGGCGGTCTTCGGGCTCGCGGCGCAGCAGTTGGACGGGCGGGCCGCCCTCGTACCGTCGTGGTGGTTCGAGGTGGCGGGCGCCGGGGACGGTCCGGCGTCGACCGTGGCCCGGACGGCGGTACTGCCCGAGTATCTGACCGGGGGCGGCGAGGGCGGCGGGCGCGGTGGCGTGACGACGCCCCCTGCCGAGGAGCCGCGGGATCCGGAGAAGAAGCAGCGGTCGACGATCGAGACGTACACCGCCGACGGCGGCACGCTGAGCGTGCGCTTCATCGGCGGCGTGTGCGCCGAGTACTCCCTGCGCGCCGACGAGAGCGGGTCCGCGGTGAAGGTGGAGGTGGTCGAGTCCGCGCCCCAGGAGGGTGTGTGCATCGCGATGGGCAAGGTCTTGACCGAGAAGGTGACGCTGGACCGGCCGCTCGGGGACCGGAAGGTCGTGGACGCGGTCACGGGGGATGCCGTGCCTCTGCGGAAGTAGCACGGAGGCCGTACGGACGTGGTACGGCGCACGTGGCAGACACCGCACGTGGCAGGCACACAGCGAAAGCGCACGCGAAAGGCGGCGGTCCCGGTGAGGGGGCCGCCGCCTTTCGCGGTGCTCAGTGCTCAGCGCTCAGTGCTCGCCGATCGGGTGACCGGTCGATCAGCTGAAGGAGTCGCCGCAGGCGCAGGAGCCGGAGGCGTTGGGGTTGTCGATCGTGAAGCCCTGCTTCTCGATGGTGTCGACGAAGTCGATCGAGGCGCCACCCAGATACGGGGCGCTCATCCGGTCGGTGACGACCTTGACGCCGCCGAAGTCCTTCACGACATCGCCGTCGAGCGAGCGCTCGTCGAAGAACAGCTGATAACGGAGACCGGAACAGCCGCCGGGCTGGACCGCGACGCGCAGCGCGAGGTCGTCCCTGCCTTCCTGGTCGAGCAGGGCCTTGACCTTGCCCGCGGCGGCGTCGGACAGGAGGATGCCGTCGCTCACGGTGGTGGTCTCGTCCGATACGGACATCTGCTTCTCTCCCGGGGTGGGGCCTCCCCGCCGGAGGCAGGGGAAGTACGGACTCTTTGCCGACAGCTACAACCAGCGCAGCCGCGGATTCATTCCGGTCGTGCTCGGTCCTTCTCTCTTCATGCTCGCACACCCGGCTCAGGAGCGGCACGAGTCACGTCCCCGGGAATGCGTCACATCGACGCTATCGACATCGTCAAAGTGACGTGAAGCGGTTATGATAGATAACGTCAATTAGACGAAAAGGCTCCTCCCCGCAGAGAAGAAAGGGTGCGTGACGTGACCACGGCCCAAGCCCGTCAGGATCTCGATGTCCAGCCGACACCCCTCGCCCTGCTGCTGCTCGGCCGCGAGGCCGACACCCGCAGCGAGCGCGGCGTGGAGTGTCCCGGCGACCTGCCGTCGCCGTCCGACCCGGATCTGGTGGCGCGCGCCCGCGCGGCGAAGGAGAAGCTCGGGGAGAAGGTCTTCGTCCTCGGCCACCACTACCAGCGCGACGAGGTCATCCAGTTCGCCGACGTGACGGGGGACTCGTTCAAGCTCGCCAGGGACGCCGCCGCGCGGCCCGACGCCGAGTACATCGTCTTCTGCGGCGTCCACTTCATGGCCGAGTCGGCGGACATCCTGACCGGCGACGACCAGAAGGTCGTCCTGCCGGACCTGGCCGCCGGCTGTTCGATGGCGGACATGGCGACCGCCGAACAGGTCGCCGAGTGCTGGGACGTACTGACCGACGCCGGCATAGCCGAGCGGGTCGTCCCCGTCTCGTACATGAACTCCTCCGCCGACATCAAGGCCTTCACCGGCAAGCACGGCGGCACCATCTGCACCTCCTCCAACGCCGAGCGCGCCCTCAACTGGGCCTTCGAGCAGGGCGAGCAGGTCCTCTTCCTGCCCGACCAGCATCTCGGGCGCAACACGGCCGTACGGGACCTGGGGCTGTCCCTGGAGGACTGCGTCCTCTACAACCCGCACAAGCCCAACGGCGGACTGACGGCCGAGGAGCTGCGGAACGCGAAGATGATCCTGTGGCGCGGGCACTGCTCCGTGCACGGGCGCTTCTCGCTGGACTCGGTGAACGACGTCCGCGAGCGCGTACCCGGCGTGAACGTGCTGGTCCACCCGGAGTGCAAGCACGAGGTGGTCTCCGCCGCCGACTACGTCGGCTCGACGGAGTACATCATCAAGAAGCTGGAGGAAGCGCCGTCGGGGTCGAAGTGGGCGATCGGCACCGAGCTGAATCTGGTGCGGCGCCTGGCGAACCGTTTCGCCGCCGACGACAAGGAGATCGTCTTCCTCGACAAGACGGTCTGCTTCTGCTCGACGATGAACCGCATCGACCTGCCGCACCTGGTGTGGACGCTCGAATCGCTCGCCGAGGGCAAGGAGATCAACCGGATCCAGGTCGAGAAGGAGACGGCGGACTTCGCCCAGCTCGCGCTGGAGCGGATGCTGGCGCTGCCGTAGCCGTAGCCGTAGAGCCGTAGAGCCTTGGCCGTACGCGGTGAGGGGCACCCGCCGGTGGCGGGTGCCCCTCACTCATTCACCGATACCGGACGTCAGACGTTGACCGGCTCCGGCGAGGGGACGCCGGAGCGCGGCGGCGTACCGTCGCCGCCGTCCGAGTCGCCCGACTTCGCCGCGCGCTTCGCCGCCTTCTTCTTGGCGCGGCGCTCCTTGCGCAGCTCGACCATCGAGTACAGCGTCGGCACCAGCAGCAGCGTCAGCAGCGTCGACGTCAGCAGACCGCCGATCACCACCACGGCCAGCGGCTGGCCGATGAAGCCGCCCTCGCCGGTGATCCCCATCGCCATCGGAAGCAGCGCGAAGATCGTGGCCAGCGCGGTCATCAGGATCGGGCGCAGTCGGTGCCTGCCGCCCTCGACGACCGCCTCGACGACGCCGAGACCCTGCCGCCGGTACTGGTTGATCAGGTCGATCAGCACGATCGCGTTGGTCACCACGATGCCGATCAGCATCAGCATGCCGATCATCGCCGGGACACCCAGCGGCGTACCGGTGACCAGCAGCAGACCGATGGCGCCGGTCGCCGCGAACGGGATGGAGACCAGCAGGATCATCGGCTGGACCAGCGACCTGAACGTGCCGACCAGCAGCATGAACACGATCGCGATGGCCGCCAGCATGGCGAGCCCCAGTTGCAGGAACGCCTCGTTCTGGTCCTCGGACACACCGCCGATGGAGGCGGTCGCCCCCTCGGGCAGATCGAGCGCGTTGATCTTCGACTGGAGTGTCGTGCCGACCGCGCCGGTGTTGTCACCGACGGGCTTCGCGGTGATCGTCGCGGCCCTGGAGCCGTCGATCCGGGTCATCGACAGCGGACCCGGTGCCAGCTTCACCTCGGCGATCTGACCGAGCGTCACACCGCCGAGCGGCAGCGCCTTCAGCTCGGCGATCGTCGTGGCGGGCTTGGCGGAGGTGACGTACACGTCGCGCTCGGTGTCACCGAGGGTCGCCTTGCCCGACGGGGTACCGCTCACGGCCTGGCTCACGGCCATGCCGAGCGTGGCGTCGTTGAACCCGGCCTCGGCCGCCGCGGGCTTCGCCTTGACCGAGATACGCGGGATGCTCTGCGCCAGGTCGCTCTGGACGTCGGTGACGTCGTCGATACCGGCGACCTCGTCCCGTACCTGCTCGGCCGCCGTCGCCAGGGTCTTCGCGTCGGACGCCTTGACGACGACGCTCAGGTCCTGGCTGCCGAAGCCGTCGCCGGCCGCGATGGTCGTCTCGCCGACGCCGTCGAGCTTGCCGAGGGCCTCGTCGATGGCGTCGCTGGTCTTCTCGTACGTCCCCGAGTCCTTCAGGGTCACCTGGTAGGACGCCTGGTTGGCACCCGTACCGCCGCCGAACGCCGCCATGAAGCCGGAGGAGCCGACGGTGACCTGGTAGTCCTCGATCTCGTCGAAGCCGTCGAGGGTCTTCTCGACCTTCTTCGCCGCCGCGTCGGCCGCCTCCAGGCTGGTGCCGGGAGCCAACTCCTGCTTGACGGTGAGGACTTCCTGCTCGCCCTGGTCGAAGAAGTTCGTCTTGAGCAGCGGCGCCATGGCGAACGTGCCCAGCAGAATGACGAACGCCAGGACGACGCTGGTGATACGGCGCCGGGTCGCGAAGCCCAGCACCTTGACGTACAGCCGCTGCATCCGGCTGTTGGACTCCTTCTCCTCCGCGATCCGGCGGGCCTCGGCGGGGTCGATCCCGCGTACGGCCTTCGGGGCGCGCAGGAACCAGTACGAGAGCACCGGTACGACGGTGAGCGAGACGAGCAGCGACGCCAGCAGGGCCGCCGTGATCGTCAGCGAGAACGAGCCGAACAGCTCGCCCACCATGCCGCCCACGAGACCGATCGGCAGGAACACCGCGACCGTGGTGAGCGTGGAGGCGGTGACCGCGCCCGCGACCTCCTTGACCGCGCTGGTGATCGCGAACTCGCGCTCCTCGCCGTAGCCGAGGTGCCGCTTGATGTTCTCCAGGACCACGATCGAGTCGTCGACGACCCGGCCGATCGCGATGGTCAGGGCGCCGAGCGTGAGCATGTTGAGCGACAGGTCACGGGTCCACAGCACGATCAGCGCCAGGACGACGGAGAGCGGGATGGAGACCGCCGTGACCAGCGTCGAGCGGATCGACGCCAGGAAGACCAGAATCACGAGCACGGCGAAGACCAGACCGAGCGCGCCCTCGGTGGTCAGGCCGGAGATCGACTTGGAGACGGCCGGACCCTGGTCGGTGACCACGGTCAGCTGGGCGCCCTCGCCGAGGTCCTTGCGGAGGTCGGGGAGCTTGTCCTTGACGGCGTCGGAGATGGTGACGGCGCTGCCGTCCTTGTCCATGGTCGCCATCACGGCGAGGCTGGGCTCACCGTTGGTACGGGTCAGGGACGTCGCCGCGGCCGGCTCCTGCTCGACCGTGGCGATGTCACCGAGCCGTACGGGGCCGCCGCCCTGTCCCTGGCCGCCCTCGGCCGCGCCCGCCTGCGGGCCGCCGACCCGCAGGTCCTCGATCTGCTTGACGGAGGTGAAGCCGCCGCCGACCTGCACGGTGCGGCTCTTGCCGTCCTCGGAGAACGCGCCGGCCGGGACGGTCGCGCCGCCCGCCTTCAGCGCCTCGGAGAGCGACATGGCGTTGAGGCCCGCCTCGGCGAGCTTCTTGTCGTCGGGGGTGACGGACACCTGAAGGTCCCGGACTCCGTCGATGGAGACCTGGGCGACGCCGTCGATGTCCTCCAGCGCGGGCACGACCGTACGCTCCAGGCGGTCGTTGAGCGCCTGCTGGTCCTCGCCCGAGGTGGCGGCGAGGACGACGGTCGGGATGTCGTCCGTCGAGCCGGCGACGACCTGCGGGTCGACGGCCTCGGGAAGCTGCGCGCGGGCCCGGTTCACGGCCTGCTGAATGTCGGCGACCAGCTGTTTCGAGCCATCTCCGCCGAAGTCGAAGCTGGCCATGATCACGGCGTTGCCCTCGCTCGCCGTGGAGGTGACACCGGTGATCCCGTCGACGGCCTCGATGGAGGCCTCGATCGGTTCGACGACCTGCTTCTCGACCACATCGGGCGAAGCGCCCTGGTAGGGGGCGAGAACCGAGACCATCGGAAGTTCGATGGAGGGCAGCAGCTGCTGCTTGAGCTGGGGGATCGCGATCGCTCCGAAGACGAGCGCGATGATCGATATCAGCCCTATCAGGGCCCGTTGCGCGAGGCTGAATCTGGACAGCCAGGACATGGGGTCTCTCTTCTGTGGTGTACGCGTGCAGAAGGGCGCAGGGGCCCCTCTATACGATCTGCCATCCGCGAGCCCCGATCGGTCGACCCCAGGTCGATTTCCTTACCCGCCGCATACCGCGCCTGGAGTACGGAACGGTGGGCCCCTAGTCCACCCTTGGACGTACCAGGCCCGATTCGTAGGCGATTACCACCAATTGAGCCCTGTCCCGGGCACCCAGTTTCGCCATGGCCCGGTTGACATGGGTCTTGACGGTGAGCGGACTGACCGCCAGCCGCTCCGCGATCTCGTCGTTGGAGTGGCCGCCGGCCACCAGGACCAGGACCTCGCGCTCGCGCACCGTCAGCGCGTCCAGCCGCTTCGAGTACGCCGCCGAGTCGGGGCCCTCGCCCGCGCTGCCGCCCTGCGCCAGGAACGTCGCGATGAGCCCCTTCGTCGCGACCGGCGACAGCAGCGCCTCACCGGCGGCGGCGATCCGGATCGCGTTGAGGAGTTCCTCGGGCTCGGCCCCCTTGCCGAGGAAGCCGGAGGCACCGGCCCGCAGTGACTGGACCACGTACTCGTCCACCTCGAAAGTCGTCAGCATGACCACCCGTACCCCGGCCAGCTCCGGATCGGCGCTGATCATGCGGGTCGCGGCGAGCCCGTCCGTACCGGGCATCCGGATGTCCATCAGGACGACATCGGCCTTCTCGGCACGGGCCAGCGCCACGGCCTCGGCGCCGTCGGCGGCCTCCCCCACGACCTCCATGTCGGGCTCCGAGTCCACCAGCACCCGGAACGCGCTGCGCAGCAGTGTCTGGTCGTCGGCCAGCAGCACCCTGATCGTCATGCGTCCTCCCCCGTACGCGCCGTACGCGCCTTGACCGGCAGTATTGCCTGCGTACGGAAGCCGCCGCCGTAGCGGGGGCCCGCGGTGAGGGTGCCGCCGAGGGCGGTGACGCGCTCACGCATCCCCAGGAGGCCGTGGCCGCTGCCGTCGGCGGGCTCGCCGGTGCCCGTGCCGTTGTCCAGCACGGTGACCTCGACGGTCGGGCCGACCCGAACGACACTCACCTCGGCCTTGGCGCCGGGGCCCGCGTGTTTGCGCACGTTGGTCAGCGCCTCCTGGATGATGCGGTACGCCGCGAGGTCGACGGCGGCGGGCAGCCGCCCGTCCGCGTCGCCGCGCGCCACCTCCACGGGCAGGCCGGCGTGCTGGAAGGTGCCGACGAGTTCGTCGAGCAGCGCGAGACCGGGGGCCGGTTCGGTGGGCGCCGCCGGGTCGCCGGACTGGCGGAGCAGGCCGACCGTGGCGCGCAGTTCGTTGAGCGCGGAGCGGCTGGCCTCGCGCACGTGCGCCAGTGCCTCCTTGGCCTGGTCGGGGCGCTTGTCCATGACGTGCGACGCGACGCCCGCCTGGACGTTGACGAGCGCGATGTGGTGGGCCACGACGTCGTGCAGATCGCGGGCGATCCGCAGCCGCTCCTCGGCGACCCTGCGGCGCGCCTCCTCCTCGCGGGTGCGCTCCGCCCGGTCCGCGCGCTCCCGGATGGCGCCGATGAAGGCACGGCGGCTGCGTACGGCGTCCCCGGCGGCGCTCGCCATCCCGGTCCAGGCGAAGATCCCGAGATTCTCCTGGGTGTACCAGGGGGTGGGTCCCGAGAGCATCGCGACGACCGTCAGCGTGGCCATGGTGGCGAGGCCGACGCGCCAGGTGGTGGGGCGGTCGGTGCGCGAGGCGACGGTGTAGAGGGCGATGACGGTGCTCATCGCGACGGGGGAGACCGCGTCGTTGGTCAGCAGCTCGGCGACGCTCATCGCCCCGGTGAAGGCGAGCACGGGGAAGGGGTTGCGGCGCCGGAAGACGAGGGCCCCGGCCGCGAGGACCATCAGGACGACACTGGCCGGCCCCGGGGTCTCCTGGGCGAACGCGGGCAGCTTGTCGTGGCGGGCGCGCGGGTCGGCGAAGGCGGACGCCATCATGCAGACCAGCACGGCCGCGGCCAGCCCGGCGTCGAACGCGAGGGGGTGGGCGCGCAGCCAGCTCCGGGTGCGGTCGAAGCCGGTTCCGAGTGAGGTCACAAACGAACGGTACGGCGTACGGGGCCGAACGGGCGCGTGCCCGCCGCTCCCGGCGGGGACGGGGGGTGCGGGACGGACGGTGGGGGAACAGCACGATGCCCCGTGCGGTGAGGCACGGGGCATCAGGAGTGCGGGAAGTGCTGGAGGTGCTTGGAGCGTGGTGCGCGGCGGCCGGAGCGTCAGGGGCTGGGGATCAGACCGTCGTCGCTGAGCAGTGCGCGTACTTCTTCGAGCGTGGCGCCCGGGGCGGGCAGAATCAGCCCCGACGGCTCCAGGGAGTCGTCGGGCACCGCCTCGCCCAGCTCGCGCACCTTGTCGAGAAGCGCGTGGAAGGTCCGGCGGAAGCCGTCCTCGTCGTCCGCGTTGATCTCGGCGAGAAGTTCGTCGTCGAGCTTGTCCAATTCGGCCAGGTGGCTGTCCCCGAGCTCCACCTGGCCCTCCCCCATGATCCGTACGATCATGACGCGCCCTTAGCTCTTGTCGAATTTGTTCGGGGTACCCGAGGACTGCGCGCCGTCCTGACGGTCGGCCGCACCACCCTCGATGGCCTGCTGCGACGACGAACCGCCCGCCAGCTCGGCCTTCATCCGCTGAAGCTCCAGCTCCACATCCGTACCACCGGAGATCCGGTCCAGCTCGGCGGCGATGTCGTCCTTCGCCAGGCCGGAGTGGTCGTCCAGGGCGCCGGAGGCCAGCAGCTCGTCGATCGCGCCGGCCCGCGCCTGGAGCTGCGCGGTCTTGTCCTCGGCACGCTGGATGGCCATGCCGACGTCGCCCATCTCCTCGGAGATGCCCGAGAAGGCCTCCCCGATCCGGGTCTGCGCCTGCGCGGCCGTGTAGGTCGCCTTGATCGTCTCCTTCTTCGTACGGAAGGCGTCGACCTTGGCCTGAAGACGTTGCGCCGCGAGAGTGAGCTTCTCCTCCTCGCCCTGCAACGTGGTGTGCTGTGTCTCCAGGTCGCTGACCTGCTGCTGGAGTGCGGCACGCCGGGACAGCGCCTCACGCGCCAGATCCTCGCGGCCGAGCGCCAGCGCCTTGCGGCCCTGGTCCTCCAGCTTGGTGGACTGGCCCTGGAGCTGGTTCAGCTGCAGTTCCAGCCGCTTGCGCGACGTGGCCACATCGGCGACACCGCGACGCACCTTCTGAAGCAGCTCAAGCTGCTTCTGGTACGAGTAATCGAGGGTTTCGCGCGGATCCTCAGCCCTGTCCAGGGCCTTGTTGGCCTTCGCGCGGAAGATCATCCCCATACGTTTCATCACACCGCTCATGGGCTTCGCGCGCCCCCTTCTGACGGACTCCGGATCCAGCACTCCTACAGAACCCACAGTACGGGCCCTGTCTCTATTACCGCACTGTTCGGGAACGGATGGGCTCATCCCCAAGGACGACTGGCCCCCGCGTCGCTCCGGCGCAGGGAGTAGGTGACCTTCGGGGGCAGTGGGGCTTAAGTCCCCTCTGCACCAGTACAGACGCCCGCCGTTGCCGGATCGTTCCCCTCGGGGGTGGGTCGCCCGAAAGGAACCCCGTACCCTTGGGCTTTGTGTTCCGTAGCCGCTCCAAGGACGAGAAGGCCCCCACCGGCAAGGTGACGGCGGACCTCTCCACGCAGACCCGTGACCCGCAGGCCCCCAAGGGCCGCCCGACCCCGAAGCGCAGTGAGGCCCAGACGCAGCGGCGTCGCGCCTCGACGACGCCGACCGACCGCAAGTCGGCGATGAAGAAGCAGCGCGAGGCACGCCGTGTCGATCTGGCGAAGCAGCGCCAGGCGCTGGCCAGTGGCGACGAGCGCTATCTGCCGGCCCGTGACAAGGGCCCGGTGCGCCGCTTCGTCCGCGACTATGTGGACGCCCGCTTCTGCATGGCCGAGTTCTTCCTGCCGCTCGCCGTGATCATCCTCGTACTGAGCATGGTCCGCGTCGGTCAGCTCCAGAACATCGCGCTGCTGCTCTGGCTCGGCATCATCGTGCTGATCATCGTCGACTCGATCGGCATCTGGATCCGGCTGAAGAAGCAGCTCGCCGTGCGCTTCCCGAACGAGTCCAAGCGCGGCGCCATCGCGTACGCGCTGATGCGCACGCTCCAGATGCGCCGGCTGCGACTGCCCAAGCCGCAGGTCAAGCGCGGGGACCGGCCCTGAGCACTGGGGCATCCGACGGTCCGGGGGACTCGTCCGGCGGGCCGGACGGACCGGGCGGGCTGCGGAACATCGTCCGCCAGGAGCTGGTCTCCCGGCAGCTCGACGAACAGCTGACCTCGCGCTACCCGGTGGGACAGCGGCTGCGGGTTCTCGACGTCGGCATGGGCCGGGGCGCCGAGGCGCTGCGGCTGGCGCGGGCCGGGCACACGGTGACCGGGCTGGAGTCCGATCCCGGGAAGATGGCGGCGGCGCGTGAATCGCTCGGCGCCGAGCCCGCCGGGATCCGCGAGCGGGTCAGGCTGGTCGAGGGCGACGGGCTCCAGACCGGGGTGCACTTCCTGCCGGGCAGTTTCGACGTGGTGCTCTGCCATGGCGTGCTGATGCACGTCGAGGAGCCGGACGCCATGCTCGCGGGGCTGGGCAGGATGCTGGCGCCCGGGGGGCTGCTCTCGCTGCTCGTACGGAACGCGGACGCGCTCGCCCTGCCGCCGGGGATCGCCGGGGACTGGGCGGGGGCGCTGGACGCCTTCGACTCCCCCACGTACACGGACCGGCTCGGCCGGCCGGTGCGCGCGGACCGGCTGTCCGCCCTGACGGCGACGCTGGCGGGGATCGCGGCGCCGCTGGGGACCTGGTACGGGGTGTGCGTCTTCTCCGGCCACATATCCGACGACGTGGAGCCGCCGCCGGCGGCCGAGCTGGAGCGGCTGCTGGCCGCGGAGGACCGGGCGGGGCGTACGGAGCCGTATCGAAGGGTCGCGGCGCTGCTGCACCTGTGCGGCGTACGCGGGTGAGCGCCGCCGTCGACGCCCTTTCGCGCGGCACGGGGCCGTTGACCATGACGGCTCGCGCGGGCGGTCAGGCGTACGCGTCCACGCCGCGTCCGTACTGATGTGAGCACCACGGGGACGACCGGGACGGTCAACAAGTCGGACAGCGGCGCGAGTGCGGAGACCGACGGCGCGAGAGCGCGGGCCGGCGGCGCGAGAGCGCGGGCCGGCGACGTGCGGGAGACGCCCAAACTCTCCGCGGGGGAGACCTGGCGGGCCCTGTACGGGCACTTCCGGCCGCACCGGCGGATCGTCGCCCTCGGCGCGCTCCTGACCCTCGTCGGCGCCGCCACCGGGCTGGCGCAGCCGCTCGCGGCGAAGGCCCTGGTGGACCGGCTCGGTGAGGACGGTTCGATCACCGGCGTACTGCTGGTGCTCACCGCCCTGGTGGTGCTCGGCACGGCGGTCGAGTCCGTCGGCGCCTACATCCTGGAGCGGACCGCAGAATCCGTCGTCCTCCAGGCCCGGCGCGGCCTCATAGGGAGGCTGCTGCGGCTGCGGCTGCCCGAGGTCGAGCGGACCCAGCCGGGCGATCTGATGTCCCGCGTCACGTCGGACACCACGCTGCTGCGCGCCGTGACCACGCAGTCGATCGTGTCGGCGGCGACCGGCGGGCTCACGTTCATCGCGACGATCATCCTGATGGGGTTCATGGACCCGGTGCTGCTCGGGGTCACGCTCGGGGTGATCGTGCTGATCGGCGGCGCGTTCACGCTCGTCCTGCCCAGGATCGCACAGGCGACCCGGCGTTCCCAGGAGGCGGTGGGGCGGATCTCCACCGTCCTGGAGCGCGCCTTCGGCGCCTTCCGGACCCTCAAGGCGTCGGGCGCCGAGGAGCGGGAGACGGCGGTCGTGGAGGCCGCCGCCCGGGACGCGTGGCGGCACGGCGTCAGATCCGCGAAGTGGCAGGCGCTCGCCTCGTCGTCGATCGGCCTCGCCATCCAGATCTCGTTCCTGGCGGTGCTCGGGATCGGCGGGGCACGGGTCGCGTCGGGCGCCATCTCGGTCTCGACGCTCATCGCCTTCCTGCTGTTCCTCTTCTATCTGATCGACCCGGTGTCGCGGCTGGTCGACGCCGCGTCGCAGTACCAGGTCGGCACGGCGGCCATCGCGCGGATCATCGAGGCGGAGCGGCTGGAGACGGAGGAGGTCGAACCTCCCCAGGAGGCGACGTCGGGCACCGTCTCCCCCGCCGCCTCCGTCGTCTTCGAGGACGTCACCTTCCGCTACCGCGACGGGCTCCCGTTCGTCCACCACGGCGTCTCCTTCACGGTGCCGGGCGCCGGGATGACGGCGTTCGTCGGACCCTCCGGCGCGGGCAAGACGACCGTGTTCGGCCTGATCGAGCGGTTCTACGACGCGACGGGCGGCCGGGTCCTGATCGACGGCCGGGACGTGCGCGACTGGCCGCTGGGCGAACTGCGCGCGGCCATCGGTTACGTCGAGCAGGACGCGCCCGTCCTGGCGGGCACGCTGCGGGAGAATCTGGTCTTCGCCGCGCCCGCCGCCACCGACGAGCAGATCAGGGACGTCCTCGTACGGACCAAGCTCGAACGGCTCGTGGAGCAGTTGCCCGAAGGGCTGGAGACGCTGGTCGGCCACCGCGGGTCCAAGCTGTCCGGGGGTGAGCGGCAGCGGGTGGCGATCGCCCGCGCGCTGCTGCGCGGGCCCCGGCTTCTTCTCCTGGACGAGGCGACGTCCCAGCTGGACGCGGTCAACGAGATGGCGCTGCGGGACGTGATCGCCGAGGTGGCGGGGGAGGTGACGGTGCTGGTGGTGGCGCACCGGCTGTCGACGGTCACGCTCGCGGACCGGATCGTGGTGATGGACGCCGGGAAGGTGCGGGCGGTGGGGACGCACGAGGAACTGGTCCGGGACGATCCTCTGTACGGAGAGCTGGCGGCGACGCAGTTCCTGGCGTCGGCACGGTGAGCCGGGCGCCGCGTGGGCCCGCGGGGCCGTCCCCGGACGCCGTCGGAGTCGTGAACCCCCCGGTGCCCGAGAACGGCCCGCGGCGCGCCGTCAGGTCTCGTCGGGCACGGGCTCCGGATCGGCCGCCAGGCTCATCGGCCCGTAGATCTTGCTGCCGTCGTCGAAGAGCGTGACCTGCTCGGCGCCGCCTTCCAGCAGTTCCTTCCAGGCCTCACCGATCCAGGACTCGGCATCGCCCTGCGTGGTGAACTCCTCCGGTTCCACGGCCGGCTGGACCTCCGTCCCGTCGGCTTTCTCGAACCGCCACGTCCACGCCATGTCCGCCTCCCGGGGCCCGCCAGAATGATCTGTCTACCGCCCGCAGCGTAGCCGGGCGCGCACCCTGCGCGCCGACACGGGAGGATCAACCGCGTGGAACTGACTCTGCTCGGCACCGGGGCCCCCGACGGGCTCCCCCGCGCCCACTGCCCCTGCGCCGCGTGCGCGACCGCCCGCGGGCCCCTGGCGCGCGCGGCGACCGCGCTGCTGGTGGACGGCGCGGTACTGCTCGATCTGACCCCCGGCGCGGCGCTGGCCGCCGCGCGGGCCGGGCACTCGCTCAGCGGCGTACGGCAGGTGCTGCTCACGCACCCGCACGACGGCCCGGCCGTCGAGCTGCCCGCCGGTCTGCCGACCGCCGGACGCGTCGCCGACGGACGGGTGTTGACGCTGATCAGCGGGCACCGGGTGCGGGCCGTGCCGATGGACTCCCCCGGTACGGGGTACGAGGTGACGGCCCCCGACGGCGAACGGCTGCTGTATCTGCCGCCGGGCGGCGCCCCCGCCGGGCTCCCGGCGGGCGACGGCAACGGTGTCGGCGCCCGCTCGGCACGGGACGCCGGGCCCGCCCCGTACGACATGGTCCTCGCCGATGTGACCGGCCGCCCCGACGCGCTGGCCCGGCTGCGCGGCGCCGGACTGGTGGGTCCGGCCACCGACGTCGTCGCCGTCCACATCGGCCACGAGGTGCCGCCGGGCGCCGAGTTGGACCGCAGGCTGGCGGCGGCGGGCGCGCGGGCGGTGCCGGACGGGACGACGCTCGACGTCGGCGAGTACCACGCCGTACCCGATCTGCCGCGCCGCACGCTGGTGACGGGCGGCGCGCGCTCCGGCAAGTCCGTGGAGGCCGAGCGGCGGCTGGCCGCCTTTCCCGGTGTGCTGTACGTCGCGACGGGCGGCGCCCGCGACGGCGACCCGGAGTGGCGGGCCAGGGTCGTGGCGCACCGGGACCGCCGGCCGGGCTCCTGGCGGACCGCCGAGACCTGTGACCTGGTGCCGCTGCTGGCCGCCGAGGGTCCGCCGGTGCTCGTCGACTGTCTGTCGCTGTGGCTGACGGACGCGATGGACCGGGTGGACGCCTGGGACGACGCGGCGTGGGGCGCGGGCGGTGAGGAGGCGTTGCGGGTACGGACGGACGAACTGGCCGCCGCCGTGCGCGCGACGGGGCGCACGGTGGTCCTGGTGACCAACGAGGTCGGCTCGGGCGTCGTACCGGCGACGGCGTCGGGCAGGCGGTTCCGGGACGAGCTGGGGCGGCTCAACGCCGCCGTGGCCGCCGAGTGCGAGCACCTGCTGCTGGTCGTCGCGGGGCAGGCGCTCACCCTGCGCGGCTGACGGCGGGCGGGCCGCTGCGACGGGGCGCTCTGCCGGTACTGTTCGGCGAATGAGCTCGCTGAATCTCGACGACTTCTCCGATCTGATCGAGCGCCCCGACGGCGGTCTGCGGCGTGACGCCGAGGAACGCCGCGAACGGCTGATCGTGCCGCCCGGCGCGCTGGGCCGGCTCGACGAACTGGCCGAGTGGCTGTCCGCCGCCCAGGCGACCGTGCCCGTCAAGGCCATCGGGCAGCCGCGCGTGGTGCTCTTCGCCGGTGACCACGGTGTCGCCTCGCTGAACGTCTCGGCCCGCCCGGCGGGCAGCGCGCATCAGCTGGTCCGCGCGGTGCTGGACGGCGAGAGCCCGGTGGCGGTGCTGGCGCGCCGCGCGGGCGTGCCGGTACGGATCGTCGACGCCGGGCTGGACTGCGATCCGGAGCTGCTTCCCGCCGAGGTCGTACGCCACCGGGTACGGCGCGGCAGCGGGCGTATCGACGTCGAGGACGCGCTGACGATCGAGGAGGCCGAGGCGGCCGTACGGCTCGGCATGGCGATCGCCGACGAGGAGGCGGACTCCGGCACGGATCTGGTCGTCCTCGGCGATCTGAGTGTCGGCGGTACGACTCCGGCCGCCGCCCTGATCGCGGCGCTGTGCGGCACGGACGCGTCCGTGGTCACGGGGCGCGGCGGCGCGGGGATCGACGACCTGGCGTGGATGCGCAAGTGCGCGGCGATCAGGGACGCGCTGCGCCGGGCGCGGCCGGTGCTCGGGGACCAGTTGGAGCTGCTGGCGACGGTGGGCGGCGCGGATCTGGCGGCGATGACCGGATTCCTGCTCCAGAGCGCGGTGCGGCGGATGCCGGTGATCCTGGACGGCGTGGTGTCGGCGGCGTGCGCGCTGGTGGGCCAGCGGGCGGCGTTCCGGGCGCCCGACTGGTGGCTCGCGGGCCAGGTGAGCGGCGAGCCCGCGCAGGGCAAGGCGCTGGACCGGATGGCGATCACTCCGCTGCTCGACCACGGGGTGGTCGTGGGCGAGGGGGCGGGCGCGCTGCTGGCCCTGCCGATGGTCCAGGCCGCGGCGGCGCTGGCGGCGGAACTGCCGGAACGACCGGAAACGCCGGAGCCCGCGGAGGCGGAGGCTGTGGGCGTGGAGGACATCACCTAGGCGGTGTCGTCCGGATCGGAGTGCGGGGAGCGCCCTCGGCGGAAGCCGTGCCTCCGCGACTCCACCGGTGACGCGGCGCGGCACCGGGGCGCGCGGTCCGGACGGCGGAGGCCCGTGCGGTGAACGCCCCAGCCGTACACGCCCGCCGCCGGGCGGCGACGCCGAGGGGTGCCGCTCCTCAGGAGACGACGGCGCGCGCCGGGACCACGGCGCTGCCCCCGGTGGCGTGCGGGCCAGGCCTCGGAGCCGTACATCGTGAAGTCCTTCACCGCACCGCCGCGCGCGCACGGCTCACGGCGGTGGGCCCGGGATCGCGGGGGGCTTCGGCTCGGCGTCCGGGGCGCCGCCGATCCAGTCCTGGACGCGGCGGCGCGGGCCGGACCAGCGGCGGTCGCGGTGGTACGCGCGCAGCGTCATCCGGGCGCGCGCCCAGTGGCGGCGCCGGTAGAACCGGCGGGCCCAGAACGAGCCCGGTCGCGCGAGCCGGAGCGCGCCGATGATCGCCACCGGGGGCACCAGCACACCCACGAGCGCCATCGGGAGTTTCCCCTTGAGCAGCGTGACGAGGACGAAGACGAAGCTGAAGCCGAGGCTCACCAGCAGCGAGACCCGGTCCTGCCGTTCCTCCGACGAGAGCGAGTCGACGCCGAGCGGCGAGTAGCCGCTCAGTACGAGGAGGGCCAGCGCGGCGGCGAGGACCACGATCTCCACGCTCTTGCGGCCCTGCTCCGTCCAGTACACGTCGTCCAGATGCAGGACCAGCGCGAACTCGTCGAGGACCAGACCGGCGCCCATCCCGAAGATCACCGCCCACACCGCCGCCCCCACGCCGTGTCTGCCGCTGCCGACCGCGCCGAAGCCGCCGATCACCATCAGGATCACGCCGGGCACCACGTGGTGGATGTGCATCCCGCCGGGCCGGACGTTGCGGAACGGTCCCTTCCCCGCACGGATCAGCCGGGTAATCATGCGCGTGATCGCGAAGGTCAGCACGAAAGCGACCAGCGCGAGCAGCATGGGCACCTTGCCCGGCTCGACGAAGTTCTGGTGGAACCAGGAACCCATGCCACCCGCCTCCACTTCGGGGCATTCACCCCACTTGCACATATCTGGCACGCCTATGCGCAACTTACCGGTCGAAGGCCCCGGCCCCCGCCCGGCTACCCTTCGCGCGATGAGCGCCCCACGTTCCACGCACACCGCCGCCGACGGCATACGGTTCGCCTTCGGCACGCTCACCGCGCTCCCGGTCCGCGTCACCCGCTGGGACCGCGAGGCCGCCCGCGCCGGGATGCTCGCCGCGCCGCTGGCCGGTCTCGCCGTCGGCCTGTGCGCCGCCGCAGTCGGCGGTCTGCTGCTCCTCGCGGGCGCGGCCCCGCTGCTCGCCGCCGTCGCGACCGCCGCCGTCCCCGCCGTGCTCACCCGGGGACTGCATCTCGACGGTCTCGCCGACACCGCCGACGGACTCGGCAGCGCGAAACCGGCCGAGGACGCGCTGCGGATCATGAAGCGGTCGGACATCGGGCCGTTCGGCGTGATCACGCTGCTGCTCGTCCTGCTGGCGCAGGTGGCCGCGCTGACGGAGCTGTACGACGAGGGCTGGGCGTACGGCGCCGTCGCCGCCGCCCTCTCGGCCGTCACCGCGCGGCTCGCGCTGACGCTGGCCGCGCGCGCGGGCGTACCGCCGGCCCGGCCCGACGGGCTGGGCGCCACCGTCGCGGGCTCCGTGCCCGCGCGGGCGGCGCTGCTCACGGCGGCGCTGGTGACGGCCGTCTCCGCCGCCGTGTGCGGCGGCCTGTTCGGGGCGTACGGCGCCCTGCACCACGCCCTGGCCCTCGTCGCCGGCCTCGGCGCCGCCCATCTGCTGCTGAGGCACTGCGTACGCCGATTCGGCGGTGTCACCGGCGATGTCTTCGGCGCTCTCGCCGAGACGGCGGCGACGGCCACCCTGGTTGTCCTGACGCTGGGCTGACGGCCCGTCGGCGAAGCCGGTCGACCGTGGTGTACAGGGGCCGGATGTCCGAAGTACGACCGCCGCTGTGAACGGACGTGAACACCGCGCGTAGGCTCGCATCGGTGCTCCGCAGGCCGAAATACGATGCGGTGGGCACGGCCGGGCCTGCGAAAGACCGGCTTCCGCCGAAGAACTTCTATGGAAGCGAGATTTCACCACCGTGACTGCTCTCACTCTCAGCACAGCCGGCGCGGCGACGTTGCGCGCCGACGCGATCGTCGTCGGCGTCGCCAAGGGAGCCAAGGGCCCGGTCGTCGCACCGGGCGCCGAGGCCGTGGACAAGGCGTACGACGGCAAGCTCGCCTCCGTCCTCGAGTCCCTCGGTGCCACTGGTGCCGAGGGCGAGGCGACCAAGCTCCCCGCGCCGTCCGGCCTCAAGACCCCGATCGTCATCGCGGTCGGTCTCGGCACGGCCCCCGCGAAGGACGAGGCGTACGGCGCCGAGACCCTCCGCCGCGCCGCCGGTGTCGCCGCCCGCACCCTGTCCGGCGCCAAGAAGGCCGCGTTCGCGCTTCCCATGGAGGCGGCCGAGGACGTCGCGGCCGTCGCGGAGGGCGCCCTGCTCGGGGCGTACGCCTTCACCGCGTACCGCGGCGCCGAGCAGAAGTCCGCCAAGTCCGGCGCGGGCGCCAAGAAGGACGGCGGTGTGAAGCTGCCGCTCGGCGAGGTCACCCTGCTCGGCGCGAAGCCGCGCGACAAAGCCCACAAGGCGGCGGTCGAGCGGGCGATCTCGCTGACCGAGGAGATCAACCGCGCGCGCGACCTGATCAACACCCCGCCGAACGACCTGTATCCGGAGACCTTCGCCGCCATCGCCACCGCGGTCGGCAAGGAGCACGGCGTCAAGGTCCAGGTCACCGACGAGAAGGCCCTCGTCAAGGGCGGCTACGGCGGTCTCCTCGGCGTCGGCCAGGGCTCGGAGCACGGACCGCGCCTCGTACGCCTGGAGTACACGCACGCCAAGGCGAAGAAGACGATCGCCCTGGTCGGCAAGGGCATCACCTACGACTCGGGCGGCATCTCGCTCAAGCCGCCGGGCCACAACGAGACGATGAAGTGCGACATGAGCGGCGCCGCGGCCGTCCTCGCCGCCGTCGTCTCCGCCGCCCGCCTCGGCCTCCAGGTCAATGTCACCGGCTGGCTGGCGCTCGCCGAGAACATGCCGTCGGGCACCGCCACCCGCCCCGGTGACGTGCTGCGCATGTACAGCGGCAAGACCGTCGAGGTCCTGAACACCGACGCCGAGGGCCGGCTCGTCCTCGCGGACGCGATCACCCGCGCCTCCGAGGAGAAGCCGGACGCGATCGTGGACGTGGCCACGCTGACCGGCGCCATGGTCGTCGCGCTGGGCAACCGCACCTTCGGCATCATGTCGAACGACGACGCGTTCCGTACGTCCGTGCACGAGATCGCCGAGGAGGTCGGCGAGGCGTCCTGGCCGATGCCGCTCCCGAGCGAGCTGCTCAAGGGCATGGACTCCCCCACCGCCGACATCGCGAACATGGGTGAGCGCATGGGCGGCGGTCTGGTCGCCGGACTCTTCCTCAAGGAGTTCGTCGGCGAGGGCATCACCTGGGCGCACCTGGACATCGCCGGCCCGGCCTTCCACGAAGGCGCGCCCTACGGCTACACCCCCAAGGGCGGCACCGGCTCGTCGGTCCGCACCCTGGTCAGGCTCGCCGAGCGCACCGCCGCGGGCGACCTGGGCTGACGCGGACGTCGGCTCCGCGCCGCCGTCGGGAATGTGTGGCCCGCCCAGCGGGTTCCGGTTGAGTACCGGGGACCGCGGGGCGGGCTGTTCCGCTCCCCGCGAAACGCGAGCGTGCCGCAGGTCACCGCACCGGTGTCGCACCGGTACCGCAGCGGACGCCGGAGTGCGGGCATCCGTAAGGAGGCCGCGCCGCGTGCGTGGCACGTGGGGCGCACGTGTACGACGTGTGTACGTCGCGCGTACGGGCATCCGCACGAGTGTCCGTACGAGTCAGTAACCCCTGATCGCGGCCGACCGGCCGTCTCAGAACCCCGGCCCCGCGTCCCGCCGCCCTCCGACAAGTGCGAAGATGGGTTCTCGGCAGGACAGGGCCCCCACCACAGGGCCGACGAAACAGCGGCCGAACACCAGCCGCCGCCCGGTCATCGACCGCGCCCGGCGCACATGCATGGAGGACGTGACGTGGCGAACGACGCCAGCACCGTTTTCGACCTAGTGATCCTCGGCGGCGGTAGCGGCGGTTACGCCGCGGCGCTGCGCGGAGCGCAGCTGGGCCTGGACGTCGCCCTGATCGAGAAGGACAAGGTCGGCGGTACCTGCCTGCACAACGGCTGCATCCCCACGAAGGCCCTGCTGCACGCCGGCGAGATCGCCGACCAGGCGCGCGAGTCCGAGCAGTTCGGGGTCAAGGCCACCTTCGACGGCATCGACATCGCGGGTGTCCACAAGTACAAGGACGAGGTCGTCTCCGGCCTCTACAAGGGCCTTCAGGGCCTGATCGCCTCCCGCAAGGTGACCTACATCGAGGGGACGGGGCGGCTCTCCTCCCCGACCTCCGTCGACGTCGACGGCCGCCGCGTGCAGGGCCGCCACGTCCTGCTCGCCACCGGCTCCGTACCGAGGTCGCTGCCCGGTCTGGAGATCGACGGCCAGCGGATCATCTCCTCGGACCACGCGCTGAAGCTGGACCGCGTCCCGAAGACGGCGATCGTCCTGGGCGGCGGCGTCATCGGCGTCGAGTTCGCCTCCGCGTGGAAGTCCTTCGGCACGGACGTCACCGTCATCGAGGGCCTCAAGTACCTCGTACCGGTCGAGGACGAGAACAGCTCCAAGCTGCTGGAGCGGGCCTTCCGCAAGCGCGGGATCAAGTTCAACCTCGGCACCTTCTTCGAGAAGGCCGAGTACACGCAGGACGGTGTGCGCGTCACGCTGGCCGACGGCAAGACCTTCGACGCGGAGGTGCTGCTGGTCGCGATCGGCCGCGGCCCCGTCTCGCAGGGCCTCGGCTACGAGGAGCAGGGCGTCGCGATGGACCGCGGCTTCGTGCTCGTGGACGAGTACATGCGGACGAACGTCGAGACGATCTCGGCCGTCGGTGACCTCGTCCCCACGCTCCAGCTCGCGCACGTCGGCTTCGCCGAGGGCATCCTCGTGGCGGAGCGGCTGGCCGGCCTGAAGACCGTCCCCGTCGACTACGACGGTGTGCCCCGGGTGACGTACTGCCACCCCGAGGTCGCCTCCGTCGGTATCACCGAGGCCAAGGCCAAGGAGATCTACGGTGCGGACAAGGTCGTCGCTCTGAAGTACAACCTGGCGGGCAACGGCAAGAGCAAGATCCTGAAGACCGCGGGCGAGATCAAGCTCGTCCAGGTCAAGGACGGCGCCGTCGTCGGCGTCCACATGGTCGGTGACCGGATGGGCGAGCAGGTCGGCGAAGCTCAGCTGATCTACAACTGGGAGGCTCTGCCGGCCGAGGTCGCGCAGCTCATCCACGCGCACCCGACGCAGAACGAAGCCCTCGGCGAGGCGCACCTGGCGCTGGCCGGCAAGCCGCTCCACGCCCACGACTGATGACGCATCAGTCCGAGCGCGACGACCACTACCGCACTTCCCCTCGCTCGGCGCTCCGCGCAAGCTGGGGAGATCCCACCGTTAGGAGCAGCTGAAACCATGGCGGTTTCCGTAACCCTGCCGGCGCTCGGCGAGAGCGTCACCGAGGGCACTGTCACCCGCTGGCTGAAGGCCGAGGGCGAGCGCGTCGAGGCCGACGAGCCGTTGCTCGAGGTCTCCACCGACAAGGTCGACACCGAGATCCCGGCGCCCGCCGCCGGGGTCCTGGCGTCGATCAAGGTCGCCGAGGACGAGACGGTCGAGGTCGGCGCCGAGCTGGCCGTGATCGACGACGGCACGGGCGACGCTCCCGCCGCCGAGGCGCCGCAGCAGGCGGCGGCTCCGGCCGAGGCCGCGCCCGCGCCCGCCGCCGAGCCCGAGCCGGCCCCCGAGCCCGCTCAGGAGGCCCCGGCGGCTCCGGCGCCCGAGCCCGCGCCTGCCGCTGAGGCTCCGGCCGCCGGCGGCTCCGCCGAGGGCACGGACGTCACCCTGCCGGCGCTCGGCGAGAGCGTCACCGAGGGCACCGTCACCCGCTGGCTGAAGGAGGTCGGTGACGCGGTCGAGGCCGACGAGCCGCTGCTCGAGGTCTCGACGGACAAGGTCGACACCGAGATTCCCGCCCCGGTCGCCGGTGTGCTGCTGGAGATCGTGGTCGGCGAGGACGAGACGGCGGAGGTCGGCGCGAAGCTGGCCGTGATCGGCGCCGAGGGTGCCGCTCCGAAGCAGGAGGCCCCGAAGCAGGAGGCCCCCGCAGCCGCTCCGGCACCGGCGCCCAAGCAGGAGGCACCCGCAGCCGCCCCGGCACCGGCGCCCAAGCAGGAGGCACCCGCACCCGCGCCGAAGCAGGAAGCGCCCGCTCCGGCACCGGCGCCCGCCCCGAAGCAGGAGGCACCTGCTCCGGCCGCACCCGCCGCCGCCCCGGCCGCTCCCGCTCCCGCCGCCGGTTCCGGTGACGAGGGCGCGTATGTGACACCGCTCGTGCGCAAGCTCGCCGCCGAGAACGGCGTCGACCTGGCCTCGGTCAAGGGCACCGGCGTCGGTGGCCGCATCCGTAAGCAGGACGTCGTCGCCGCGGCGGAGGCCGCCAAGGCCGCCGCCGCCCAGGCTCCGGCCCCCGCCGCCGCCCCGGCTCCCGCCGCGTCGAAGGCCCCCAAGCTGGAGGTCTCCCCGCTGCGTGGCCAGACGGTCAAGATGCCGCGCATGCGCAAGGTCATCGGCGAGAACATGATGAAGGCGCTGCACGGCCAGGCTCAGCTGACGTCGGTCGTCGAGGTCGACATCACCAAGCTGATGAAGCTGCGCGCGCTGGCCAAGGAGTCCTTCGCCGCCCGTGAGGGCGTGAAGCTGTCCCCGATGCCGTTCTTCGTCAAGGCCGCGGCCCAGGCGCTGAAGGCGTACCCGGTCGTCAACGCCCGTATCAACGAGGACGAGGGCACCATCACGTACTTCGACTCGGAGAACATCGGCATCGCCGTGGACTCCGAGAAGGGTCTGATGACGCCGGTCATCAAGGGCGCGGGCGATCTGAACCTCGCCGGCATCGCCAAGAAGACCGCCGAGCTGGCGGGCAAGGTCCGCGGCAGCAAGATCACACCGGACGAGCTGTCCGGCGCGACCTTCACCATCAGCAACACCGGCTCGCGCGGCGCCCTGTTCGACACGATCATCGTGCCCCCGAACCAGGTCGCCATCCTGGGCATCGGCGCGACGGTCCGCCGTCCGGTGGTCATCAACCACCCGGACCTCGGCGAGACGATCGCGGTGCGCGACATGGTCCACGTCGTGCTCTCCTACGACCACCGCCTGGTGGACGGCGCGGACGCCGCCCGCTACCTGACGGCGGTCAAGGCGATCCTGGAGGCGGGCGAGTTCGAGGTCGAGCTCGGCCTGTAGTCCGCATCCGTACGTACACGACGGCGCCCCCGTCCGGAGAGATCCGGCCGGGGGCGCCGTCGTGCGCGTGCACCCCCGCCGCCCGTGCAAAGGGTTCCCCCGCACCTCGTAAGGAGTCCGCCTCTGTGCGTCATCAAGCACCTGACACCCCCCTCAGGAGGGGTAACCTCGGCTCGGTCACCCGAAGGAGTCCCGTCATGACCCCGCCCGTCGTCCACTCGCTGCGCGAGCAGATCCGCGAGCACATCGTGGAGGGCATCGTCAGCGGACGCTGGAAGCCGGGTGAGCGGATCGTCGAGCGGCGGATCGCGACCGAGCTGGCCGTCAGCCAGACACCCGTACGCGAGGCGCTGCGCGAGCTGGAGTCGTTGCGGCTGATCGAGTCCGCGCCGAACAAGGGCGTGCGGGTACGGAATCTGACCGCCGCGGACCTTGAGGAGAGTTACCCGGTACGGGCCGGTCTGGAGCAGATCGCCGCCGAGCTGGCCGCCGAGCGGCTGGCGACCGACACCTCCGCCCTGGAGCCGCACGTGACGGCGCTGTACGAGGCCGACCGGCGGGCCGACGGGACCGCGCAGGTGCGCCACACCGTCGACTTCCACCGCGAGCTGGTACGGGCCGCCGGGAACGGCGTGCTGCTGCACACCTGGGAAGGGCTCGGCATCGAGGTGTTCACGGCGCTGTCGATCCGATGGCTCGGCACGGTGCAGAAGTCGTACGCCGAGGAGCACCAGGAACTGGTCGAGGCCTTCCACCGCCGCGACCCGCTCATCGGCGCACTGGTGAAGGACCACGTGCTCGGATGTGCGCCGCGCGCCTGAGCGGACGCCCGGTTCCTACCGTTTCGCGGCGTCACCGCGTGCCCTGCCCATCGGCACTGGATGCCAATTTCTTCAGATCATGAAATTTTGCCGTCAACTCTTTGATCGATCATCGATCAGCGACTTACAGTCGACAGCGGGCTGCACCCAGCCCATCGCCCTGTCCTGCCAGACAAGGCCTCTTTTGACCCTCCTCCTGTCCGGAAGGCGGCGACCATGCCCGACCCCGTAGGCAAGCTTCCGAGCGAGCTCGACCAGCTCCCGGACCGCGACGCCGAGGAAACCGCCGAATGGGCGGCCTCTCTCGACGCCGTCACCGAGCATGCGGGCCCGCACCGTGCGGCGTACCTGATGCGGCGCACGCTCCAGCACGCCGAGAGCGCCGGGGTTCCCGTGCCCGCTCTGCTGGAGACGGACTATCTGAACACCATCCCGACCGCCGCCGAGCCCGCCTTCGACGGCGACGAGGCGATGGAGTCCCGGATCGCCGGCTGGAACCGCTGGAACGCCGCGGCGATGGTCACCCGTGGCGCGCGGTTCGGCGTCGGTGGCCACATCGCCACCTTCGCCTCGGCCGCCTGGCTCTACGAGACGGGCTTCAACCACTTCTTCCGCGGCAAGGAGGGGGGCTCCGGCGACCAGCTCTACATACAGGGCCATGCCTCCCCCGGCATCTACGCCCGCGCGTTCCTCGACGGGCGGCTCACCGAGGAGCACCTCGACAACTTCCGTCAGGAGGCCGGCGGCAAGGGCCTGCCCTCCTACCCGCACCCGCGGCGGCTGCCGTGGCTGTGGGAGTTCCCCACCGTCTCGATGGGCCTCGGCCCGCTCTCCGCGATCTACCAGGCGCGCTTCAACCGCTACCTGACGAACCGCGGCATCAAGGACACCTCCGCATCCCACGTATGGGCGTTCCTCGGCGACGGCGAGATGGACGAGCCCGAGTCGACGGCGGCACTCGCCCTCGCGGCCCGTGAGGGGCTCGACAACCTCACCTTCGTCATCAACTGCAACCTCCAGCGCCTCGACGGCCCCGTCCGCGCGAACTTCAAGATCGTGCAGGAGCTGGAGTCCCAGTTCCGCGGCGCGGGCTGGAACGTCGTGAAGTCGCTGTGGGGCTCCGCCTGGGACGAGCTGTTCGCGCTCGACACCACGGGCGCCCTCGTAAGGAGGCTGCGCGCCGTACCGGACGCGCAGTTCCAGACGTACGCGACCCGCGACGTCGCGTACATCCGTGAGCACTTCTTCGGCGCCGAGCCCGCGCTCGCCGAGCTGGCGAAGCTGCTGACCGACGCGAAGATCGCCGAGTGCTTCCACACCTCGCGCGGCGGCCACGAGGCCCGCAAGGTGTACGCGGCCTACCGCGCCGCGCTCGCCCACAAGGGCGCGCCGACCGTGGTCCTCGCGCAGACGGTGAAGGGCTACACGCTGGGCGCCGGCTTCGAGTCGCGCAACGCCAACCACCAGATGAAGAAGCTCTCCGGGGAGCAGTTCCGCGCGATGCGGGATCTGCTGGAACTTCCCATCCCCGACTCGACGTTGAACGAAGAACTGGTGCCGTACGCCCACCCCGGCGCCGATTCCCCCGAGGTCCGCTATCTGCAGGAGCGGCGTGCCGAGCTCGGCGGGCCCGCCCCGGCCCGCCGAGTGCATGCCGTCGCCCTGCCCCAGCCGTCGGAGAAGACGTTCCAGTCGGTCTACAAGGGTTCCGGCAAGCAGTCGGTAGCCACGACCATGGCGTTCGTCCGGCTCGTGAAGGACCTGATGCGGGACAAGGAGACCGGCAGGCGCTGGGTCCCGATCGTCCCCGACGAGGCGCGTACGTTCGGTATGGAGGCGCTGTTCCCGTCGGCCGGCATCTACTCGCCGCTGGGCCAGACGTACGACCCGGTCGACCGCGACCAGATCATGTACTACAAGGAGGCCAAGGACGGCCAGATCCTCAACGAGGGGATCACCGAGGCCGGTTCGATGGCCGACTTCATCGCCGCCGCCACGTCGTACGCGACGCACGGCGAGACGATGATCCCGTTCTACATCTTCTACTCGATGTTCGGCTGGCAGCGCACGGGCGACCAGATGTGGCAGCTCGCCGACCAGCTCGGCAAGGGCTTCATCGTCGGCGCGACGGCCGGCCGTACGACCCTGACGGGCGAGGGCCTCCAGCACGCGGACGGCCACTCGCACCTCCTCGCGGCGACGAACCCGGCCTCGCTCAACTACGACCCGGCGTTCGCGTACGAGATCGCGGTCATCGTCAAGGACGGCCTGCGGCGGATGTACGGCCAGACGGCCCCCGGTGAGGACTCGAACGTCTTCTACTACCTCACCGTCTACAACGAGCCGATGCCGCAGCCCGCCATGCCCGAGGGCGTGGAGGAGGGCATCGTCAAGGGCCTCTACCGCTTCAAGGAGGGCGTGCCCGCCAAGGCGGACGCGCCGAGGCTCCAGCTGCTCGCCTCCGGCACGGCCATCCACTGGGCCCTGGAGGCCCAGGAACTGCTCGCCGCAGAGTGGGGCGTCACGGCCGACGTCTGGTCGGCGACGTCCTGGGGCGAGCTGCGCCGGGACGCCCTGGAGTGCGACGAGGCGCTGCTGCGCGGCGAGCAGCGCGTGCCGTACGTGACGCGCGCCCTGGACGGCGCGCCGGGCCCGGTGCTGGCCGTCAGCGACTGGATGCGCCAGGTGCCCGACCAGATCAGCCAGTGGGTCGAGCAGGACTACTCCTCGCTCGGTACGGACGGCTTCGGCCTCTCCGACACACGTGAGGCGGCCCGTCGGCACTTCGGTGTCGACGCCCGGTCGATCGCGGTCGCGGCGCTGGCGCAGCTCGCGCGGCGCGGCGAGGTGCCCGCGTCGTCGGTGAAGGAGGCGCGGGAGCGCTACGGCCTCTGAGCCCCCGGCGTCCCGCCCCCCGTTCCGGGCGCGTCGCCTCTGTAAGGAAGCGGCTCCGGCCGGCCCTCGTGGTCGGCCGGAGCCGCTTCCTCATGAGGCCGTGGACACGGCATGCTTGACCCTGACACCGTGTGAAGCCGTGCAGTAGGGGACGTCATGTTCACCATCGGAGACTTCGCCAGGCACGGCCGTGTGTCGGCCCGCATGCTGCGTCACTACGACGCGATCGGGCTGCTGCGTCCCGCCCACACCGACGCGTACAGCGGCTACCGCTACTACACGGCGGCCCAGCTCGCCCAGCTCAACCGGGTCATCGCCCTCAAGGATCTCGGGTTCACGCTCCAGCAGGTGCGGGAGATCCTCCAGGACCGCGTGAGCCCGGAGGAGCTGCGGGGGATGCTCACGCTGCGGCGGGCCGAGCTGGCGGCGGCGATGGCGGCGACCGCCGCCACACTGGTCCAGGTCGAGGCGAGGCTCCGGTCGATCGAGAGCGAGGGGCACATGCCCACCGAAGATGTCGTCGTCAAGGCCATTCCGACGGTACGGGTGGCCGAACTGACCGGCGTGGCCGCCAGTTACGAACCCCAGGACATCGGCCCGGTGATCGGGCCTCTGTACGAGGAGCTGTTCTGCCGCCTGGGCGCGGCCGGGGTGGCTCCGACGGGGCCCGGTATCGCCCGCTACGAGGACGTCCCCGACGGGAACGGCGCCGTCGTCGTCCACGCGGGGGTGACGGTCTCCGCGGACCCGGCGCCGGGCCAGGACTTCGAGATCCTGGACCTGCCTCCCATCGAGCGGGCCGCGACGATCGTGCACCGGGGCTCGATGGAGTCGATCATGCCGACCGCGCAGATCCTGGCCCGCTGGATCGACACGGGCGAGCACCGCTCGGCGGGCTACGCGCGCGAGGTCAACATCGAATGCCCGGCGGACAAGGACAAGTGGGTGACCGAACTCCAGGAGCCCTTGGCCTAGGGCGTGTCCGGAAAGTAGCGTCGTCCGCCCGCAGGGCGGGGCCCGCGGCGGCTGGTGCGGTGCGTCGCAAGGCGGAGGATCGGCCTCGTACCGGGCGTACTCGGCCGACTCCGACACCGGGGGCACCT
>NZ_JBIAHA010000037.1:0-82158 GCF_042870175.1 Streptomyces sp. NPDC006643 | reverse complement strand
CCCCCCCCCCCCCCCCCCCCCCCCCCCCCCCCCCCCCCCCCCCCCCCCCCCCCCCCCCCCCCCCCCCCCCCCCCCCCCCCCCCCCCCCCCCCCCCGCCGCTCTGTCGTTCCGTACGGGCGTCACACGCCCGCGTACGAGTGCTTTCCGGTGACGAAGATGTTGACGCCGTAGTAGTTGAACAGCCAGCAGCCGAAGGCGACCAGCGCCAGCGTCGCCGCCTTGCGGCCCTTCCAGCCCGCCGTGGCGCGCGCGTGCAGATAACAGGCGTAGGCGACCCAGGTGATGAAGGACCAGACCTCCTTGGGGTCCCAGCCCCAGTAGCGGCCCCAGGCGTCGCCGGCCCAGATCGCGCCCGCGATGATCGTGAAGGTCCAGAGCGGGAAGACGGCGGCGTTCACGCGGTACGAGAACTTGTCGAGCGTGGCGGCGGCGGGCAGGCGCTCCATGATGGAGGCCCACGCGCGGCCGACGGTGACACCCCGGGCGACCTTGGACTCGTACACGTCACGCAGCAGGTAGAAGAGCGTGCCCACGGCGCCGAGGTAGAAGACCGCGCCGCAGAAGATCGCGGTGGAGACGTGGATCCAGAGCCAGTACGAGTGCAGGGCCGGGACCAGTTGGTCGCTGTCGGTGTAGAGCACCGTCGTCGCGATGCCCAGGTTGAGCAGGACCGTGGTGACCAGCGGCAGTCCGATCCAGCGGACGTTCTTCTTCGTGAGGAGGAAGGCGAGGTACGTGCCGACCGCCACCGTGGAGAAGGTGGTGGAGAACTCGTACATGTTCCCCCACGGCGCCCGCTGCACCGCCATCGCGCGGCTGATGACGCCCGCCGCTTCGAGCAGGAAGCCGAGCGCGGTCATGGAGACGGCGATACGTCCGTAGAGGTCGCCCTTGAACGTGCCGCCGGCCGCGCCGGGGCCGTCGGGCACGTCGCGGCGCCCGGCCGCCGAGCGCGTGATGACCTTGGGCCGGTCCAGGACGGCGGTGCCGCCGCCGTTCTCCTTCTCCGCCGTGCGCACCTCGACCGAGGCCGTGGCCGTGGCCGCCGCACCCGCGCCGGTCAGCGCGGCGGCGGTACGGCCGACCTTGCTGCGGCTGCCCAGGACCCATTCGACGATATGGGCGAAGAAGGCCAGGGTGTAGATGGCCATGGACGAATAGACCAGCACATTGGCGGTGTTCGCCAAGTTCTCGTTGGTGGTGGCGGCGAGGATCACTTCTCAGCCCCTTCGACAGGCTCTCCGGTAGGTGTGGCGGGGGTTGTCTCGTTCGCTTCTTCGGGTGCCGCTTCCGGTGCTGCGTCCGGTGTCGCGGGTGCGGCGGGGGCGGCGGGGGCCGCCGGTGCCGTCGGCGCCTCGGCGTTGAGCGTCAGCGCCAGGTCGCCCAACTCCTCGGGGAGCTTCGCCGACTCGCTGCGCCCGAGACCGGCCATCTCCACGACGGTGACACCGTCGGCGCCCGGCACCGCGCGGACCCAAACCCGGCGCCGCTGGATGAAGAGCGAGCCCACGAGCCCGAGGACGGCGCCGATCGCGCCGGTGAGGGCGAGCCCGTTGCCGGGCTGCTGCGAGACCTGGAAGGTCGCCCACTCCTTGATGTCCTTCTCGAAGGTCACCGAGCCGGCGCCGTTCGGCAGCTTCATCGTCTCGCCGGGCAGCAGCCGCTGCGCGAGCTTGTTGCCGTCGGCGTCCTTGAACTGCTTCATCTTGCTGGTGTCCAGCTGGTACACGTTCTGCGGCAGACCGGAGTCGACGCCGAGGCTGCCCTGGTAGCCGGTGAGCGCCAGCACGGGATAGTCCAGCTCGGGGAACTGGGAGAACATGTTGCCGTTGCCCTTGCCCGCGAACGTCGGCACGAAGAAGGCGTTGAAGCCGAGCTGCTGCTTCTTGCCGTTCTTGTCGCGGTAGCCGTCCATCACCTTGATCGCACCGGTCGAGGTGATGTTGTTGTCGATCGGCAGGAGCGGCGTCGCGCCCTTGAAGACGACCTTGCCCTTGCCGTCGCGGACGGTGAGGACGGGGGCGTACCCGTGACCGATCAGATAGACCTTCGAACCCTTGACCTCCAGGGGTTCGTTGACCTCGATGACCGACTTGCGCTCCGTGGCGCCCCCGTCCGTGGTGTACGAGACATGGGCCTCGAACTCGCGGGCCGTGCCGACCTGTGGTCCGTTGCGCTCGAAGGTGCCGATGAACTTGTCGAGGGTGAAGCTGAACGGTTCCAGGTCGTCGGTGTCGTACATCGAGCCGGACTTGAAGTCGTCGTACTGGGTGAGGGTGTTGGAGAAGCCGTCACCCTCCAGGATCAGCTTGCCGCCCTCGGACTTGAACAGCTGCCCGGTGGCGAAGGCCACCAGCATCACGATCAGCGCGATGTGGAAGAGCAGATTGCCGGCCTCGCGCAGGTAGCCCTTCTCGGCGGCGACCGCGTCCCCGACGGTGTGCGCGCGAAAGCGCCGCCGCTTGAGCATGGCGAGCGCGGCCTCGCGGGCCTCCGCCGGCTCGGCCGTCGTACGCCAGGTCGTGTACGCGGGAAGCCTGTCCAGCCGCCTCGGGGCGCCCGGCGGACGACCGCGCAGCTGCCCGACGAACTGCCACGTCCGCGGCACGATGCAGCCGATGAGCGAGATGAAGAGGAGCAGATAGATCGCCGAGAACCACACCGAGCTGTAGACGTCGAACAGCTGGAGCTTGTCGTAGATCGGCGTGACCGTCTCGTGCTTCTCCTGGAACGTCTGGACCTTCAGCTCGTCGACGCTGTTCTGCGGGATGAGCGAGCCGGGGATCGCGGCGAGCGACAGCAGGAAGAGCAGGATCAGCGCCACGCGCATCGAGGTGAGCTGACGCCAGAACCAGCGGATCCAGCCGAGCGGGCCGAGACTGGGTCCGCCGATGGCGGACTCCTCGCGGGGGGCGGTGGAGAGCTGCGACCCGGCGGCGCCGAGTTCGCGGGCCTCACGTGCCTCGGGTGTACTCGCCGCGCTCTCGCCGCTCTCGCCGCTCCCGGCTTCCGATTCGGCGGCTGTCGTCTCTGTCTTGCTCATGGAACTAGATCCCCACCGTGAAGCCGTTGGTCCACGTCTGCATGTCTTGCATGATGCTGTCCCACACGCCGGTCACCAGCAGCACCCCGGTCGCGATCATCATCACGCCGCCGGTCCGCATCACCCACACGTAGTGGCGCTTGACCCAGCCGAACAGCCCCAGCGCCTTGCGGAACGCCACGGCGGCGAGCACGAAGGGCACGCCGAGTCCGACGCAGTACGCGACGGTCAGTATGGCCCCTCGCCCCGCGGTCGCCTGGTCGAAGGCCAGCATGTTCACCGAGGTGAGGGTCGGGCCGATGCACGGTGTCCAGCCGACGCCGAACATCGCGCCCAGCAGCGGCGCGCCGACCAGCCCCGACACCGGCTTCTTGTGGAGGCGGAACTCGCGCTGCGTGAGCCAGGGCAGCAGCCCCATGAAGAACACGCCCATCGCGATCATGAGCACCCCGAGGATCCGGGAGATGACCGCCCGGTTGTCCTGGAGGGTGTTGCCGAAGTAGCCGAAGAGCGCGCCGCCGGAGACGAAGACCGCGGTGAAGCCCGTGATGAAGAGCACCGCGCCGGTGACCATCCGCCCGCGCCGCGCGTCGCCGAGGTCGGTGCCGCTGATACCGGTGACGTAACTGAGATAGCCGGGTACGAGGGGCAGCACGCACGGCGAGAAGAACGAGACCAGACCGCCCAGCAGGGCGATCGGCAGCGCGATCATCAGCGCCCCGTCGAAGACGGTCTCGTTCATACCGGGCACGGCGGACGCGGCGGCGAGGGGCATGGCGGACGCGGCGGACGCGGCGGCGAGAACCTCCACGGGATCACTTCTCCGCGATCAGCGGGTCGATCATCTCGCGCAGCTTCTTGTCGTCGAGCGCCTTGAGCGAGCGGGCCGCGATCTTGCCGTCCCGGTCGAGCACGATCGTGGAGGGGATGGCCTGCGGATTGAGGCTGCCCTTCGGGAAACCGTTGACGATGAGCTTGCTCGTCGGGTCGTAGATGCTCGGGTACGCGACGCCGTAGTCCTTCTCGAAGGCTATGGCCGCGCCCTTGTTGGCGTCGCGGGCGTTCAGCCCGACGAAGGCGATGTCCTGGCCCTTGGCCTCGGTTTCCTTGGCGACCTTGGCGAAGTACGGCGCCTCGGCGCGGCAGGGCCCGCACCAGGAGCCCCAGACGTTCAGCACGACGACCTTGCCCTTGAGGTCGGCCACGTCGAGCTGCTTGCCGTCGAGCGTCTCACCGGCGATCTTGTTGACCGCCTTGCGCTCGCCCTTGGCGACGGTCTGCACCCCGCCGGTGTTCGTCACGAAGTTGGTGTCACCGCCGCCGCCGGACGTGGCGCCACCGCCGCACGCCGCGAGGGTGAGCATGGCCGCCGACGCGACGACGGCCGGAAGGACGGCGCGTGGGCGTCGGTTCGAGCGGCTTCGAGGGGCTCGGCCAAGGTTCATGTGAAAAGTTTCGCATGGGCCATTCAGGGATCTTCTTCGCCCCCCTCGCTCCCGGAGAACGCCTTGTCGACGCCCCTTCGGCGACCACTTCGGTGTCCTGTCGGTGTCCTCTTCGGTGTCCTGTCGGCGGCCCGGTCCGGGCCGCCGCCGTCCCGTGCGTTACGGCGCTTACGCGGCCTTGAGGAAGGTGTTCCAGCCGCCCGCCGGGGACTGACCAACCTCCAGCGTACGGAGTTTGTCGAGCACCGCCGGGTCCTGGACGTCGAGCCAGTCCGTGAACTGCCGGAAGGAGACGAGCCGTACGTCCTTCTTGTCGGCCATCCCCTTGAGCGCTTCTTCGACCGCGTCCATGTATATGCCGCCGTTCCACTCCTCGAAATGGTTCCCTATGAAGAAGGGCGCGCGATTCGACTCGTAGGCGCGCCGGAATCCGGAGAGATACGCCTCGGTGGCCTGCTTGCGCCAGCCCGGGTAATTCGAAGGAACGCCCTTTGTCGAATTCTTCGACTGATTGGCGAGCATGTTGTAGTCCATCGAAAGCACCTCGAAGGAATGCCCGGGGAACGGCACGGCCTGCAACGGCAGATCCCATACGTCCTGCCGCTTGACCGGCCACATCTGCCGGCCGCCGGGCGAACTGGCGTCGTAGCGCCAGCCCATCTTGCGCGCCATGGGCAGCAGATTGTCCTGGCCGAGCAGGCACGGCGTACGGCCGCCGACCAGCTCCTTGCGGTAGTCGAACGGCAGCGGATCGAGGTCCTTCCAGCCGCTGTTCGTCTTCCACTCGGTGACGAAGCGGATCGCCTGCTCGGTCTCGTCGCGCCACTGCTTGGTCGACCAGTTGCCGACGGAGCCGGACCCGGCGCAGAAGTGGCCGTTGAAGTGGGTGCCTATCTCATGGCCTTCGAGCCAGGCCTGGCGTATGTACTTCAGCGTGTCCTTGATGTGCGCGTCGGTGAGGTAGCCGATGTCGGAGGCGCCGACGGCGTTGCCCGGCGGGCGGTAGAGCGTCTTCTTCGACTCCGGCAGCGCGTAGATGCCGGAGAGGAAGAACGTCATCGCCGCGCCGTGCTCCTTGGCGAGGTCGAGGAAGCGCGGGAAGAGGCCGTTGCCCACCTCGCCCGCGCCGTCCCACGAGAAGATCACGAACTGCGGCGGGGTCTCGCCCGGCTCCAGCGGGACGGGCTTGGGCGGCTGGTGCGGCTGCTTTCCGGTGTCGGCCGTCGAACCATCACCGATCAGCCGCACGTTCTTCTCACTCGCCTTGCCGCTGGGCCTGTCCCCGCCCGCGCTCCCGGCACCACCACTGTTCCCGGCGGCATTTCCCGACGCACCCGTGTGCGTGCCGCAGCCCGCGATTCCGATTGCGGCAGCCGCCCCAATTCCGGCTCCGAGCAGGCTCCTTCGGCTCATGTCGCGCATATCGGTCCCATCCGCACTCGCTCATGTAACGTCCGCCGGTCATGCGGACGACAACACGTTAGAGGGCATAGGGAACTCACAGGTTCCAGGAATAGGTAAAGCATCGGCCTGTAACAGCAGATGTGACATTTCCCGCTGAACCGTGGGCGATTGGCCGACTACGCTCCGAAGGCTTTCGACGCGCCCTTCACCGGTTTGGCACCGGCGAGCAGATGCGCGGGTACGAGATCACGGGCCGGTTCCGAATAGGCGACGGAGATCAGTTTCTCGCCCTCGTACGTGAACGTCGTCAAAGACGCGAGCGTGCACTCCCGGCGCCGCGGGTCGTGCCAGAGCCTGCGGCGCTCGAAGTGGCTGCGCACGATCCAGATCGGCAGCTGATGGCTGACGCACACGGCCTCGTGCCCGAGGGCCGCGTCGCGCGCGGCGGCCAGGGCGGACTCCATGCGGGCGACCTGGTCGACGTACGCCTCGCCCCAGGAGGGCCGGAACGGGTTGGTGAGATAACGCCAGTTGGCGGGCGAGCGCAGCGCGCCGTCGCCGACGCCAAAGGTCTTGCCCTCGAAGACGTTCGCGGCCTCGATGAGGCGGTCGTCGGTGTGCAGGGTCAGCCCGTGGGACTTGGCGACGGGCGTCGCGGTCTCCTGGGCGCGCTCCAGCGGGGAGGCGACGACATAGGTGATGTCGCGGTCCGCCAGGTGCTCGGCGACGCGGTCGGCCATCCGCCGGCCGAGCTCGGAGAGGTGGTAGCCGTCGCGGCGCCCGTAGAGGACGCCGTCGGGGTTGTGGACCTCCCCGTGCCGTACGACGTGGACGACGGTGGTCTCGGCGCTCATGACCGCACCCCGCTCTCGGGCGCTGTCGCCTCCGCCGCCGCGCGGGCGGCGGCCGGCAGGGCGGCGGCGATTCGCTCGACGGCGCGGTCGTCGTGGGCGGTGGAGACGAACCAGGATTCGAAGGCGGACGGCGGCAGATACACACCGTCGGCGAGCATGGAGTGGAAGAAGCCGGTGAAGCGGAACGCTTCCTGCCGCTTGGCGTCGTCGTAGTCGCGGACCTCGTCGGCGGTGAAGAAGACGGAGAACATGTTGCCCGCCGTCTGCACCCGGTGCGCGACACCCTCCTTACCGAGGGCGTCGGTCACCAGCCCGCGGATCTCGGCCGACACGGCGTCGACCTTCGCGTACGCCGCGTCGTCGAGCAGCCGCAGCTGCGCGAGCCCGGCGGCGGTGGCGACGGGGTTCCCGGAGAGCGTGCCGGCCTGGTAGACGGGCCCGGCGGGGGCGAGGTGCGCCATGACGTCGGCACGGCCGCCGAAGGCAGCCGCGGGGAATCCGCCGCCCATGACCTTGCCGAAGGTCATCAGGTCGGGCGCGACACCGTCGATGCCGTACCAGCCGGCCTTCGACGTACGGAATCCGGTCATCACCTCGTCGGAGATGTACAGGGCGCCGTTCGCGGCGCACAGCTCCTTGAGCCCGGCGTTGAACCCGTCACGCGGCGGCACGACGCCCATGTTCCCGGGCGACGCCTCGGTGATCACACAGGCGATCTCCCCGGGGTGCGCGGCGAAGGCGTCCCGTACGGCCTGAAGGTCGTTGTACGGCAGTACGACGGTGTCCCCGGCCTGCGCGCCGGTCACCCCGGGCGTGTCGGGCAGCCCGAACGTGGCCACACCGGACCCGGCGGCGGCGAGCAGCGCGTCGACGTGCCCGTGGTAACACCCGGCGAACTTCACGATCTTCGCCCGCCCGGTGAACCCGCGCGCCAGCCGGATCGCGGACATGGTGGCCTCGGTGCCGGACGACACGAGCCGTACCTGCTCGACGGGCGCGACCCGGGCGACGATCTCCTCGGCGAGCGCGACCTCGCCCTCACCGGGCGTCCCGAAGGACGTGCCCCGGGCGACGGCGGCCTGGACGGCCTCGATGACCTCGGGCCGCGAGTGGCCGAGGATCATCGGCCCCCAGGAGCACACGAGGTCGACGTACTCGCGCCCGTCGGCGTCGGTGAGGTACGGACCGTCACCGGACACCATGAACCGGGGCGTACCGCCCACGGCCCGGAAGGCACGGACGGGAGAATTCACGCCGCCGGGCGTCACGGTCGACGCACGGTCGAAAAGCGCCTGCGATACGGGGGCTTCGTATGAATACGACACTTTGGTCCTGATCTGCGATTCGGGGTCGGGTGGCCGGGGACGAAGGATCTCGGCCACCGATGAGCGGGGCGCGCGGTCTCCTCGTATTACATAAGGGCGTCAACGCCCCCGCGTCTGCGAAACTGGGGCGTCATAGGGGAAGCTCACGCAATCCATGGTGTCAGAGCCTTCGAAGTATCTGCGGACAGGTGTTTCACCGGTCGTTCGTGGGGGAGGTCACTGTCACGATGATCGGGTTGCGCGGCCGGGGCTGCGAGTGGTCGGGTGGAGATATGCATCGCGGTGGCGGACTGGGCGAGGGGACCGATGACCTCGGGCCCGACCCTGCCCGGCGGGGGAAACACCGGCGCCGCGAGCGAGAGGCCCGCGCGCAGCCTCCCCCCGGCAGGAACGACAGCCGGCCTCCGGGAAGCGGGAGCGGCCGGGTGGGGGTGACCTACAAATACTTCGGCGCGCCGGACGGCGCCACGGCGGCCCGCGTCCCGATCTCGATGCGCCCGGAGGAACTGGGCGGCGACGAGCTGGGCATGGGCGGCATGTTCACCAAGATCAAGCCCGAGACGATAGCCGCAATGGTCCTCACGGGCATCCAGGGCATGCCCCTGAACAAGGTCCCCCCGCTCGAACTGGTGGTGCTGCACCCGGACTACGCGGTGGTGAAGCTCCCGATGACGGTGGTGGACCCGCTGCGCGGCATCGGCGAGGAATCGGTGGGAGCGGCGGCCTTCATCTGGTCGACGGTCCCGGACCGGGGCGGCCCCCGGGACGCGTTCAACGTCTACCAACTGCTCCACGAGTGGCAGGACTTCAGCCATCGGTTGCATGAGGCGGGGCATCAGCCGTACTGCTTGGTGTGGCCGTGAGCGGCTGAGGTTCGGTTCCGTGGGGTACGGGCGCCCGCCCGGGTGGGCGCCCTTGGCACCTTCCGGACGCCCGCGTCGGGAAGACCACCACCGTCCACGCCCTGACCAGGGAATTGGCCAGACGCGGCCGGTCGGTTCACCAGACTGTCCGGTCTCGACGCCCGTCGTGCGGCAACTCGACGGCGTACCCATCGAGTTCCTGCTCTCCGGCAGAGCACGGCTGGTAACACCTCCGGAGAACCCACGCAGCCGGACCCCGCGTCGGACCAGCCGTCACCGGGGTCCCACAGCGTCCGTCCCCAGTGCCTCGGCAATCGCCTCGCCCGTCTCACGAGCCGTGAGGTACGGGCGTACGTCGTGGGCGCGGGCGCCGTTGTGGACTCGTACATCGCGTAGACGATCTCCGAACAACGGCGCCAACTCCTTTGTCAGCGCCACGACATCACCCGTGTCCGCGATGTTGGTCCAGCGTTCGACCGGGGTCGGCCAGCGCGCGAGGCCGTCGGAGGGTCGGGGCAGCAGGCGTTCGAAGACGAGGTTGCGGATGGCCAAGGGGGAGCCCAGCGTCACCAGTGTCAGGCGCGGGGGGTCGGCCAGGGCGTGCAGCGCCTCGTAGGCCGCGACCGTCCCGAGCGAGTGGGCCACGATCACCTTGGTCCCGGGGGTGACGCGCGCGGCGATCCTGGCCTGGATCGCGGTGCGGACAGCGGGCTCGGTGAAGTAGCGGCGTACCTGCCGGGCGCTGGAGATCATCATGCGTTCGCTGAGGCCGGCGAAGAAGGACGAGTGGCTGAGCGCGTTCAGGGCTCGCTGTACGAGGAGGGGCGTACGCAGTCGGGCCTGGGCGTCCGGGCCCGCGACGCGTGTGTCCAGAGCGGCGGCGGACTGCCACCACTGGAGCAGCAGTTCGCGCTCGATGCCGTCCTGAACGTCGGACGCGTCCAACTCCGGTGTACCGAGCCCCCGATGACCGGCGGGGCGGAACAGGTCACCGTAGAAGGCCATGGAGACGTCGTCGCGGGCCACCGGGGGGCCGGCCGCCAGAGCGAGACCGTCGCTCAGCGCCGGATACCAGTCCGCGAGCAGTGTCTCGGGGCCCTTCATCTCCTGGGCGATGCCGTGGACGAGGACCACACGGGTCACCGGGCGCCTCTTTCCTTCGCGGGTCGGGACGGATTGAGCCGGAGCGCGACCACTCCCATGTCGGCGGCCACGCAGACCCGGCCGTCACCGTCGAGCGCGATGCCGTTGATCCCACTGCCGATGTCGAGTTCGGCCGTCCATACGGAGGAGTCCATCTCCCGTACGCGCATGAGTCCGTAGCGGTCGGCCGCGACGGTGACGGGTGTGCCGTGGACGTCCGCGGCGCGGATCGCCCGGACCGCCGAGGGAAAGGGCGCGAGTTCCACTCCGGTGTCCTGTCCGTCGGCCAGGTCCCAGAAGCGCAGACGGCCGTCGCCCGCTCCGGAGATGACGACGTCCCGGCCGTCCAGGCGCGCGATCTCCAGGCCGTACACACCCATCTCATGGCCGCCGAGAGGATCGGCGTACTGGCTGCCCGTGGTGATGTCCCACAGCCGTACCGTCCCGTCACGGGAGGCGCTCGCCACGATCGGGACACCGTCGATCAGCGCCGTGCGCAGCGTCGTCACGTCGGCCGTGTGGCCGCTCATCGGGGGACATACAGGGGCCTGTGTATGCAGATCCCAGGCGTGGAGCGCGTAGTCACCCGCGACCGACACCACAACGGCCCTGCCGTCAACGGACTGTAGGCAGGCGCGGCTGGAAGTCCCCGACCGTCTGCCGATACGCCTTCGGGAGCCGAGGCTCCAGACCTCGGCGTCCATCCAGTTGCTGCGCACCAGCAGGCTGTCACCGTCCAGTTGAACGGCCGCCGAGTCGGTCATCCACTGTGCCACCGAGGTGAGGTGTGCCGCCACCTGGTGTCCGTCCTCGAGATCATGTGTGCGGGCAACACCGTTGTCGGCTCCCGTGACGACGATCGCGCGGCCGTCCGACGGCTGAAGGATGTCGACCGACAACAGGTTCCGGTCCTCGCCACACAGCGGCTCTCCGTGGGGACGTGTGGCGACCGCGTCCCAGACCCGCACATCCCGTGAGGTCACGACCACCATCACCGGTGCGCCGTCGACCTGGGCGAACAGCGGCGCCGCGCGCAGCGTCCGCCGGCCCGCGGTGAAGCCTTCCAACGGCTCCCCCACCGGTGTGGCTGTCTCCAGATCCCAGATCCGGACGGTGTTGTCGTAGCCCATGGTCGCGACGACCGCGTTCCTGCCGATCCGGCCGAGGGCTCCCGCCAACACGAATTCCGTGTGCCCGAGAAACGGACCGCCGACGGCCGATCGGCTCACGACATCGTGCAGATGAACGCTGTTGCCCTCGAACTTGGAGAGCACCACCGGCCGTGTCCCGTGGAACCCCACGCCGACCGCCAACGCCGCGGGGGTGAGATCCTCCACGTTGAAGTGCGCGTGAGGTTCGGTCGGCCAGTCCGCCCCACGACCGGTCAGGTGCCACACGTACGCGTGGTCCGACGTCGTCGCGAGAACGATCTCCAGTCCGCGGCCGACACGCCTAACAGCGAGGTGGGAGACGCCGCCGATGTGCCCCACCAGTGGGTGACCGACCACCTCTCCGGAGACCGCGTCCCAGAGCCGGACCGTACCGTCCTCGGCACCGCTGACGACGACCACCGCACCGCCCAGCTCGCCGAACACCACACAGCGCACCGCGTTGGTGTGCCCCGTCAGCGGCGGGGCCAGGGCGGCGCCCCGGAACGGGTCCCAGAGTCGGACAGTGGTGTCGGACCCGCCCGTCGCGACCACCGCCCGTCCTCCCGAGAGGCCAAGAGCCACGGCGGAGACCTCACCGGAATGTCCCTCCATGGGACTGCCGGCCGGTGTCCGCGTCCTCAAGTCCCAGAGCCGTGCGGTGGAGTCCTCTCCTCCGGTGACGATCAGCGGGCGCCCCTGGAACTCGGCGAACGCCGTGGCACACACCGGGCGGGTGTGGCCCTCGTCGGGCTGATCAGCTGTCAGATCCCAGATACGCGCGGTGCGGTCGTCGCTGACGGTGACCGCCAGGGAGGCGTCTCCGCGGTCGGTGAGCGCCGCCGCGGTGATGCGCTCGACGTGACCGCGCAGCGGATGTCCGAGTGGCTGAAGGGTACGCGGATCCCATAGGCGTGCCTCGTACCGTCCACTGCTCAGCGCCACCGGACGACCGTCGGATTCCCCGATCACGGCCGAAGTGACCCCGCTGGTGTTCCAGTAGACATGAGCCGCGACCGGTTCGCCGATCTGACGGCGGTCGGCCAGATCCCACCGGCTGAGCATTCCGGCCCGGTCTCCGACGAGTGCCACGGCCCTGCCGTCCAGCTGTGCCACGCACACGGAGGTGACCGCTTGTGCCGGGCCGATGAGCGGGGTCCCGTCGACACGCGCGTCACCACCGTTGAAGACCTCGCTCAGGTCCCAGACGTAGACGGCTTTGTCCTCACCGCCGGTGACCGCGACGGGACGGCCGTCGAGCTCGCCCAGATCGGCGTCCCAGACCGTTCTTCTGTGCGCGCTCAGTTCACCGCCGAGCTGTTCCCTGCCGACGAGATCCCAGATGCGCGCCGTGCCGTCGGCGCTCGCCGTCAGCACCACCGGGCGCCCTTGGACGTCTCCTACGGTGATGCTCTCGACCCGGTTGGTATGCCCCGTCAACGGTCGTCCGTACTCCTGACCCGCCGACAGGTCCCAGATCCGTACGGTGCCGTCCTCCGCACCGGTGAGGGCGACGGTGTAGTCGCCCAGGTCGCCGATGGTCACGGCGCTCACGGCGATGCCCACGGACAGCGGTTCGCCGATCCGCCGCTGGGACGTGAGGTCCCACACGAGGGCCGTTCCGTCGGCGCTTCCCGTCACCGCGATGGGCCGCCCGTCGAGGCTCCCGACCGCGACGCAGCCGACCGACTTGCCGTGACCGCCGAGCAGCCTGTGCACCCCGCTGGTCGACCACCAGGCCCAGCGCGCCGACCAAGGCAACGCGACACCCAGTTCGCCGATACGGTCGGCCAGTTGGTCGGCCCCGCAGCGGCGGGCCGACAGCTGTAGATCGGCGGCCCGCTCCCCCATGGCGCGGTCGCTCGTCAGGCGGTGCGCCACCTGCTCGTACGAGCCGCGGATCCGCCTGGGGCCCTCGCCCTCGATCGACGCGAACGCGCCGAGCAGGGAGAGGCGTTCGCCGGCGAGCAGAAAGCCAGGATCCTCGACGAGCCCGGCGAGCACTCCCGCCGCCGCCGCGTGCGTGGCCATGTGCTGACGTACGTACGGAACGGCCAGGAACCAGTCGAGGCGTCCGTCCGACGCTGTCGGGACGAGGGACTTGAGGGCTTCGACGACCGACCGCTGGATGTCTTCCGGCGGGCGGTCGGCGGTCGCGCGCAAATGCTCGGCCAGCGCCTTGTGGTAGAGCCGGTAGGCGGAACGCCGGTCGTCGTCGATGACTTCGGCGATGTACGCCTCGGCGACGTCCAAGACCCAGGAGACGTCCTCCTCCGTACAGGGAATCCCCGAGATCACCGAACTCAGCGCCGTCCAGACCAGCCCCCGGGGCAGTCCCTTTCCCTCGGAGAAGGCGAGGGCGAGCAGCATGCGCCGCACCCGGGGCTCGTCGGGACCGAAGCGGGCCAGGTAGTCGTCGAACGCCTCGCCGATCTCGCTGGGCAGCGTCTCCGCCCAGCCGGGCCGGCCGACGTCCACCGCGGTCAGGTCCGACCGCAGGGTGCGCGCGGTGGTCCTCGCGTAGAGATAGACCCCCGCGGCCTTCTCGGCGACGCCTCTCGCGACGAGCCTGGCGAGCTCGCGGCGGCCCCGGTAGGGAGTGCGTACGTCGGCCTCCTCCGTGGCGAGCAGCACCCGTGTGACGTAACCGGCGACATCGTCCACACCGGCGCGGTACTCGGGCCGGTCCAGATCCATGCAGAGGAAGGTGGGCCCGAGGGGCGCGACCAACTCGTGGCGGGTCCCCACCAGGAGCCGTACGCCCTGGATCTCCGACATCGGGCGCAGCAGTTCCCGGGTGATCCTGCGCGGCTCGCCGTGGCCGCCCGCGTCCGCGGCGGTGTCCGACCCCGCCTCGTCCACCGCGTCCACGACGATGATCAGCGGCGGCCCCTGACGACCGCGTCGGGTGAGTTCCTGGAGCAGCGCGGCGGCGCCGTCCGCCTGTACGTCGAGGGCGGTGGCGAGGCGTTCCACGACCTCCTCCAACCGCTTGTGGCGGGCGTGCACGGCCGCCGTCACGCATCCCGGAGGGACCACGGTCTCGGGCACGACACCGGCGAGGTCGAGCCGTGAACGGTACGGGCCGTCCGACAGCGCGACGATCCGCCCGAGGACCGCGGACTTCCCGCACCCCGGACTGCCGGTGACGACGCGCCCCCGGCCGTCCCCGACCTCGGCGGTCAGCCAGGCCACGAGTTCGGACAGGACGCGCACCCGGCCGCTGAAGTACAGGCCCTGCTCCGACTCGAACTCCACACCGCGCGAGCGTGGTCCGAAGTGTTCGGTGAGGTCCCGCGCGACCACCCGGCGCTGCACTTCGAGGTCGGTGCCGAGGGGCGGCAGTTCCTCCTCGTATCCGGCGTTCGGCAGGAAGGGGGCCAGCCCGGTGACGAGTCCGCTCGCCAACTCGGCGCGCTGGCCCCGTCCTTCGCCCTCGAAGCGCTCGTTGATCGCCTTCACCAGTTCGGTGAGGTCGAGGTACTGCTGTCGCTGACCGGTCCGTCCCGTCGTCGTCCCCACCGCCTCGCCGAGGGCGGCGACGAACGCGCCGTCCTCGGCGATGTCCTTGCGGCGGGCGGAGGCGAGGAACCAGAGCCCGGTGGAGTCGGCGTGCGCGTTGCGGTACGCGATCGTCCGCAGCGCGACCGCGGACGCCTCCGCCCCGCCCGCGCCGGCCGCGCACGTGTCGAGGATCAGCAGCAGGTGCCGGAGGTTGCCCCGGCAGAGGATGCGCACGAGGTCCTCGGTGGCCAGGGCCGTGGTCGCGAGGTCCTCGTCACGTGAATCCCAGCAGAGCAGGTGATGACGGTCGCGTTCCGCCACGGCGCCGTGCCCGGCGAAGTACACGACCACCACGTCGTCGCTGGTCAGAGCGGTATCTTCCGACCAGTGCGAAAGCTTCTGGCGGATCTGTTCGGCGCCGTCGTACTCGCCGAGACCCGGCAGCACCGACTCGTACCCGAAAGAGCCGAAGAGGGCCGCGATCGCGCGAACGTCCCCGGAGACGGAGGGCAGTTGTTCTTCCTCGGGCAGATGGCGGTATCGACCGCTGCCGAGGGCTATGAGGTACCGCCGACTCACTCAACCGCCTCACTGCTCAGTGTCACCGAACCTGCGAAGACTGTAGCGAGAAGACGGGCGATACGTGTGGGTCAACAACCTTGTGGGGCAAGCCGGTTACGTTCCGGCGTGATCTTGCCCTTGCGGAGCGTCAGGGTGCGGTCCGAGTTTGCCGCGAGGGTTTGGCTGTGGGTCACCACGATGACGCATTTGTCTCGGCGACGCCTGGACCGGGCGCCAGCCCCGGTCCAGGCGTCGCAACTCGCCCGTTCAGCCGGTGATCTTGAAGGTGGCCGGTGAATCGTTCTTCTGGGCCACCTGGCCCGGGAGCAGATTCTGAATCTTGTTACCGGTGAATTTGCCTGTCCCGGTGACTCCCGAGCTGATCAGGATTCCCTCCTTGGCCGGGCGGTCGATCGTGTTGTTCGTGAGCGTCGCATTCACACGCGTTCGATCGATGTTGAGCCCCGCAGTGAGAGAACCGCGAATGATGTTGTCGCTCATGGTGACGTTCGTGAAAGCGTTCGGGAAATGCGAGGTGCTGGAAGTGGAACCGATGTGCACCCCATGTCGAACGCCGTTCCAGCCGCCCCCGCCTATCAGGGTGTTACCGCTCACCGTGACCGACTCCAGCGGGTGCCCCGAGTCGCCGAACACGCTGAGATCCATCGCGTTGTTGGACGACACGCTGTTCACCAGATTGTTCTTCACCTCGACATTGCGCCCGCCGGCGACCCGGATGCCGTTGGCCCACCAGGGCGCGATCGCGGTGTTGTTGAGGATCTTCGCACCGCTCATCTGGCCGTTCTTCCCGTCGGCTCCGGCGTCGGAGTACGTCGCGAAGGAATCGTCGCCGGTATTGCGGGCGAAGCTGTTACGGACCGTGATGTTGAGGCCGAGCTTGTCCGGGTTCGGGGTGTTGCCGTTGTTGATGTTGTAACCGTCGCCGTAGCTGTCCGCGGTCCGGCTGTTCTGTAGCAGGCCGTTGGTGCCCGACAGCCAGTTGGAGTCGATGTGCCGCGTCCAGAGCCGGTCGACGAGCCAGCCGCCGGCGCCGCCGGCGTTGATTCCGTAGTCCGAACCGCCGGTGCCACCGATTCCCCGCCAGACGGCGTTCGTGTCGATCTGGAGATCGGTCACCGTGCTTCCCGAGCCGATCGTGATCTGCGAGCGCCACGCATTGGCCGGAAGCGGAACCTTTCGATAGATCGTGGAATGCCACATGCCGGCGCCCTGCACCTTGACCCCGGTGAAGTCCAGCGGCTTCGACACCAGGCTGTTCGTCAGATACTTGCCCGGCGGGATCCACACCGACTTCTTCTCGGCACGGGCGGCGTTCACCGTGTTCTGGATGGCGACCGTCGAGTCCTTCACGAACTTCGGGTCCGCGCCGTTGGTGACGACGGAGATCGAGTTCGCGGGCTGAGCCAGCGCGCCCCCGACATTCTCCAGATCGACGGAGTCGATGTCGTAGACGGCAGCGGTGTTGGCCGCGTCCTTCTGGAGTTTGATCGTGCTGCCGGCCGCGACGGGGGCACCAGTGATCCAGACGGGGAATTCGTTGTAGAAGCGGTAGGGCATCCCGCCGGCGCGGGGGTCGTCCGGGTTGGTGGTCGCGCCGCGGTAGTTCCAGGCCTGGCGTGAATCCAGCGTGACCGCCTGGCGGAACACATTGTTCACATACAGGTTGAGCGTGGCGGTAATGCCACCGCCGCCCGCCGAGTCCGGAATGGAGGCACGGACGACGAGGGTATTGGCGCTCTTTCCGGTGTTGTTGGGCAGCGTCACCGAAGAACCGTTGCTCTTGAGTTCGACCAGCGCGTAACCCGAGGCCTCCGTCTCCAAGGTGGCCTTGGTCGGCACCGCCGCTCCGGGGCTGATGGAGCGGAGAGTGGCGCCGCCGCCGCGCTGCCCGGCCTCGGCTTCGAGCGTGACGAAGGGCGTCGTGGCACCGGCGGCGGCAACCGCATCCGGCCCGACCGCATCCGGCGCGACCGCTTTCGCGGCGACGGCGTCCGTGCGAATCTCGTCGTGGGAAGGAACGGACAGAGCGCAGAGAGCGAGCAGCGCGCTGCCACTCAGAACGGACAAAGCTCTTCGGAACACAAGTCACCCCTCGGCGGAATTATGGCAAGTACCGCCATGGTCCGACGGACCCCCGCGATCACGCAATAGGTGTGACAACTCCCGGAAATCTTCTGTCAATTCAATTAATTTCCACGAGTCCGATTCGGTGAGGTTTCTCCATTCCATTCCGGGCGTCTTGTCGCGCGAGCCGCCCCCACTCGCGACCGCACCACGAATGAGGTCGACGCGTGCGAGTGCGACTTGCGGGTACCCGGAGGAGAGCGCCACTCCAGGCGCCACGAACGCCATGAACGTCACAAGGAGGAGCACACATGATGATCGTCGGAATCGTTGCCGTCTGCGCAGTACTTCTCGTGCTCGCCTTCCTGCTTCCCCGCCTCTCACGCCACCCCGAGCGGGGCACACAGCGCACCCTCGGCGCCGGCGGACAGGTCGCGGGCAAGGCCCCGGGCGCGCTCGGCAGGCTGCTCCGCAAGCCCTTCAGCAGCAGCTCGCGCGCCGTCGGCCGCAGCGGCTCGGCCGGACGCCGCACGCGCGGCCGGATGCCTTTCTGATCCTTCTGCCCTTCTGGCGCTGCTGGCCCTTCTGACCCGTCACTTCGTCTCAAGCGCCTTCAGGCCGATGTTCAACTTCAGGACGTTGACGCGTGGTTCGCCGATGAAGCCGAGGATGCGGCCGTCGGTGTGGTCGTCCACGAGTTTCTGGACGGCTGTGACATCGAGGTTGTTCAGCTTCGCGATGCGGTGGACCTGGATGTCGGCGTACTGGGGGGAGATGGCGGGGTCGAGGCCGGAGCCGGAGGAGGTCACCGCGTCGGGCGGGACATCCGAGGGTTTGACGGTGTAGCCGTCGACGGAGTTGTCCTTGATGACGGCTGCTTTGGCGTCCTTCACCCACTGGATCAGCTCGGCGTTGTCACCGGCTCTGTTGGTGGCTCCGGAGAGGATGAGCTGGTACTGGGTGTTGACGCTGTTGGTGCCGAGCCCGTTGGAGGGGCGGGGCTGGAACCACTTCAGGTCCGGGTCCGGCGTCTCCTGGCCGTCTTTGAGGGGCAGGTCGTAGCGCTGGCCGATGAGTTCGGAGCCGACGACTTTGCCGTTGGCGGTGATCTCGGAGCCGTTCGCCTGATGGTTGAACAGTCCCTGTCCGATGCCCATGACGGTGAGGGGGTAGATGACCCCGCACAGGATGGTGAGGACGAGCAGGGCGCGGAGTGCGGCGGTCAGGAGGCGGGTGGTGGTGCCGAGGGTGGTGTTCATGGTCATCAGCCGATTCCGGGGATGAGGGAGATGAGGAGGTCGATGAGTTTGATGCCGGCGAAGGGGGCGATGAGGCCGCCGATGCCGTAGATGCCGAGGTTGCGGCGGAGCATCCGGTCGGCGCTCATGGGCCGGTAGCGCACCCCGCGCAGGGCCAGGGGGACGAGGGCGATGATGACCAGGGCGTTGAAGATGACGGCGGAGAGGATCGCGGACTCGGGTGAGGACAGGCTCATGATGTTGAGGGTGTCCAGGCCCGGATAGACGACGGCGAACATCGCGGGGATGATCGCGAAGTACTTCGCGACGTCGTTGGCGATGGAGAACGTCGTCAACGCGCCCCGGGTGATGAGGAGTTGTTTCCCGATCTCGACGATCTCGATGAGTTTCGTGGGGTTGGAGTCCAGGTCGACCATGTTCCCGGCCTCTTTGGCGGCGGAGGTGCCGGTGTTCATCGCGACCCCGACGTCGGCCTGGGCGAGTGCGGGGGCGTCGTTGGTGCCGTCGCCGGTCATCGCGACGAGTTTCCCGCCGGCCTGCTCACGGCGGATGAGGGCCATCTTGTCCTCGGGGGTGGCCTCGGCGAGGAAGTCGTCCACCCCGGCCTCCTGGGCGATGGCCCGCGCCGTCAGCGGATTGTCACCCGTGATCATCACCGTCTTGATCCCCATCCGGCGCAGCTCCTCGAACCGCTCCCGCATGCCCTCCTTCACCACGTCCTTGAGATGGATGACGCCGAGGACGCGGGCGCCGTGCCCGTCCTCCACCGCCACCAGCAGCGGTGTCCCGCCGTCCTCGGAGATACGGTCCGTCAAGATGTGCGCGTCCGGAGCCACCTGACCACCACGTTCGGTGACCCAGGCGACGACCGAACCCGCCGCGCCCTTGCGGATCTTGCGCCCGGCCCCTGCCTCTCCGCCCGGCTCCTCCTCTGTGATGTCGACGCCGGACATGCGGGTCTGTGCGGTGAACGGCACCCACTCCGCCTGGCCCAGCTCCCCCTCGTGACGTTCCCGCAGCCCGTACTTCTCCTTCGCGAGTACGACGATGGAACGGCCTTCGGGTGTCTCGTCGGCGAGGGAGGAGAGCTGGGCGGCGTCGGCGAGTTGGGTCTCGGTGACTCCGGTGACAGGTACGAACTCTGCTGCTTGGCGGTTGCCGAGGGTGATGGTGCCGGTCTTGTCCAGGAGGAGTGTCGAGACGTCGCCCGCGGCTTCCACCGCGCGGCCGGACATGGCCAGGACGTTGCGCTGGACGAGGCGGTCCATGCCGGCGATTCCGATCGCGGACAGCAGTGCCCCGATCGTGGTCGGGATCAGACAGACCAGCAGCGCAGTGAGCACGATCATGGACTGCTGGGCGCCGGCGTAGATCGCGAACGGCTGGAGGGTGACGACGGCCAGCAGGAACACGATCGTCAGCGACGCGAGAAGAATGTTCAGCGCGATCTCGTTGGGTGTCTTCTGCCGGGCCGCGCCCTCGACGAGTGCGATCATCCGGTCGATGAACGTCTCACCGGGCTTCGTCGTGATCTTGATGACGATACGGTCGGACAGGACCTTCGTCCCGCCGGTGACCGCGCTGCGGTCCCCGCCCGACTCCCGGATCACCGGCGCCGATTCACCCGTGATCGCCGACTCGTCCACCGACGCGACGCCCTCCACCACATCCCCGTCACCCGGGATCACATCCCCCGCCTCACAGACCACGAGGTCGCCGATCCGCAGATCGGTCCCGGGAACACGCTCCTCCTGCACGGGCTTCACGGGCTTTCCAGGGTTTACGGGCTCCGCGTTCCGCCCGGTCAGGCGTCGTGCGACCGAGTCGGTCTTCGCCTTGCGCAGGGTGTCGGCCTGGGCTTTGCCGCGGCCTTCGGCGACCGCCTCGGCGAGGTTCGCGAAGATCGTCGTCAGCCACAGCCAGGCGGTGATCGCCCAGCCGAACCACTCACCCGGCTCCGTGAGCGCCAGCACCGTCGTCAGCACCGAGCCGGTCTCGACCACGAACATCACCGGTGACTTGACCATCACCCGCGGATCGAGCTTCCTCAGCGCATCCGGAAACGACCTCACAAGCTGCTTCGGGTCGAACAGACCGCCCCCGACCCGCCCGTCGTCGCCGGGCCGGTGGGAGGTCGGCACGTCGGCGTGGGGTGCCCGGGAGGGGCCCGAGCCGGGGTCGGGTGTGGGGGTCGAGGTGGCGGTGGTCATGAGGCGAGTCCTTCGGCGAGCGGTCCCAGCGCGAGTGCGGGGAAGTAGGTCAGACCGGCGACGATCATGATCGTGCCGACGAGGAGACCGCTGAAGAGCGGTTTGTCGGTGCGCAGGGTGCCCGCGGTCTCCGGGACCGGTTTCTGCTCGGCCAGGGACCCGGCCAGCGCCAGCACGAACACCATCGGCAGGAACCGCCCCAGGAGCATCGCGATCCCGATCGTGGTGTTGAACCACTGCGTGTCCGCGTTCAGCCCGGCGAACGCCGAACCGTTGTTGTTCGCCCCCGACGTATACGCGTACAGAATCTCCGAGAAGCCGTGCGCACCGCTGTTCGTCATCGAATGCGCGGGCGTGTCCAGGGCCATCGCGACCGCGGTGAAACACAGCACCAGAGCCGGGGTGATGAGGATGTAACACGCGGCGAACTTGATCTGCCTCGTGCCGATCTTCTTCCCCAGATACTCCGGTGTCCGCCCCACCATCAGCCCGGCGAGGAACACCGCGATCACCGCCATGATCAGGATTCCGTAGAGCCCCGATCCCACACCGCCCGGCGCGATCTCGCCCAGCTGCATTCCCAGCATCGCGATCCCGCCGCCGAAACCGGTGTACGACGACAGGAACGAATTCACCGCCCCCGTCGAGGTGAGTGTCGTCGCGACCGAGAAAATGGAGGAGGCGCCGATACCGAACCGGGTCTCCTTGCCCTCCAGCGCACCCCCGGCGATGTCGAACGCCGGACCGCCGTGGTGGAACTCGGTCCACATCATCAGCCCGGTGAACACCACCCAGATCGTCACCATCGCCGCGAGGATCGCGTATCCCTGCTTCACACTCCCCACCATCCGGCCGAACGTCCGCGTCAGCGACAGCGGAATCAGCAGGATCAGGAAAACCTGGAGAAGGTTCGACAGCCCGTTCGGATTCTCAAACGGGTGGGCGGAGTTGGCGTTGAAGTACCCGCCGCCGTTCGTCCCCAGCTCCTTGATCGCCTCCTGCGACGCGACCGCACCGCCGTTCCACTCCTGCACCCCGCCCGGGAACTGGCCCACCGGATGGATCCCGGCGAAGTTCTGAATCGCCCCGCACGCCACCAGGAGCACCGCTCCGACCAGCGCGACCGGGAGCAGGATCCGTACCGTGCCGCGTACCAGGTCCGCCCAGAAGTTTCCCAGCTCACCCGTACGGGAGCGGGCGAAGCCCCGCACCAGCGCGACCGCGACCGCCATGCCCACCGCCGCCGACAGGAAGTTCTGCACCGCCAGCCCGCCGGTCTGCACCACATGGCCCATGGCCTGCTCGCCGTAGTACGACTGCCAGTTGGTGTTCGACACGAACGACGCGGCGGTGTTGAACGCCTGGTCCGGATCGATCGACGCGAAACCCAGAGAACCAGGCAGTGACCCTTGCACCCTTTGCATCAGATACAGGAACAGGACACTCACCAGCGAGAAGCCGAGAACACCGCGCAGATACGCGGGCCACCGCATCTCCGTGGCGGGATTGGCCCCCACAGCCCGGTAGATCCATTTCTCGACCCGCAAATGCTTCGGGGAGGAATAGACACCGGCCATGTAATCACCGAGCGGACGGTATGCCAGCGCCAGCGCCACCATCAGCGCGAGCAGCTGGAGCACACCGGCAAGAACCGGGCTCATCAGGACTCAGAACCTCTCCGGGAACACAAGGGCGAGGACCAGATATCCCAGCAGAGCGACGGCGACGACGAGACCGACGATGTTTTCCACGGTCATAGCTTCGCCACCCCCCTGGCAACGAGAGCCACCAACGCGAACAACGCGATCGTGGTGACGACGAAGGCCACGTCGGCCATCGTGAACTCCTGAAAGAGATCGGAATTTCTTGGACCTCTAGAGGAAAGCCTCTTTTTTCGGGGACACGAGTGACGTTGACGGGTCCCATACGGTGCGAGGCGCGCGTTTGACGGATCTCATACACGGATGGCCCATACATGACTTGTGCCCGGCAGGATTCCTGCCGGGCAAGACCTGTGCCCGGCAGGAATCCTGCCGGGCACAAGGCGCGTACGGGGGGGCGGTCGCTCCCCGGTGTCAGCCGGTACGTGCCGCCGACCCGGCCGGTACGGCCTCCGGAGAGGCGGAGCCGGCCGGCCGCAGTACGCGCTCCGCCAGTGCGCCGAAGATCAGCCCGAAGGCTGTCCACAGCAGCGCCTGGACCCCCAGCGACGCCAGCCGGAACTCCCAGAGCAGCGCGGCCGGAAAGGTCTCCTTCACCGCGTCGGTGTTGGCGGGCAGCAGCAGACAGGCCACGGCCATGACCGCCACGTATCCGAGGCCGGCGGCGACGGTCGCGTTCCAGTTGCCGAGCGTCGGCGCGAGCCGCCGCCCGGCGATGACGGCGATGACCGCGACCAGCACGCTGAACACGATCATCAGGAAGAACAGCGTGGTGCGTTTGCCGATGGTGTCTGGATTACCCACGGCGGGCGGCGTCGCGGGGTATTTCAGGAACGGCACCAGATAGACGGTGGTGAAGGCGGCGCCCGCGACCAGCGCGGCCGTCGCCCGGGGCCGCAGCCGGCCGACCCTGCCCAGGCAGACGGCGAAGGCCAGCGACGCGATGCCGCCGAGCGCCACCCCGTACACGAGGACTCCGGTGGCGAGGCCGAAGGTCGACTGGACCGGCCGCGTGACCAGTTCCTCCTCTTCCCCTTCATCGGCGGGCGCCGCGGCGGCGTCGCCGTGCTCATGGGCCGGGGCCGACGCGGCCTCCTCCAGCGCGATGGAGGAGTCGATGGACGGCTCCCCCACCACGTACGCGAAGGCGAAGGCGAGCAGTCCGGCGACGACGCCCGCGATCATGCCGCGGACCAACAGGGTTCTGACAGTGGACGATTGCATGGTGATGTTCTCCGAGGGTGGCCCGCTCTCGTCGGATCAGTGGCAGGGGAAGCCGAGCAGATGACGGCCGTCGTGCACCCACTCGTGCACACCCGCCCCGGAGAACACCGACGTCGCGCCCTGTTCGGCACCGACGAAGTACAGCAGCACCAGCATCAGCGTGCCCACGAAGACCGCCCAGGGCAGAACTGCCCGCAGGGGCAAGGGAGTCAGGGGGGATATCGCTGATCCGGTGGATGAAGAAACGGCCGGGGGCACGATGGACTCAGCCACGGCACAACCTCCTTGGGAACTCGCGTCCCGTTCAGTGGAGCTCGCACGACGACGATCGGGTCTGACTCACCGGACCGCCTCGCCGCGCGTACGCGGTGGCTGCTCGGCATACAGTGGCGCGACCGTGCCGGAATTCCACCGGACTTCCGTCCCGCCGTCGTGATATCGACGTGAACGTACCGCGATCGGGCAGGTGGGCCAAGAGGGCGGCCAACCCCGCCGCCCCGGCGTCCACCGGGCCGGTGGGGCGGCGTCCCGTGAACGCACGACCCTGGAGAGCCGCATGACTACCCGCGTGACGTTGATCTCACCGGCGCTCAGCACGGCGCTGCGCGAGGCCCGCTTCGCCGACGGTCCGCTGGACGCGACCGGGCTGCGCCAGGCCGAGGCCGCACGGGGCGCGTTCGCCGTCGCCGAGCAACGGGCCACCGCCGACCGGGTGTTCGCGTCCCCGTCGGTGCGCTGCCAGCAGACGGCCGAAACTCTCGGGCTGGTCGCGGAGCCCCTGCCCGAGCTGCGTACGTGTGCGATGGGCCGCTGGCGCGGGAAGCGCCTGGACGAGGTCAGCGCCGTCGACCCGCAGGCGGTCGCCGCCTGGCTGGCGGATCCGACGGCGGCGCCGCACGGCGGCGAGTCGCTGAAGGCGCTGCACATCAGGCTCGGCCACTGGCTCGACGCGCTGGGCGCCGACGCGCGCCCGGACTCGGCGCGCATCCTCGCGGTGGCCGAGCCCGATGTCGTACGCGCGCTGACGGTGCACGCGATCGGCGCGCCGGCCCAGGTGTTCTGGCGGATCGACGTACAGCCGCTGACGGTCACGGAGTTGAGCGGGCGCAACGGCCGCTGGAATCTGCGCAGCGGCCGTCCGCTGGGGGGCGGCTCCCGCCCGGCCGTGCCGGACGGACTCTAGGCCGGAGCGGGCCCCACCAGTTCGCCCAGTACGTCCTCCATCGTCACGAAGCCCAGCACCGTGCCCGCCTCGCCCGTCACCGCCGCCAGGTGGCTGTCAGCCGCCCGCAGCGCGGTGAGCGTGTCGTCGAGCGGGGTGTCGATCCGGACCCGTGTCACCGCGTGCAGCGTGGCGCGCGGGAACGGCTTGGTCCGGTCGGCGACGCCGAGGGTGTCCTTGATGTGCAGGTAGCCCAGGACGGCGCCGGCGGGCCCGGTGACCGGGATCCGCGAGAAGCCGGCCGACGACGCGATCCGCTCCAGCTGTTCCGGTGTCACCCGGTGGTCGACGGTGACCATCCGGCGCAGCGGTACGAGGAGTTCGCCGACCGGGCGGGTGCCCAGCTCCAGCGCGTCCCGCAGCCGTTCGCCGTCGGCGGGCGAGAGCAGCCCGGCCTGGCTGGAGACGGCGACCATACGGGCGAGTTCGTCGTCGTTGAAGACGGCGGCGACCTCGTCCTTGGGCTCCACCTTGATCAGCCGGAGCAGGACGTTGGCGAACGCGTTGATGCCGAAGATCAGCGGACGCAGCGCGCGGGTCAGGGCGACCAGCGGCGGGCCGAGCACGAGCGCCGTCTTGGTGGGCGCGGCGAGTGCGATGTTCTTCGGGATCATCTCGCCGAACAGCATGTGCAGATACGTGGCCAGGGTCAGCGCGATCACGAACGCGATCGGGTGCACCAGGGCCTCGGGGATCCGTGCCGCCTCGAAGCCGGGCTCCAGGAGGTGCGCGATGGCCGGTTCGGCCACGGCGCCGAGGACCAGCGACGAGACGGTGATGCCGAGCTGGGCGGTGGCCATCATGGCCGACAGGTGTTCCAGCCCGTACAGCACGGTGGGTGCCCGCTTGTCGCCCTTGCGGGCGTGCGGCTCGATCTGGCTGCGGCGGACGGCGATGAGGGCGAATTCGGCGCCGACGAAGAAAGCGTTGGTCAGCAGCGTCAGTGCGCCGATGGCGAGTTGCAGGGCGGTCATCGGGCTTCTCCGGCGTACTCGCGTGAGGGGTCGTCGGTGGCGGCGTCGGTCGCGGTGGCGGCGTCGGTGGCATCCGTCGCGGTGGCCGCGTCGGCCGCGGTGGCCGCATCGGCGTCGGTGTCCGTCACCGGTACGGGTACGGGCACGCGCGCCGCGTACGGCTCCACGACGGCCCGCGCCGGCTCGGTGATGTGTACGCGCTCCGCGACGTGGTGCTCGATGTCCAGGACATCCAGGCGCCACCCGTCCAGCTCGACGGTGTCGCCCTCGACGGGAATGCGCGCGAGGCGGGCCGCGACGAGTCCGGCGACGGTCTCGTACGGCCCCTCCGGGGCGACCAGACCAATCCGCGCCAGCTCGTCGATCCGTACGCTGCCGTCGGCCTCCCAGGTCGCGCGCCCGTCCGCGCTGGGCGGCGCGGGCAGCAGGTCGGGGGTCTCGACGGGGTCGTGCTCGTCGCGTACCTCGCCGACGACCTCCTCGACGATGTCCTCCATGGTGGCCACACCGGCCGTGCCGCCGTACTCGTCGATGACCACGGCCATGGTGCGCGCGGCGCGCAGCCGGTCCAGCAGCCGGTCGGCGGTCAGGGTGTCGGGCACCAGCAGCGGCTCGCTGGCCAGCTCGGTGACGGACACGCGAGCGCGCCGCTCCGGCTCCAGGGCGAGGACGTCACGGATGTGGACCGTGCCGATCACCTCGTCCAGGCTGCCGCGGTAGACGGGGAAGCGGGAGAGGCCGGTGGCGTAGGTGAGATTGGCCGCGTCGGCGGCCGTCGCGCCGGCCTCCAGCGCCTGGACGTCGACGCGGGGCGTCATGACGTTCTCGGCGGTCAGCTCGCCGAGCCGCAGTGTCCGTACGAACAGCTCGGCCGAGTCCTGCTCCAGCGCGCCTTCGGCGGCGGAGTGCCTGGCGAGCGAGATCAGCTCGTCGGGGGTACGGGCGGAGGCCAGCTCGTCGGTGGGCTCCAGGCCCATGCGCCGGACGAAACGGTTCGCCGTGCTGTTGAGATGGCGGATGAGCGGGCCGAAGGCGGCGGTGAAGCCGCGCTGCGGGCCCGCGACGACCTTGGCGACGGCCAGGGGCCGCGAGATCGCCCAGTTCTTGGGGACCAGCTCACCGATCACCATCAGCACCACCGTGGAGATCACGACACCGAGGACGGTGGCCACGACCGAGGCGGCCGAGCCGAGCCCGACGGCCTCCAGCGGTCCGCGCAGCAGCACGGCCATGGACGGTTCGGCGAGCATGCCGATGACGAGGGAGGTGACGGTGATGCCCAGCTGGGCGCCGGACAGCTGGAACGTGAGCCGTCGGACGGCCTTGAGGGCCCCTTCGGCGCCCCGCTCACCGGCCGCCGCGGCGCGCTCCAGGCTGTCGCGCTCGACGGTGGTCAGCGAGAACTCGGCGGCCACGAAGACGGCACAGGCGAGTGTCAGCCCGAGGGCGATCAGCAGGAAGAAGATCTCGGTCACCGTGCCACCCCCGCTCCGCCGGTCAGGTAAAGCGGAGAGGAAATGGCACGGCTGGTACTAGGAGGCTCCATCGTGGAACTGCTGCTTCCTTCTTGGTCGGTCGGGGTGTCCCCGCCGCGAGCGGTCTGAGGGACGAGACACCATGGTAAAGGAATGGCAAACGGAATGGGAGTGCCAGGTGGGGCGACCAGGAGATCACCCTGGGACGCCCCTTCGGGCACGCACTCGGGCACGCCCTCGGACACACACTCGGGCACGCTCTAGTGACGCTCGCGCCACTCCGCGGCGATCTCCTCGACGTCGTACGGCTTCTTGTTCAGCGGTGGTCCGGCCGGGGGCCTGGCGACGGCGGCGCGGATCTTCTCGTTGATGGCCGTGATGATCCGCCGTGCCTGTGCCTCCGACGCGGCGTCGCGGGCGGCGGCGACCGCGTCCTCGACCTCCTTACGGAGCATGAGCGTCGGCGGCAGGTGGGAGATTCCCTCCCGCTCCAGCTTTCCCTTGATCCACCACAGCTCGTCGTACGGGGCGGAGTCGGACGGCAGCGGCTTGCCCGCCCCGGGCAGATCGTCGAAAGCGCCGCGCTCGGCGGCCTCCCGGACCTGCCGGTCGACCCATGTCTCGAAGTTGACGCCGGGTGGCTTGCGCTCGGTCATCCTGCGATCTCCTGTCCGACTGTGACGTGGGGCGGCGGCAGCGGTCTCCTTACATGGTGCCGGAGCGGCTCAGATCTCCTTCGCCGGCCAGTCCAGCAGCCGCGCGCCGATCACCGCCGTCTGGAGCGTGTAGCGCTGGAAGGGCTCCGCCGGGTCCGACCCGGTGAGCTTGTGTATGCGCTCCAGCCGGTACGTCAGCGCGCGCACGCTCAGATTCAGCCGCCGCGCCGCCTCCGCCGACACACACCCCGCGTCGAAGTACGCCGTCAATGTGTCGAGCAGCGGCCGGGCGCCGCCGCGTGCCTCCTTAAGAGGACCGAGCGCACTGCGTACGAGATCGGTCATCGCCTCCCGGTCCCGGCTGAGCACCGGGTACACCAGCAGGTCGGCCGCGCGCAGCACCGGTTCCTCCAGCTCCATGCGGTCGGCGAGGTCCTGGGCGTTGAGCGCCTCCTCGTACGACTGCACGACGCCGCCCGCCCCAGGATGCGCGCGCCCGATGGTGACCCGTCCGCCGCCTGTCGCCGCGTGCGCCTGCTTCGCGAAGTATGTGAGGACGTCGCCCTCGTCGGCGGGCGCGACGCAGATGAGCCGCCCGTCCTTGGTGGTCAGCAGGATGCGGCGGTCGCCGAAGCGCGAGACGAGGGCGAGTTCGACGCTGCGGGTGACGGGGTCGGTCTCGGCGTACGCGGCCTCTCCGACGGCCACGGCCACCGCGTGCGCGTGGGAGAGCTGGAGCCCGAACCGGCCGGCCCGCTCGGCGAGCCTGCCCAGGTCGCTGCGCCCGTGCAGCAGGTCGTCGATGAACTCGCGCCGGGACGCCTCCTCGCGGCGTACGGCGAGGCGCTGGGCCCGCTCGTACCCCTCGGCGAACGCGTCGACCGCCTGCTCGACGGCGGCCAGAACGCTGTCGGCGGACGCCGTGTCGGCCGACGAGACGGGCCAGGCGGCGCGGGTGGCGGTCAGATGCCTGCTGACGAGGGCCCGCAGACCGTGCCCGGCCTCGGCGGCCTGCTCGCCCAGCGCGCGGCGCGAGTCCAGCTCGTCGCGGGTGAGGCGGCGCCCGGTCGTCGAGACGTCGGAGAGGATCCGGTCGTAGCCCGTCAAGTACTCCTGGAACACGTCGAGGTCCGTGCTCCGCTCCGTGCTCCTGTCGAAGCTTCGGTCCGTGGTCCGGTCCGCGCCCCGGCCCGTCGTGTGGTCCGTCATGCCAGCCCCCCGGCTTCCTGATCCGTCCTGACGCGTTCTTAACGCGGCTGCCGCCAAGCCTGTCAGACCTGGATCCCGCGACGACACCCGGCATTAGGAGCGCGTAAAGATTGCCGGGATCCGGCAATGCGCACGCGGTCCGTCGGCTGACAGGATCGGACCACGGAAAACGGGGGACGACACGGGGGCCGTGGTCCGGTGCCGGAGTGCGCGCACTCGCACTCCGGCATCCGGAGTCGGTCCGGTCCGGTCGGTACGGCGGCGGAGTGCCGCGCGAGGGGGAAACGGGACATGCGTGAATTCATCGACGCGGCACTCGGATTCCCCACTTTCCTGTTCACCGCCGCGCTGATCGTGGTCGTCGGCTTCTGGCTGCTGGTACTGGCCGGCGTCACCGAGACCGACAGCTTCGACTCGGACATCGACCTCGACACCGCCGGGATCGGCGGAGTGCCGGTCACCGTGGCCTTCTCGCTGCTGACGGCGGTCGCGTGGTTCAGCAGCCTCACCGCCTCCGTACTTATGGGCCACCTCGGCGTCTCCGGTCTCGTACGGGCCGTTTCGGCTCTCGCCGTCCTGGCCGGGGCGACGCTGCTCGCCTGGTGGGTCACCCGGCTCCTCGTACGGCCGCTGCACACGCTCTTCCCCGACGAACCCGGGCCGTCCCGGCTCGACTTCGTGGGACTGACCTGCACCATCCGGACAGGACGGGTGGATGCCTGGTTCGGCCAGGCCGAGGTCGCCGCGCGGGACGGCTCCACCGCCCTCGTACAGGTCAGGCAGCACCGCGCGGACACCGCGAAGGCCGGCGCGCCGACGCTGAGCAACGGCAGCACCGGGCTGCTGTACGCCTACGACGACGCCGGTGAGTTCTTCTGGGTCGCGCCGTACGACACGGCGCTGGACCCGCGCGCCTCGGCCGCCTGATCCCTTCGCCCCGCATCGCCTGACTCCCCTCACCCGGCCCCTCGTCGGTCGGGCCCCCATGCCTGCTCGTGCCCGTTCGTGCCTCCACGCAAGGACTTCTCATGGATGCCATCACCTTGGGCGTCGGCGTGCTCGTCGCCGTCGTCCTGCTCATCGCAGTGACCCTGCTCCTGGTCGTCAGCCGGCTCTTCCGCAAGGTCGAGCAGGGCAAGGCCCTGATCGTCTCGAAGATGCGGAAGGTCGACGTCACCTTCACCGGCCAGGTCGTCCTGCCCGTGCTCCACAAGGCCGAGACGATGGACATCTCCGTCAAGGCCATCGACATCACCCGCACCGGCCGGGACGGACTGATCTGCCGGGACAACATCCGCGCCGACATCCGGATCTCGTTCTTCGTCCGGGTCAACAAGACCACCGAGGACGTCATCAAGGTCGCGCAGGCCATCGGCACGGCACGGGCCAGCGACAAGGAGACGTTGCAGGAGCTGTTCAACGCCAAGTTCTCCGAGGCGCTGAAGACGGTCGGCAAGCAGCTCGACTTCACCGATCTCTACACCAAGCGCGACGAGTTCAGGGACCGGATCATCCAGGTCATCGGCACCGACCTCAACGGCTACAGCCTGGAGGACGCGGCGATCGACTATCTGGAGCAGACGCCGCTCGCGCAGCTGGACACCCACAACATCCTGGACGCCCAGGGCATCCGGAAGATCACCGAGCTGACAGCGATCGAGCATGTCCGCACAAACGAGTTCCTCCGTACGGAGGAGAAGGAGACCACCCGCCAGAACGTCGACGCCCGCGAGGCGATCCTGGAGCTGGAGCGCCGGCAGGCCGACGCCGAGATCAAGCAGAAGCGCGAGATCGAGACCGTACGGGCACGCGAGGAGGCCGAGACGGCGCGTGTGCGTGAGGAGGAGCGGCTGCGGGCGCAGAGTGCCTTCCTCAGTACGGAGGAGCAGTTGGGCGTCCAGCGCGAGAACCAGGCGCGTGAGGTCGCCGTCGCCGAGAAGAACCGCGAGCGGGTCATCGCCATCGAGACCGAGCGCATCGAGAAGGACCGACTCCTTGAGGTCATCGCCCGCGAGCGGGAGACCGAACTGACGCGTATCTCGGCCGAGAAGGAGGTCGAGACGGAGCGCCGGGAGATCGCCGAGGTGATCCGCGAGCGGATCGCCGTGGACCGTACGGTCGCCGAGCAGGAGGAGTCCATCAAGCGGCTGCGCGCCGTGGAGTCCGCCGAGCGCGACCGCCAGTCGATCGTCATCGCGGCGGAGGCCGAGGCGCAGGAGAAGCTGGTCAAGGACATCAAGGCGGCCGAGGCCGCCGAGCAGGCCGCGGTCCATCTGGCGGCCGAGCAGATCACCCTCGCCGAGGCGCGGGTGAAGTCGGCCGACCTCGACGCGACCGCGAAGACGCGGCTGGCGGAGGGCGTCCAGGCCGAGACGGCGGCCGTCGGCCTGGCGGCGGTGCAGGTACGGGAGAAGGAGGCCGACGCCGTCGAGAAGGCGGGCCGCGCCGAGGCCGGGGCGACGGAGGCGCGTCTGCGCGCCGAGGCGGCCGGGCTGACCGAGAAGGCGGCGGCGATGGCCGCGCTGGACGAGGCGTCGCGTGGTCACGAGGAGTACCGGCTGCGTCTGGAGGCCGACAAGGAGGTGCGGCTCGCGGGTCTGGAGACGCAGCGGCAAGTCGCCGAGGCGCAGGCCGCGGTGCTGGCGACGGGTCTGGAGAGCGCGGACATCAACATCGTCGGCGGGGACACCGTCTTCTTCGACCGGCTCGTGTCGTCGATCTCGCTCGGCAAGGGGCTGGACGGCTTCATGAAGCACTCGGACACCGCGCAGACGCTGGCGGGGCCCTGGCTGGACGGGTCGGCGAGCTTCACGGACGACCTGGCGAGGATGCTCGGGTCGGTCTCGACGGCCGACGTGCGGAATCTGACGGTCTCGGCGCTGCTGACGAAGCTGATGACGGCGGACGGCGGCGCGGGCGCGGGGGCACGGAGCGGGCAGCTCGGCGAACTGCTCGACAAGGCCAAGCAGTTGGGGCTCGCGGACATGCCGATCGCGGAGCTGAACGGCGCGCTCAAGACCTGACGGCCGTCGCCAGGACCATCGAAGACCGGCCGGAGCTGCCGCCATGGGGGTGTGTGGCAGCTCCGGCCCCTGCTCGCCGACCCCGCAGGGAGTGACCACACATGACGACGACGGCCGACGACGCGGGCACGGACGCGGGCACGGACGCGGTTACGAGGACAGACGCCGGTACGGGCACGCATATCGACCGAGGCACGCGTATCGACGCCGGTGCCTACGAGGTGCTGCGTGACCGGCTCGCCGCCCAGGGCGGTGAACTCGCCCTCCGTACGGAAGCGCTCAACTCCCGCCGCGTCGAGACCTTCGGCTCCACCGAGCTGCGCCTCACCGGCACCGGACAGGTCCGGACGCGGCACGCGAGTGTGCCGCGCGACATCGTCGCCGTCGGGGACGTGCTCCTCTTCGGCCGGTCCGTCGACGACGCCGCCGCCACCGCCACCGGCCATGACCCGGAGATCGCGGTCTCGGACGTCTTCGTCCTGCACGACCGCGCGCTCGAACCGCTCCCCGAGGACGCGGTCCCCGGACTGCTGGACGACCCGGCCTTCGTCAGGGAACTGGGCGCGCTGTTCCGCTACTACCGGGGCGCGCGGCTGCTCCGGCTGCGCCGTCTCGGCGGCAAGCTGCTGGCCGTGTTCCGTACGGGCGAGAAGGCCGACGACATACGCGTACTGCGCTGGGCGCTGCGCACCGACGGCACGGCGGAGTTCCTGGACGCGCGCGGCGACCGGGACCATGTCTTCCCGCTGTCGCACGACGTCGAGTGGACAGTGGCGACCCGCGACGACCATGTCCTCGGCCGCCATCCGCACATCCGCGTCGGCGGCGAGGCGTATCTGTCCACGGTCGGTGGCGCTCTCACCGTCAAGACCGTGGACGACACCGAGACGGCCGAGGGGATCTACACGGAGCCCGTCGCCGAACCTCTCCAGTCGCTCGCGGACGCCGATGTCGCCCACGCGCGCGTGGGCGCGCTGCTCCTGCTGCGGGTGCGTCCTTACAAGGAGGACGCGTGGCGCCATCTCGTCCTCAACACCCTCACCGGGACGGTCGTGCGGCTCGACGGCATCGGCCGGTCCTGCCGCCGGCTGCCGGAGGACCAGGGCGTCGTCTTCCCGGGCGGCTACTACCTGGCGGCCACGGACACCGCGAAGACGTTCGAAGCAGGCACGGGCGAGGGCGAGGGCGCGGACGGAGGCCTGGAGTTCGAGCGCACGGTGCGCTCCCCCAACGGCGAGGACGTGCTGTACGTCTTCCAGGACCGTACCGAGGGCCGCACGCTCCTCCTGCCGTACAACGTCATCCGTAAGGAGGCCGCGACGCCCCTGACCGGCGCCGGCTACGCCGTCTTCGACGACGGCACCCTCATCACCCTGCGCGCCGCCCCGGAGCCCGCGCGGGTGCATCCGCTCCAGCTCTGGCACTCGCCGTACGTCTCCGACACCTACGCGGCGACCCGCCCCACCGGCAGCGGGCCCCTCGCCCGCGTCGGCAACGCCGATCTCGTGCGCGGTATCGCGGACTGTCTGTCGATCACCCGCGCGGTCGCCGGGACGACGGCGCCCGCCGCCACACCGACGACCGCCGCGTACGCCGCGCTCGTCACCGCGTGCGCCCGCGCCGCCGACCGTCACCACTGGCTGACCGACCCCGAACTGGGCGCCCCGCACGGCCTGTTGGCCGAGATCAGGGTCACCGCCGAGCAGGTGCTCGGCGAGTTCGAGACGGTACGGACCCTGACCCGGCAGGCCGCGGACGCGCTCACCGAGTCCGCCGACCGGGTCGCCGCGCTGGTACGCCGTATCCGTGGCGAAGCACCGCGCGGCGCGGCCGACTGGGTGGACCGGCTCACCGAACTGCGGCGCGCGCAGGGCCACTTGGTGACGCTGAAGGAGATGCGGTACGCCGACACCGAGCGGATCGACGGCCTCGTGGCGGCGACCGAGGGCGACATCGACGCGGCGGCGCGCCGCGCCGTCGCCTTCCTCGGGCGCGAGGACGCGTTCGCCGGTCACCACAGCGAGGTCGAACGGCTGACGGCCGACGCGGCGGCCATCACGACGGTCACCGAGGCGGCGCCGCTCGCCGCCCGTCTCAAGGAGCACGCCGCCGGGCTGCGGACCGTCACCGATGTCGTCACCGGGCTCGACATCGGCGACACCGTGGTCCGTACGTCCGTCCTGGAGCGCGTCGCGGACGTACTCGGCGGCGTCAACCGCGCCCGCGCCACACTCGAAGCGCGCCGCTCCGAACTGCTCGACCACGAGGGCCGCGCCGAGTTCGCCGCCGAATTCGCCCTGCTGGGGCAGGCGGTGACCGGCGCGCTCGCCGCCGCCGACACCCCCGAGACCTGCGACGAACAGCTCGCCGGGCTGCTGCTCCAGCTGGAGGACCTGGAGTCGCGCTTCGTCGAGTACGAGGGTTTCCTCACCGAGCTGGAGACGAAGCGCACCGAGATCTACGAGGCGTTCGCCGCCCGCGGGCAGGCTCTTCAGGACGCCCGCGCCCGGCGCGCCGAGCGGCTGGCCGACTCGGCCGTGCGCGTGCTCGGCTCGATCTCGCGCCGGCTCCCCTCGCTCGCGGACACCGACGCCGTGAACACCTACTTCGCGTCGGACCCGATGGTCGCCAAGGTCCGCCGCACCGCCGGCGAACTGCGTGAGCTGGGCGACCGGGTGCGGGCCGAGGAGCTGGACGGGCGGCTGCTGGCCGCCCGCCAGGAGGCGGCACGGGCCCTGCGCGACCGCACCGATCTGTACGCGGACGGCGGCGCCACGATCCGGCTCGGCCGCCACACCTTCGCGGTGAACACCCGGACCCCGGAGCTGACCCTGGTCCCGCACGGCGACGGTACGGCGCTCGCGCTCACCGGCACCGACTACCGCGATCCCGTCACGGACCCGGCGTTCGAGGCGACCCGCCCGTACTGGAACCAGCTGCTGCCCTCCGAGTCCCCCGGCGTCTACCGCGCGGAGCACCTGGCCGCCCGTCTGCTGGCCGAACACGGCGCCGCCGGGCTCCGGGCCCACGCCGACCTCCCCGGGCTGGTCAGGGCGGCGGCGGAGGCCGCGTACGACGAGGGCCACCAGCGCGGCGTCCACGACCACGACGCGACCGTCCTGCTCACCGCGCTGCTGCGGCTCCACGAGGAGGCGGGCCTGCTGCGGCACCCGCCTGGGGTGCGCGCGGCGGCGCAGCTGTTCTGGGCGTACGGCGTGACGGAGCGGGCGCGGGAGAGCCTCACCCGCCGGGCGGTGTCGCTGGCGCGCGTGCGCGAGACGTTCGGGCCGGCCGTCGCGGTCGACGCCTTCCGTACGGAGCTGGCCACGGCGGTACGGGAGTTCGGCGGCGGAGGCGTATCCGAAGGCGAGTCTGGAAGCGAAACCGGAGGCGGATCCGAAGTCGCCCCCCTCCATGTCGCGGACTACCTCTTCGAGGAGCTGACGAGCGGCCCGCCCGGTTTTGTCACGGGCGCGGCGGCCCGCGCGCTGCTCGACGGCTTCCACCGGTCACCGGGCGGCCCCGCGCTGGCCGAGGACCTGAAGCAGGCGCGGGAGGACACCCTGGACGCGCGCCGGCAGCTCGTGGTGGCCTGGCTCACCTCGTACAGCGCCACGTCCGGCGATCCGGGTGACCCTGGTGATCTGACCGAGGCGGTCGCCGTCGCACTCTGCCCGGAGCTGGACCGGTACGACTCCACGGCCCGCCTCACCACCGAGGTCGACGGCCTGCTCGGCAGCCATCCGCGCGTCACCGGCCGCCGGATGACCGTACGGATCGACGAACTCCTCGTCAGGACACGGGACTTCCGCGAGCGCACGGTGCCCGGCTTCCGTGCCTACCAGGCGCGGCGCACCGCCCTGGTGGCCGCCGAACGCGCCCGGCTGCGGCTGGACGACCTCCGGCCCCGGGTCATGTCCTCCTTCGTACGGAACCGGCTGGTGGACGAGGTCTATCTGCCGCTCGTCGGGGACAACCTCGCCAAGCAGCTCGGCTCGTCCGACGACAGCAGGCGCACCGACACCAACGGCCTTCTCCTGCTGGTGTCGCCGCCGGGCTACGGCAAGACGACGCTCATGGAGTACGTCGCCGACCGGCTCGGCCTCCTCCTGGTGAAGATCGACGGACCGGCGCTCGGCCGGTCCGTCACCTCGCTCGACCCGGCCGAGGCGCCGAACGCCACCGCCCGCCAGGAGGTCGAGAAGATCAACTTCGCGCTGGCGGCGGGCAGCAACACCCTGCTGTACCTGGACGACATCCAGCACACGTCACCGGAGCTGCTCCAGAAGTTCATCGCGCTGTGCGACGCGCAACGCCGCATCGAGGGCGTGTGGGACGGCGAGGCGCGCACGTACGACCTGCGGGGCAAGCGGTTCGCGGTCTGCATGGCCGGCAACCCGTACACCGGCGCCGGGGGCCGTTTCCGGGTGCCCGACATGCTCGCGAACCGCGCGGACGTCTGGAACCTCGGCGACGTGCTGACCGGAAAGGAGGACGTGTTCGCGCTGAGCTTCGTGGAGAACGCGCTCACGTCCAACCCGGTGCTGGCCCCTCTCGCGGGCCGCGACCGGCGCGATCTCGACGTGCTGGTGCGCCTCGCGGAGGGCGACCCGACCGCCGCGTCCGACACCCTGCGCCACCCGTACGCGCCCGCCGAGCGGGACCGTGTCGTCGCCGTCCTGCGGCATCTGCTGACGGCCCGGCGCACGGTCCTCGCCGTGAACGAGGCCTACATCGCGTCGGCGGCGCGGACGGACGAGTCGCGCACCGCACCGCCGTTCCAGCTCCAGGGCTCGTACCGCGACATGAACAAGATCGCCGCGCGGATCGACCCGGTGATGAACGACGCCGAGCTGGCGGCGCTCGTGGACGACCACTACGCGGGCGAGGCCCAGACGCTCACCACGGGCGCCGAGGCGAATCTGCTGCGGCTCGCCGAGCTGCGGTCGGCGCTGACACCGGAACAGGCCGAGCGCTGGGCGGAGATCAAGGCGGCCTATGTACGGAGGCAGGCGCTCGGCGGCCCGGAGCGCGATCCGATGACGCGGGCGGTCGCGGCGCTGGGGCTGCTGGCCGACCGGGTCGCGGCGGTGGAGTCGGCGATCACCCGGGGCCGCGGCCCCGGCCCGTCGGGCGATTGACGGCGTTACGCGTTGACGGACGGGCGCCACCCCGGGTCACGGCCGGTCTCGGCGAGCAGCGACTCGAAGGGCGTCGCGTCCTCCCCCACGGGGAAGGGCGCGCCGAAGACGTTCATCTTCCGGGCCGTCGGGGCGAGCGCGGTGAACTCCTCGTTGAGCATCGCCACGACGGCGGCGTCCGGCTCGTACGGCTGCCCGGTCGCGCGGGCCAGGTCCCAGGAGTGCACGGTCAGATCGCCGAGCGCCATGGCGCCGACGGTCCGCGCGGGCATGTTCATGCCCCCGGTCAGGCCGTCCTCGGCGCCCGGCGCGGCCCACGCCCTGACCAGCTCGGCGATCTCGGCGGCGAACCGCTCGCTCCGGTCGTCGCCCAGCCGCTCGGCCGTCGCGCCGAAGTCGGACTCGCCCTTGGCGGCGAGCACCTGGAAGTTGGTGATCACCTGGAACAGGTGGTCCAGCAGCCCGTGCACGTCGTACTCGGCGCAGGGCGTCGGCAGGGTGAGCTGGTCGTCACGCACCCCGCGCAGCACCGGAAGTGCGTCGGCGGCGGCCGTCTCCAGAAGGGTGCAGATCTTGTCGTTCATGGTTCCGACGTTACGAACGGCGCCCCGGCGCGTATTGAACAAACGCGACATAGGATCCGGCCATGACAGCTCCACGGCGCGACACCCGAGGCATCGTGGACGCCTCCGCGCTCTTCGCCCGGGTCGACTTCCGCCGCCGTCTGCCCGCGCCGGAGCTGCGCCGGTACGTGGAGCTGTACTGGCTGATCGACTGGGATCTGTCGCAGCCGTACGCCTCCCATGTCGTCCCGCACCCCTCGGTGAACGTGGTCTTCCAGCGCTTCGGCTCGGCGCCGCCCTGGGGTGAGGTCGCGGGGATCGGTCTGGAGCTGTTCACGCAGAAGCTGCAGGCTCGCGGGCGGGTGTGCGGGGTGAAGTTCCGCCCGGGTGGCTTCCGGCCCTTCGCGCCCGCGTGGCCGGTGTCCGAGTGGTCGGGCCGGCGGGTGCCGATCGCCGATGTGCTGCCCGCGACGGACGCGGACGTCGCCGCGATCCTCGATCCTCCTGAGGAGGACGCCCGGGTCGCGGCGCTCGACGCGTACCTCCTGGGACTGGGGGCGCGGCCGGACGCGGGGGCCGACGAGGCGATGCGGGTGGTCGCCCTGGTCGGCGAGGACCGCACGATCCGGCGGGCGGCGCAGCTGGCGTCGGCGGCCGGTCTGTCGGTGCGCTCGTTGCAGCGGCTGTTCGCCACGTACGTCGGGGTGGGACCGAAGTGGGTGATCCTCCGCCACCGCATCCACGACGCCTTGGAGCGCGCCGAGGCGGACGGCGAGCCGGACTGGGCGGCGCTGGCGGCCGAGCTGGGCTACAGCGACCAGGCGCATCTGGTGCGGGACTTCACGGCGACGGTGGGCGTGCCGCCGACGGCGTACGCGCGCGCCGTCGAGCAGGACGGGTAGGGCGCGTCCGGCGGCGCACGTCAGCGGACCTCGGCCACGGCGACGACACCCCGGCCGTGGGCGGCGGCGTACCGGAGCACCCGCAGCGGCCCGGCGAGCAGTGCGGCTGCGTCGAACTCCCCCTCCGGCGCGTCCGTCATCCCGTACACCCAGGCGTCGACGCGGGCGAGCACCTCCGTACGGCGGGGCCCGGTCACGGACAGGACGGACTCGGCGCCCGGCAGCACGGCCCGCACCTCCTCGGCGGTGAGGAGGAAGTCCCCGAACCAGCCCGGCAGTTGGGCCGACGCCTCCGCGCCCAGGCCGTGGTGGAGCGCGGTCGCCGGCTCCCCTTCGCGTACGGCCACGGCGAACAGCCCGTCCGGATCGGTCCCGTCGCCCTCGGCCCGGCGCAGCAGGTCGGTCGCCGCCCGTTTCATGGCCACCACGGCGGGCGTGCTGGGGCCACCGCCGCGTGCGAACGCCGCGAAGCGGTGCGCGGCGGGGGTCGGTCCGGGCGTGAAGTACGGCTCGCGGTCCCCGCCGCCCAGCCACCAGCGCAGATCGTCGGCGCAGCCGTCGGGGACGGTCCAGGTCTCGTCGAGATGGGCGAACCGCCGGGGCAGGGCGGCGACCTCCGTGTCGGCCACGGCGCCGACGGACCAGACGCCGGTGTAACCCATCCGACCGCACCTGCCTCCCGCTCGGGGTTCCGTTGTCAGTGCCCCGATCTACAGTCGGTCACATGGAGATGAAAGCACCCCAGGTACGGCTGGAGCCATGGTCGGCGGGGGATCTCGGGCTGCTGCACGCGGCGAACGCGCCGGAGCTGATGACGCATCTCGGCGGCCCCGAGACCGGCGAGCAGGTGCTGGCCAGGCATCTGCGGTATGTGACGCTGAGCGCCGACCGGACGGGCAAGGGCCGGATGTTCCGGATCACGCTGCTGCCGGACGGCGAGGCCGTGGGCAACACCGGCTTCTGGGAGTCCACCTGGCAGGGGCAGGACGTGTACGAGACGGGCTGGAGCGTGCTCGGGGAGTTCCAGGGCCGGGGGCTCGCGGTGGTGGCGACGAGGGCGGTGGTGGAGCGGGCGCGGGCGGAGCGCAAGCACCGCTGGCTGATGGCGTACCCGTCGGTGGACAACGGCGCGTCGAACGCGGTGTGCCGCAAGGTGGGCTTCGAGCGGGTCGGGGAGGCCGACTTCGAGTATCCGGTCGGCCACATGATGCGGTGCAACGAGTGGCGGCTCGATCTGGAGGCGACGCCTTGACTGGACGCGACGCCTTGAGCGGATCGCGGGACAACCCCCTCGGCGCCGTCTGAAGCACCGCCCGAAGCGGAGTGAGGCCGCCCCCGCCCCCGGAGGTCGTACCCGCGCGGAAAGCCCTGGCCCGCCTCCCGGCCCGATGTCATGCTGACGACGTGAACGGACCGGAGATCCACCTCACCTTCGCCCCTGAGCTGCATGTCTTCGTCCCGGCCGGGCGGCGCGGCGGACCGACGGCCGTGGCGACGGACGGCTCGTCCACGCTCGGCCATGTCGTCGAATCCCTCGGCGTCTCGCTCACCGAGGCCGGTCAACTCCTCGTCGACGGACGCCCGGTGGCCACCTCGCACATCCCGTCGGCGGGCGAGTCGGTGGAGGTGCGGGCGGTGGCGCGCCCGCAGCGCGTGCCGGGCGCGCCGCTGCGCTTCCTGCTCGACGTCCACCTCGGCACGCTCGCGCGCCGGATGCGGCTGCTGGGCGTCGACGCGGCGTACGAGAGCGAGGACATCGGCGACGCGGCGCTGGCCACGCTCTCGGCGAAGGAGCAGCGGGTGATGCTCTCCCGCGACCGGGGCCTGCTGCGGCGCCGGGAGATCTGGGCGGGGGCGTACGTCTACAGCGACCGTACGGAGGACCAGCTGCGGGACGTGCTGGAGCGGTTCGCTCCGCCGCTCGCCCCCTGGACGCGCTGCACGGCCTGCAACGGGCCGCTCGGAGCGGCGGACAAGGACTCGGTCGAGGACCGGCTGGAGGGCGGCACCCGGCGTACGTACGACGTGTTCGCGCAGTGCACGGCCTGCGGCAGGGTCTACTGGCGCGGCGCGCACCACGCGCGTCTGGCGGCGATCGTCGACGAGGCGATGCGCGAATTCGGCGGCGCGGCAGCCTGGTTGAGCGAACCTCAGTAGACGTACAGATCGCCGGTGGCGGGCACGAGCACCTGGTGCTTGTCGTTGTCCGGGTTCTGATCGTCCGCGCCGCCGTTCCACACGGTGGAGACGTCCACGGACACCTCGGCGGGGTCGCCGACGGTCCGCAGATCGAGCAGGAACTCGCTGTCCCGCCCGTCCGCCCGCAACGCGCCCGCCTGGCAGTACACGATCTGGTTCCCGCCCCACAGACAGGCGTCCGGCAGCTTCTGCCCGGCGGCCAGCGGTACGGAGAAGCCCAGCCGGGCGGTCGCGCCGGTCAGGTCCGACGGACCGTGGTTGCCGGTCGAGAGCCGTACGGCGAGACGCCCGCCCCAGAGGGAGACGTCCCCGTGGTGCGCCACGTCGGCCTCCACCGCCTCCGGCCCGGCGCCCACGCCCGCGCCGGACGCCACGGCGGAACCGGCGCCCGGACCGATGCCGGACCCCACACCGGAACCGGCGCTCAGCACCACGGCCGTGGCCGCGGTCGACGCCACCAACATCGCCTTACGCATTGCTCCCATAATCTGAAGATACCCCTAAACCCCCCTAAACCTGACCACCCGTCACTGTGTCGACCCGCCTTCCGCCCCCGCAGCCGCATGCCCGCCCCGCGCGACCACCGGGCCGCACCGCCTGCCTATCCTGGCCGGAAGTCGATCAGCGGTCGACAGCCGTCGGCACCCGTCGACAGTCGCCCACACGCGCGAGGAGCACGCCATGACCGTCGCCGGTAGACCCACCGCAGTCGTCACCGGAGCAAGCAGCGGCATCGGAGCCGCCACCGCTCGCCAACTCGCCGCCGCGGGCCTGCACGTCGTCGTGACCGCCCGCCGCCAGGACCGTATCGAGGCACTGGCCGCCGAGATCAACGCGGCCGGGCACTCCGCCACGGCGTACGTACTCGACGTCACCGACCGCGCGGCCGTGGACGCGTTCGCCGCCGAACTCGGCCGGCTCCCGTCCGTCGACGTGCTCGTCGCCAACGCGGGCGGCGCGCTCGGCGCCGACCCGGTCGCCAGCGGCGACCCGGACGACTGGCGGCAGATGTTCGAGACGAACGTCATCGGCACCCTCCACACCACCCAGGCCCTGCTCCCCGCGCTCACCGCGAGCGGCAACGGCACGGTGGTGATCCTCTCCTCGACCGCCGGCTTCGCCACGTACGAGGGCGGCGGCGGCTATGTCGCGGCCAAGCACGGCGAGCATGTCCTGGCCGAGACCCTGCGGCTGGAGATCGTGGGCACACCGGTGCGTGTCATCGAGGTGGCGCCCGGCATGGTCAAGACGGAGGAGTTCGCGTCCACGCGCTTCCGCGGGGACACCGAGCGGGCCGCGAAGGTGTACGAGGGGGTGGCGGAGCCGCTCAGCGCGGAGGACGTGGCCGACACCATCACCTGGGCGGTCACCCGCCCCCACCACGTGAACATCGACCTCCTGGTGGTCCGCCCGCGGGCGCAGGCGTCCAACACCAAGGTGCACAGGGAACTCTGACGCGCTACCAGTGCGAGGGGCGCGCCAGCGCGGCCGGCAGTACGGTCGCGGCGTCGCCCCTCGCCGCGTTGAGCTGTGTCTGGGTGAGGAACAGGGCGCCGGTGAGATCGGCGCCGCGCAGGTCCGCGTCCCGGAAGTCCGCGCCGATGAGATCGGCCATCCGCAGATCGGCGCCGCGCAGATCGGCGGCGATCAGATACGCGCCCCGCAGATTCGCCCCCTTCAGGTCGGCGCCCCTCAGCTTCGCGCCCATCAGATCGGCGCCCCTGCGCTCCATCCGTTTGCGGCGTACGCCGGCCCGGACCAGCTCACTGGTCCGCAGCAACAGCTCGTTCACACCCGCCCGGTGGCCGGCCACATCCGTCCCCGCCAGGGCCTCGGCGTCCCCCGCCGCCAGCCGCTCGGTCGCGTCGAGCGCGGCCCGCAGCTCCCCGGCCAGCCCGCGGGCGGGCTCCATCGCCAGCGCCTCGGTGAGATACCGGAGCAGTTCGTGCAACTGCCGCATCACCGGAAACACGGCGTACATGGCCTGCGCGCTCCCCGGCTCCTCCCGCCAGCTCCTCCCACCGAAGGTGACCTGCGAGACCCGCTGACCGGCGCCGAAACAGTCGTACACCGTGCAGCCCTGGAAGCCCTCCTCCCGCAGCCGCGTATGAATGCCGCAGCGGAAGTCGGTGCGCAGATTCGAGCACGGCTGCCCGGCCTTCTTGTCGACGGCGAAGTCCGCCGACGCGGTGAAGGGCAGCGCGACACAGCAGAGCCCGAAGCAGCTTCCGCAGTCGGCGGTCAGCTCGGTTCGGTCGGACACGACGGCGGATCTCCCGGCTCTGACGGCGGCACTGCGCCCAGTAGACACCACACCGGCGGTCCCCCGACAAATGGTTTGCCCGACCGCCGCCCCCGGTGCCACGCTCACCGTCATGACGACGCCAGTCCCCCGCGTTGACCTGCTGGTCCGCCAACTCGACATGGCCTGGGCGCTGTTCGAGTACTACCAGAAGGACCTGGACGACCAGGCCTGCCTCTGGGAACCGTCCCCCGACTGCTGGTCGGTCCGCCCGGACGCGAACGGCGACTGGGTCGCGGACTTCCGGATCCCGGAGCCCGACCCGGTCCCCAGCACCTCGATCGGCTGGCTCACCTGGCACATCGGCTACTGGTGGACGACCACCCTCACCCACTGCTTCGGCGACGGCGCCCCTCCGCGCGAGTCCATCCACTGGCCCGGCACGAAGGAGTCCGCCGTCACCTGGCTCCACTCCCTGAAGGACTCCTGGCGCGCCGAACTGCTCCCCCTCACCGACGCCGACCTGGACTCGAAGTCCCGCACGGCGGGCCTGCCCTGGGGCGAGAACATCGAGCTGGTCCACGTCGCGAGCTGGCTCAACTTCGAACTGACGAAGAACGTCGCGGAGATCGGCCTGGTCCACCGCGCGTACGAGAAGCGGGTCAGCCCTTCACACACACCAGCTGCTTGAGCTTCGCCACCACCTCGACCAGGTCCTTCTGCTGGTCGATGACCTTCTCGATCGGCTTGTACGCGCCCGGGATCTCGTCCACGACCCCGGAGTCCTTGCGGCACTCCACGCCCCGCGTCTGATTCTCCAGGTCCCGCACGGAGAACTTCTTCCGCGCCGCGTTCCGGCTCATCTTGCGGCCCGCGCCGTGGGACGCGGAGTTGAAGGACGCCTCGTTGCCGAGGCCCTTCACGATGTACGAGCCCGTGCCCATGGAGCCCGGGATGATCCCGTAGTCACCGCTGCCGGCGCGGATCGCGCCCTTGCGGGTGACCAGCAGGTCCATGCCGTCGTACCGCTCCTCGGAGACGTAGTTGTGGTGGCAGGAGATGACCGGCTCGAAGGCGACCTTCGCCTTCTTGAACTCCTTGCGGACGACGTTCTTGAAGAGGTCCATCATCACGGCGCGGTTGTAACTCGCGTACTCCTGCGCCCAGAACAGGTCGTTGCGGTACGCCCTCATCTCCGGAGTGTCGGCGACGAAGACCGCGAGATCGGGGTCGATCAGGTCCTGGTTGTGCGGCAGGCCCCGTGCCACACCGATGTGGAAGTCCGCCAGTTCGTTGCCGATGTTCCGGGAGCCGGAGTGCAGCATCAGCCAGACAGATCCGGTCGAATCCAGGCAGAACTCAACAAAATGATTCCCGCCTCCGAGCGTTCCCATCTGCCGTACCGCCCGCTGCTGACGGAATTTGACCGATTCGGCGATCCCGTCGAACCGCTCCCAGAAGTCGTCCCAGCGCGCGCCGACCCCCTCCGGCTCCATCAGTTCGTCGTGCATCCCCCGCCCGACCGGAATCGCCTGCTCGATCCGGGAGCGCAGCCGCGACAGGTCGCCCGGCAGGTCGTTCGCCGTCAGGGACGTCCTGACCGCCGACATGCCGCAGCCGATGTCCACGCCCACCGCCGCCGGGCAGACCGCGTCCCGCATCGCGATGACCGAACCGACCGTCGCGCCCTTGCCGAAGTGGACGTCGGGCATCACGGCGAGGCCCTTGATCCAGGGCAGCGTCGCCACGTTCCGCAGCTGCTGCATCGCGACGTCCTCGACCGACGCGGGGTCCGTCCACATACGGATGGGGACCTTCTCGCCCGGCACTTCCACGTACGACATAGTTCCTCGATTCCCCCGAAAGTCTGATAGAGCAAAAACCGGAACCAGCGCCGTCAAAACAGACAGCGAACCGGCATCCACGGCAATGCTTGAGGTACACATTGTGTCCACCGCACGCCATGCGGCGGCAAACCGTTTTCGCGTGAACTCGCCATGTGTGCCGAACGTGGAACCAGCACGGCACCTGCGTAGTTCTCACCAGTGCGACCATTTAGAACTCATGTCCACACCGCGTAGATGAGGAGCCCAGGGACCGTGCAGCGAAAGGCGTACGTACCCGGCCTGGCGGCGCTGCTCGTGACTCTCGTCGCGGGCTGTACCTCCGGCGGCGGCGGCGACGGCTCCGATCTCGACTCGAAGGCCGGTGTCCCCACCACGACCACCGCGCCCCCGGGGAAGTACCGGACGCTGAGCGAGCCCTGCGGCTCCGTGGACCGCCCGACGCTGCGGGATCTGCTGCCGGGTGTCGCCCAGCTCCCCGGGGAGCAGCAGGAGAAGGCGCTGAAGGGCACGGCGGCGGTGACGTACGACACCGATCGCCGCGTCGGGTGCTCCTGGTCGGCGGACGCCCCGAACGCCTCGCACCACCTGGTGATCGACGTCGAGCGCGTCGTGTCCTACGACCCGGCGGTGAGCGACGCGGACAAGGCGCAGGAGGTCTACGCGAAGAAGGAGGACGGCGCGGCCCTGCCGCCTCCGGTGGAGGGGGCGGGCGAGAGCGAGGGGACGGACGAGAGCACGAGCCCGTCCGGATCGCCGTCCGACGGCAAGACGCCCAACAGCGGCGCGACCACCGGCCCCTCCGCGAGCACCACACCCGCCGACCTCCAGCCCCGTCTGCTGGAGGATCTCGGCGACGCGGCCTTCGTGGACGACGTCTTCGCCTCGTCCGGTTCGGCCGCCAAGCGCCGTACGGTCAGCGTGGTCTTTCGCACATCGAACGTGGTCGTGACCGTGCGGTACGCAGAGCAGCCGGCCCATCCGACGACGGTCCCGGACAGCAAGGAGCTGCAAGAAAAGGCCCGTGGGCTGGCCCGGAAGCTGGCCGATCAGCTCAACGAGTAGCGGGGCCTGGTCCGGCGCCCGGCCCCTGAGTGACGCTCGGGGCGGTTACCGTGGCCGATCGGACCGTACGACTACCGACTCAAGGACCACTGAAGGAACCATGCAGCGATCAGCCCCGCGACCCAGCCGCTCCCGCACCCGCACCCGCCTCCGTATGCTCGCGTGCGCAGCCGTCCCGGTGATGATCGTCGCCGCCGGCTGCTCGTCCGACTCCGACGATGCCGCCAAGGACACGAACAAGCCCTCGGCCTCGGCCTCGAAGTCCGCGCCGAAGCTGGCCCCGGCGAAGTTCAGCTCGCTGCCGGCCGACCCGTGCAAGGCGGTCGCCAGGAAGACGATCGAGGACCTGGTGCCCAAGGCGAAGGACAAGTCGGGCTCGTCCGGCAAGTCCTCGGACATCTCGACGCGCGGCAGCTGCTCGTGGAACGGCCTGGACGACAACGGCGTCAAGGGCTCGCAGTACCGCTGGCTGGACGTCTCCTTCATGCGTTACGACTCCGACGAGGGCATCGGTTCGGGCCAGGACCGCGCCGCGGACTATTACAAGAAGGAAGTCGCCAAGGCGCGTGCCACGGAAGGCGCGAAGGGCGCGAAGGCCACCCCGACGCCCGGGGTAGGCACGGAGGCGACGGCGGTCACGTACAGCCTGACGAAGACGGGCGAGTCGTTCGGTTACGCGACGGTCGTGACCCGCTCGGAGAACGTGGTGATCACGCTCACGTACAACGGCGCGGGTTACGCGGGGGCGAAGTCCCCGGCGGCGTCGGACCTGGTGAAGGGCGCGACGAAGGCGACGAAGGAAGCGGTGGCGGCCGTTCCGGGGGCGGCGGGCTAAGCGGTGTCGGGCGGAGGTCCGGCCGTGGACGGGCGCCGCCCGCGCCCGTCCGACGATTGAGGACAAACGCCCCACCCCTCGGCCCCCGTACCCCAACTCCCCGGCCACGCACGGCTCCCCGGGCCACAGCACCCGCACACATATGCGAGGCTGTGCCCCGCCAGATGTCCAGGACGGGAGGGGCCACGGGTGGCCGCGATGCAGCTCACTCGCACGCACCGAATACTCATCGGCGTCGTCGTCGCCGGCGCGGTTCTCATCGCCGCGATCGGTTTCGCGGGGTCGTACGCCGCAGTGCGCGAACTCGCCGAGCAGAAGGGCTTCGGTCAGTTCTCGATCGTCTTCCCGATCGGTATCGACGCGGGTATCTGCGTCCTGCTGGCGCTGGACCTCCTGCTGACCTGGATGCGGATCCCGTTCCCGCTCCTGCGCCAGACCGCGTGGCTGCTCACCGCCGCCACCATCGCCTTCAACGGCGCCGCCGCCTGGCCCGACCCGCTCGGCGTCGGTATGCACGCGGTGATCCCGATCCTGTTCGTCGTCTCCGTCGAGGCGGCCCGCCACGCGGTCGGCCGGATCGCGGACATCACCGCCGACAAGCACATGGAGGGCGTCCGCCTCACGCGCTGGCTGCTCTCGCCCGTCCCGACGTTCAAGCTGTGGCGGCGGATGAAGCTGTGGGAGATCCGCAGCTACGAGGACATCATCCAGCTCGAACAGGACCGGCTCATCTACCAGGCCCGCCTCCAGGCGCGCTACGGCCGCAACTGGCGCCGCAAGGCCCCGATCGAGGCGATGATGCCGCTGCGCCTCGCCAAGTACGGCGTCCCCCTCGCGGACACCGGCCCGGCCGGCCTCGCCGCCGCGGGCATCGAACCGGCCCTGCTCCCGCCGGCCCCGGCGACCGCGACGCCGATCGCGGCGGCCCCCGAACTTCCGCAGGCACAACAACAGCAGCAGCAACTGGAGCAACAACAGCAGCTACAACAGCAACAGTTGCGCCAGCAGCAGCAGGCACCGCAGCCCGAACTCTCCGAAGAGGAGTGGATCCAGCTCCAGAAGGAGGAGCAGTGGGCGCGGGAGCACGAGGCCGGGCCGCAGGACCCCGGCGCGCCCGCCGCCCAGGCGAACCCCTGGTTCGCCGCCCCGCGGGCGCCTGAGGGGCCGTACGAGGGCTCGTACGACCCCGCGTACGACCCCCAGCAGCAGTACGACCCGCAGTACGACCCGCAGCAGCACGACCCCGAGCACTTCGATCAGCAGGAGTACGAGCAGCAGCAGTACGAGCAGTTCGAGCGGGCCCGCCGCCGGTTCGAGCAGTACGAGCGGTACGAGGACGAGCAGCCCCCGGCCCAGGAGGCCCAGGAGCCCCAGGGACAGGGGCCGGAGCAGCAGCAGGCGGCCCAGCAGGCACCGTCCCGCCGCCCTCTCGGCCCCCAGCAGCCCCAGCCCGACCTCGGACCGGATGTCGAGCCCGAGCCGGAGCCGGAAGACCTCCCCACCGCGTCCCTCCCCAACGGCATGCCCCGTGAGGAGGCGTACTTCAACGCCTTTCTGAGGTACGTCAGCGAGCGCCAGGATCTGCCCAACGCCCGCCAGTTCGCGATCTACTTGCAGGATCTGTACGGCGTGACCGGCCGCACGGGCGGCCCGTTGAGCGAGAGTTCCCTGCGCACGTATCTGAAGGACTTCAAGCGCCGCTACCAGCAGCAGCTGGACGCGCAGGACGACGCCGAGCAGATCGCCTGAGCCGGTCCGTCAACAGCGTTGACAGGGCGCCGGTCGGCTATCCGGCGAGGACCTCGCCGAAGTACGACAGACCGGCGGGCCCGCCGACCGACGCGGCGCCGAAGGACGTCGAACCGGTCGCGGTGACACCGCTCGTACCGGACTTGAAGAGCCAGATGGAGCCCGCGCCCGCGTTCTCGGCGAAGGCGCCGGCCACCAGCTCCGCGCGGCCGTCGTTGTTGCTGTCGGTGAGTTCGACGGAGCCGCCGAACTGGTCCTCGGCCTCGGCCGCGCCGGGCACGCCCGCCGTGTCCTGCGTGAAGCTCTTGGAGCTTGTGCCGGTCAGCCCCTTGGCGGAGCCCCGCAGCACGGTGACCGTGCCCGTGCCCCGCTTGCTCCCCGTGGCCTCGCCGGTCGCGCCGATCGCGATGTCCGCGTAGCCGTCGCGGTTGGTGTCACCCGCGGCCAGGCTCCAGCCGAAGCGGTCGCCCTTCTTGGCGGTGCCGACGACCGCGGTGGTGTCCTGGGTGATACGGACCGGCGTACGGGTGGAGAGCCCGGCGGCGCTGCCGTACGTCACGGTGATCGCGCCTCCGAGACCGCCGTTCGGCTCGTCGGTGGACTTCTCCATGAAGTTGCCGGTGACGATGTCGCCGTAACCGTCCTTGTCGACATCGGCGATGGCGGCCTCGTAACCGCCGGCGACCTTGCTCGACGCCTTGAGACCGGTCGTGCCGCCCTTGTAGAGGACGCTGCGGGTCCGGTATCCGTCGCCGCTCTCCTCCTGGCCCATGACCAGAAGGTCGGTCGCGGCGTCGCCGTTGACGTTCCCCGCGATGATCTTGTCGGCGTTGATGCCGGTCTGGCTGAGGGTGTCGATACCGGTGAGACCCGCCGCCTTGCCGGTCCGGGAGACCGGTCCCTTGAAGATGTTCAGCTCGGGGGCGGCGAGGTTGACGACGGCCAGGTCGGTGCGCCCGTTCCCGTCGAAGTCACCGGAGGCGAGGCCCCAGCCCAGTTCGTTGCGGTACTTGGGCAGCGGCGCCGAGATGTCGACGGCGGACTTCAGCCCGCTCGCGCCGCCCCAGACGACGGTGAGGACTCCGTAGGAGTCGGTGTCGCCGATCCGTTCGCCGTGCACGCCGACCACCAGGTCGGTGTACCCGTCGCCGTCGAGGTCCCCGGTGGTGAGGCGGTCGCCGAAGTAGTCACTCGTCTCCGGCGTGCCCGGGATACCGGTGGTGGCCTGGCTGATGATGGTGCGCTTGGACTTGTCGAGCCCGTTCTTGGTGCCGTAGACGACGGCCACGTATCCGGCCCTCGCCTTTCCGCTGATCTTTCCGAGGGGCGCGGCGATCGCGAGATCGCGGTAGCCGTCGCCGTTGAAGTCGCCCTCCATCCCCGACGGCGCGGCGACGGCACTGCCGCCGGCGGCGAGAAGCAGCCCGCTGACGAGGGCCGCCGACGCGGTGGTCGCGAGGATGGTGCGAAGGTGCTGCTGCATGCGTGTCTTCTTCTCCTACGGCACGCCGGACGCCGTGACGGCTGTCCGAGTCGGTGCAGATGTGACCGCTGAGGCACCCCGGGGGTTGTACGGAAACGAACGGCCCCGGCGCACATCACGCGCACCGGGGCCGTTCGTCGTTCGTATCGTTCGTCGTTCCGTACGGTCTCAGCCGCCCAGCAGCGTCCTGACCCGGTCCGCCCCCACCGCCAGCAGCAGCGTCGGCAGCCGGGGCCCGGTGTCCCTGGTCACCAGCAGCCGGTACAGCACCGCGAAGAAGGACCGCTGCGCGGCCTTCAGCTCCGGCGTCGGCTTCGCGTCGGGCTCCAGCCCCGCCAGCACCTTCGGCACCCCGTAGACGAGCGTCGTGAGCCCGTCCAGCGACCAGTGCGCGTCCAGGTCCGCCAGCAGCAGCCGCAGCGCCTCGCGCGTCTGCTCGTCCAGCGAGTCCAGCAACTCCCGGTCGGGCTCGGCGCGGACGACCGTCCGGGCCTCGGCCGGCACCTGGCTGGTGATCCAGTTCTCCGCCCGGTCCAGCCGGGGCCGCGCCTCGTCCAGCGAGGTCAGCGGGTCGGCCGGGTCCAGCTCGGCGAGGATCCGCAGCGTCTGCTCCTCGGCGCCCGCCGTGATGTCCACGACGGAGGCCAGCGTGCGGTACGGCAGCGGGCGCGGCGTGCGCGGCAGCTCACGGGCGGCCGTACGCGTGGCCCGTGAGTACGCGGCGGCGTCGGCCGCCTGCGCCGAACCGTCCGCGATCTTGCGCTCCAGGGCGTCCCACTCGTCGTACAGCCGCTGGATCTCCTGATCGAAGGCGATCTTGAACGACTGGTTCGGCCGGCGGCGCGCGTACAGCCAGCGCAGCAGCGGCGCCTCCATGATCCGCAGTGCGTCGGCCGGGATCGGCACGCCTCCCTTGGAGGACGACATCTTCGCCATCCCGGAGATCCCCACGAACGCGTACATCGGTCCGATCGGCTGCACACCGTCGAAGATCTCGCGCACGATCTGCCCGCCGACGACGAACGACGACCCGGGCGACTGGTGGTCGACACCGGACGGCTCGAAGATCACGCCCTCGTACGCCCAGCGCATCGGCCAGTCGATCTTCCAGACCAGCTTGCCGCGGTTGAACTCGCTGAGCCGTACGGTCTCGGTGAAGCCACAGGCCTGGCAGACGTAGGTCAGCTCGGTCGTCTCGTCGTCGTACGCGGTGACGGTGGTCAGGTCCTTGCCACAGCCCTCGTTGCCGCAGAACGGCTTGTACGGGAAGTACCCGGCCGAGCCCGCGCCGTCGTCCTCGTCGGCGGCGCCCGACCCCTCGGCGGCCTCCAGCTCGGCCTCGTCGACCTTCTTCTGCTGCGGCTTCTGCTGCGACTTCTTCGACGGGCCCGTCGACGGCCCGTCCGCGGGCTGCTCCTTGGTCCGGTACCGCCCGAGGATCGCGTCGATCTCGCCGCGGTGCCGCATCGCGTGCAGGATCTGCTCGCGGTACGTGCCCGCCAGATACTTCTCGGTCTGGCTGATCCCGTCGTACTCGACGTCCAGCTCGGCCAGCGACTCGATCAGCTGCGCCTTGAAGTGCTCGGCCCAGTTCGGGTGCGGGGACCCCGCCGGGGCGGGCACGGACGTCAGCGGCTTGCCGATGTGCTCGGCCCAGGACTCGTCCACCCCGGGCACCCCGGCCGGCACCTTGCGGTAGCGGTCGAAGTCGTCCCACGAGATGAGGTGCCTGACCTCGTACCCACGCCTGCGGACCTCGTCGGCGACGAGGTGCGGCGTCATGACCTCACGGAGATTGCCCAGGTGAATGGGGCCGGAGGGAGAGATTCCGGAAGCGACGACGACCGGTTTGCCAGGCGCACGTCGCTCCGACTCGGCGATGACATCGTCCGCGAAACGGGAGACCCAGTCGGTCTCGGTGCTCTGAGCCACGGTCGGTACGTCCTTCTTTCTGCTACGCCCTGCGGAATGCGCCCGTACGCCTCCGATACCGGCGACGGCCATTGTCCCAGGCCACTCCGACAATGCGAAAACGACTTGTTGCCCCATGGGAGAATGGGGGTCACGGACACACCCTCTACAAGAACGGCTCCCCGCCCATGGCCCCGGTCACTTCCCTCGCCTCGACCGTCGATCAGCGCATCGCGGACGCCCTCTCGGCAGCCCTGCCGGAGGCCGGCTCCGTGGACCCCCTGCTGCGACGTAGCGACCGGGCGGACTTCCAGGCCAACGGGATGCTGGCCCTCGCCAAGAAGCTGAAGGGCAACCCGCGCGAGCTGGCGGCGAAGGTCGTGGACGCGCTGGCGGGCGGCGACCTCATCAAGGAGGTCGAGGTCTCGGGCCCCGGCTTCCTCAACATCACCGTCACGGACCGGGCGATCGTCGAGACGCTGGCGGCCCGCGCCGCTGACGACCGGCTCGGCGTCCCGTTCGCCGCCGAGCCCGGCACGACGGTCGTGGACTACGCGCAGCCGAACGTCGCCAAGGAGATGCACGTCGGCCATCTGCGCTCCGCCGTGATCGGCGCCGCGATGGTCGAGATCCTGGAGTTCACCGGCGAGAACGTGGTCCGGCGCCACCACATCGGCGACTGGGGCACGCAGTTCGGGATGCTCATCCAGTATCTGACCGAGCACCCGCACGAGTTGGACCACAGCCGCTCGGACCAGGTCTCCGGCGAGGAGGCGATGTCGAATCTCAACCGCCTCTACAAGGCCGCCCGCACGGTCTTCGACTCCGACGAGGAGTTCAAGACGCGCGCCCGTGACCGCGTCGTCGCCCTCCAGGCCGGTGACGCCGACACCCTCGCCCAGTGGCAGCGGTTCGTGGACGAGTCGAAGATCTACTTCCACTCGGTCTTCGACAAGCTCGACATGGAGATCCGCGACGAGGACGTCGTCGGTGAGTCCGGCTACAACGACATGCTCGAAGAGACCTGCCGCATCCTTGAGGAGACGGGCGTCGCCGTCCGCTCCGACGGGGCGCTGTGCGTGTTCTTCGACGACGTGAAGGGCCCGGACGGCAATCCGACACCGCTGATCGTCAAGAAGAGCAACGGCGGTTACGGGTACGCGGCCACCGACCTCTCCGCGATCCGCGACCGGGTGGGAAACCTGAAGGCGAACACCCTGCTGTACGTGGTGGACGCCCGCCAGTCGCTGCACTTCAAGATGGTCTTCGAGACCGCCCGCCGGGCCGGCTGGCTGAACGAGGACGTGAAGGCCGTCCAGCTCGCCTTCGGCACCGTCCTCGGTAAGGACGGCAAGCCGTTCAAGACCCGTGAGGGCGAGACGGTGCGGCTGGTGGACCTGCTGGACGAGGCCGTCGAGCGCGCGTCCGCGGTCGTACGGGAGAAGAGCAAGGGCCTGGGCCTCACCGAGGACGAGATCGTCGAGCGCGCCACGGAGGTGGGCATCGGCGCGGTGAAGTACGCCGACCTGTCGACCTCGGCCGCGCGGGACTACAAGTTCGACCTGGACCAGATGGTGTCGCTCCAGGGCGACACGAGCGTGTACATCCAGTACGCGTACGCCCGGACCCGGTCCATCTTCCGGATGGCGGGCGAGCGCACGCCCGTGGGCCACCCCGAGCTGGCACTGGCCCCGGCGGAGCGGGCACTGGGCCTGCACCTGGACCAGTTCGGCGAGGTGCTGGCGGAGGCCGCGACGGGGTACGAGCCGCACAAGCTGACCGCGTATCTGTACCAACTGTCGTCGATGTTCTCGACCTTCTACACCGAGTGCCCGGTCGTGAAGCCGGCGCCTCCTCAGGAGGTCGCGGAGAACCGCCTCTTCCTGTGCGACCTCACGGGCCGCACGCTGCGCCAGGGCATGGCTCTGCTCGGTATCCACACCCCCGAGCGTCTGTAAGAGACCCACGGGCGCCGGTCCGGCGCGGCCAGGAGCCGCGCCGGATCGCATTACTAAGAGGCCCGCACCCCCGGCCGGACCTCCGGGTACGCCACTTTCTCCTCCGACAGCCAGTACCCCAGCTCCCTCATCCGCGCCGCGACGTCCGCCGGACTGCGGCCCGCGAGGCTCGCGGTGCGCAGCACGTTCTCCAACTCGATGATGTCCAGGTACGAGTTGGTGACCGCCGCCAGGAGCCGGATGTCGGCCTCCTCGGCGGTCTCGGGCAGGATCGCCCTCTCGTGCAGCCAGTGGCCCAGCGCGGTCAGGCGCTCGGTCACCTGTGCCGGGGTCTTCCCCGTGGCGAGGGACGCCCGCAGGATGTGCCGCAGTTGAAGGCCGACGACAGTGTTCTTCGCCAGCCAGGGCGCCCGGCCGTCCAGGTTCTCGCTGAGCAGGACGAAGTCGTCGGGCTCCGGGGCGTCGGGCACGGTCCCGTCCGGCCGCTGGCAGCCCAGTTCGGCCAGCCTGGCGACGATGTCCGCGGGCGGGCGGCCCGTCTCGCGGGCGACGGCGAGGACGTGCGCGACCGGCGCGGTGGCCCAGCGGCTGATCCAGCCGCCACCGGGGGTGTCCGCGTACTTCAGAAGCCGTTCGTCGTCCGGCTCGGGGGTGTACGGCAGCCGCAGCCCGAGCGCGATCAGGCGCTCGGCGGCGAAGCGCGGGCTGCACGACAACTCCTGTGCCGCTTCCAGCACATGGCCGGCCGGGACCTCGTCGCCCCACTCGAACCACTTGCCCCGGCGGTCCTTGCGGATCAGCACGACGTCACGCGGGTTGGCCGACTCGGGCAGCGGCCGGGCGCCGGTGCCGACCCGGAAGCCGAGAGCGGTCATGCGTCGTGCGGCCTCGGCCGGGGCGCGGCCGGCGAGAGCCGCCGATACGACGATCTGCCGCAGGGACACGGTCGTGTCGGCGTCGACCGGAAGGGCGCCGAAGCGTCGGTCCACACCCGCGATCAGCGGTACGTCGTCGGGCCCGACGGCATCGGGCCACGGTCCGTCGGAGCGCTGGACGTCGGCGTACCCCAGGGCGCCCAGCCGGGTCAGCACGGCGTCGGGGCGCCATGCCAGCTTGGCCGCGATGAGCAGCACGCGCCCGTAGGGCACCTGCTCGGCGGGGTCCTGCCACGGGTGTCTGCCGTTGAGATTGCTGCTGGCGATCACGAGATCGTCCGGGTCCTGGGACTCGGGGGCGGCGGGATCGGGTTTGCGCGGCATGCGGTGTGGCCTTTCGGAGGTTCAGGGGTTCAGCTGTGCGACGGGTCCTCGGCGGTGGGTGGCGCGGGCCCTCATTCGGACGCCGCGATGTACCGGCCGTCCGCGTCCCACTCGTTGCGCTCACGCCGCTGCCGCGCGGTCAGATCCACCCGGACTCCCGCCGGCTCCAGGGCCGTCCAGATCCGCAGCATCATCTCGTCGCCGATGAAGTGGAAGGAGAGGTCGAGTTCCCGCAGATGTGTCAGTGGCTGTCCCTGGAGCAGCGCCTCCACCCCCTCGTCGGAGAGCGTGCCCATCGCCAGGCTGAGCGAGGTGAGCTGGGGCACGACGGTCGCGGAGGCGAGCGCGGCGGCCAACTCGTCCTGGATGTGGCTGTTCTGGAGACCGAGGTGGCGCAGCGCGGGCTTGCCCTCTCCCGTGAGCAGCGGGGCGAGCTGTTCGACCGTGGCGCCACCGCCGTAGTTCTCGTCGCCCAGCCACAGCTCCAGGCGTTCCAGCGACGGCAGTTGGGCGGCGGCGATGTGTTCGGCCGCGCGCGGGGGCAGCCCGCCGGACTCGACGCGCAGCACGCGCAGTGCCTCGTGGCCGGAGACGGGGAAGTCGAGGCCTTCCCCGCCGCGTATCGCCAGCTCCCGAAGGCCGGGGTACGCGGCGAGGATCGGGCCGACGTCGCAGTGGTAGATCGAGGAGAGCATCGACTCCTCGTCCTCCAGATCGCCGAGGAAGAGCGCTTCGAGCCCGGTCAGCCGGGTGCTCAGCTCGATCAGCGGTTCGTCCGACATCCCGCCGTCGCCGTCGTACCAGGGCTGCCCGAAGACGATCGCGCGTACCTTCTCCAGCTCGACCGATTCGGTGAAGCGCTGCCAGCAGGCGTCCGCGTCCTCTTCGAAGTCGTACGGCTCCCGGTGCAGCCGCCAGGCGACCGCGTCGGCGGGTGGCAGGTCGGCCGGGTCGGCGTAGGGCGGGAAGTTGTAGGTGGGCAGTCCGTGGAACCGCTCAACGTGGTGCACGTAAGACAAGTTCGAACTCCTGAGGCTGCTGAGCCTGTTGAGGCTCCTGGTACGCCAGTTGACGCTCGCCATCCTTCCGTCCCGGCCGCCCGCACGTCCGCGCTTCCTTACCTCGCGGTGTGTAGCGCACTAATTAGTCGGTACTTGTGGCTTGAAGTTCTCCGGTCGAACATCGGAAGCATTCGCCGATCGCCCCTTGAGGAGCACCCGTATGTCCACCAACCCCGCCGTCTCCGTCATCGGCCTCGGCATGATGGGCACCGCCCTGGCCGCCGCCTTCCTCAAGGCCGGGCACCCCGTCACCGTGTGGAACAGATCCCCCGCCAAGACCGGTCCGCTGGTCGCCCAGGGCGCGCTCCCCACCGACACGGCCGCCGAGGCGGTCGCCGCGAGTCCGCTCGTGGTCGTCTGCCTCACCACATACGACACGGTCCGCGCCGTCCTCGAACCGCTCTCCGGGCAGCTCACCGGCAAGACCGTCGCCAACCTCACCAACGGCACCCCCGAGCAGGCGCGCGACCTCGCTCTCTGGGCGGCCAAGGAGGGCGCCGACTATCTGGACGGCGGGATCATGGCCGTCCCGCAGATGATCGCGGGCCCGCACGCGTACGTCTTCTACAGCGGCGCACGCGAGGTCTTCGACGCGCACCGGGAGACGTTCGCGGCGCTCGGCGGCACGAAGTACGTCGGCACCGACCCCGGTCTCGCCGCGCTGTACGACCTGGCGCTGCTCACCGGCATGTACGGGATGATCATGGGCGTCATGCAGGCGTACGCCCTCGTCGGCTCGGAGTCCATCCCGGCCACCGAGTTCTCGGAGCTGCTGGTGCCGTGGGTGGGCGCGATGCTCGGCTCGGCGCCCGCGTGGGCGGCGGCGATCGACTCGGGGCAGCATCTGACGGACGTGTCGAGCCTGGCCGTCAACCACGAGGCGTTCCCGAACCTGTTGGAGACGTTCGCCGCACAGGGTGTGAGCGGCGAACTCTTCGCCCCCGTCGAGGCTCTCCTGGACCGCGCCATCGCCGAGGGCTACGCGGCCGACGGCCTCTCCCGACTGGCCGATCTGCTGCGTAGTTCCACAAGCTGAACCCCGTTGTCAGTGGGGGCATTTAAGGTCTCCTGCATGGCGACGCTCCCCAACCCCCTGCCCGCCCTGGCCGCCGACCCCACGGGACGGTCGATCGGGCTCCAACTGCCCCCCGGCAAGCTGGTCGACGCGACCATCGACGGGACCTGGCACGAACCGCTTCTGTGGTACGCGGACGAGCCGGCGTCCCACCGGGCCTGGGCCGACCTGCTGCCCGCCCGCAGGGCCGGGCTGCATCCGCTGCTGGTCCACGGCGGCCACCGCAAGGAGTGGCCGGAGGACTGGGAGCTGAGCCCGGACTCCGCGTCGTATCCGGGGGACCACGACGCGGAGGACGTCCTCGCGGAGTCCTGGGAGGGGCTGACGGAGGAGGACGAGTGGCCGGGCCTGGCAGGCCCGCTGACGTCGTCGGCCGACCCGGACAAGGAGGCCGCCGAGGTCGCCTCCATCCTCACCGACGAGGGCAGTTGGCTGCACGGCGCCCGGGTGGCCCTGGTCCCGGCCCGGCGCAGCGCGGACATACCGGCGGCCGTCGGCTGGCTGGGCCCGGTGAATCACGAGGGTGACGTGGCCCGGCTGTGCGCGGTGCTGCGGTCGTGGGAGGACCGCTTCGGGATACGGGTGGTGGCGCTCACCTTCGACCAGTTGGTGGTCTCCGTGGCCGCCCCGCCGACGACCCAGGAGGAGGCAGAGGCGGTCGCGGCGGAGCACTTCGCGTTCTGCCCGGACAACATCCACCAGGGCCGCCACACCACCCTGGCGGCGTACGCGACGAACCAGGTGCTGGATCAGCCGGCCTGGACGTTCTGGTGGGACTGACCGGGCCCCGGGGCCCGGTCCCCGGATCGGGTCAGCTGTAGACGAGCAGGTGGTCGCACGTGCTCGTACCGTCGTGGAGCGAGGAATCGCTGTTGAGGACGTAGAAAGCCCCGGCGAACCCGGCGGCGTTCATCTTCGGCACCACGACCAGCGTCTGATTCCCCATGTCCAGCCCGTTCGGCGCCACCACGTACCGGGACAGCAGCGTGAACAGATTCTGCGAGAGGTTGGGCAGCCTGAGGGCCCTGTACGTACGGTCGCCCCCGGAGCCCGTGACGGCCACCTGGTACTGCGGGGAGGCCCACTGCGCGGGCTGGGTGGCGAGGCGGTTCATCGTTTCGAGGTCTTGCAGCCGCCGCTGTGTGCTCGGCCGGACACCGGCCATATGGATGTGCAACTGGTTCAGCCGCCGGGCGATCTGCGAGTTGATCCCCAATCCGATATTGGGGTAGCGCACGGGAACGCTTCCCGTGCTCCTCGCGTTCTCCCAGGCGTCGCTCCAGTAATTCGCCGCCGCCGAGGTCGAGATGAAGGGGCATTCGATGCCCTTGATCCGACACGTGGGAAGCAGCAGATAATTGTGCTGCGTCTCGGGCCTGCCGTGCAGCACGACGTAATTCTGCGTCACATTGAGGCAGTTGGGCCCGGGATTGCCTCCCGTACAGGACTGGACGTCCCTCCACAGCGGATCGTTGTCGGCGGGGCTGCCGCAGAGGGACTGAAGAGCGGCGGGGGGACAGGGGTTCGCGCCCCCGGGAGGCGGCGGGGTGAGGCACGCGCCGGGCGCGGGGTCACCGCCCACCGGCCCGGCCGCCACGGCCGGACTCCCGGCCGCTCCTCCGCCGGCCAGGAGCGCCGCCGTACCGATGGCGGAGAGCGAGACGAATTGACGCCGAGGCATCGCATGCGAATTCGTGGGGTCATTCATGCGTGATCTCCCGGGGTGATGACCGCGGCTTGGATTGACCGGCCATGAGCGAGAGTCAGGGTAGGCGGGGCCGCATCCCGGAAAGATCCGAATTGCGGGAATGTCACCCGGTCAGATCACGAATTCGCACCACACGATCTTTCCGGGATCACGCTCCCCCACCCCCCATTTGTCCGCGAGAGCGGCGACCAGCATGAGCCCGCGCCCGGACTCCCCGTACGGCTCACGGACACTCGGCCGCCCGTCACCGCTGTCGTGCACCTCGATACGGAACACCCCGTCCGCGAGCAACGACAACTGCAACCGGTACCCGCGCCCCGGCGGAACTCCGTGCACCAGGGCGTTGGTCGCCAGCTCGCTCACGCACAGCAAGGCGTCGTCGAGCCGGTCGCCGAGGGCCCAGTCGATCACCGCCTCCCGTACGAACTGCCTGGCGGCGGGCACGGATCGGCGTTCGCGGCGGTAGAAACGCTCGCGCTGGACGGTGGGTGGATTCGTCTCATTCACGAGACGATTGTCACTGCCCGTGATTACGCTGTAGCAGTACGCGCACCCGTACAAAGATTTCGTACGGGCGGTGCGGGCGTGACGTACGTACGGGGACGGGGAGTTGGACAGGCATGCAATCCAGAAAACGACGACGGAAGAACGCGTCCGCGATGAAGCTCGTGGGGTCGCTGGTCGCCCTCTTCCGGGAGGTCGCGGGCCTGACGCAGAGTCAACTCGCTGCGCGCGCCTGCGTACACACGGAGACGATCGCGTCGGTGGAGCAGGGCCGACGGCCCCTGAAGCTCGATCTGGCAGTTCTGCTGGATCAAGTGCTGGAGACGAAGGGGGCGTTGGAGACGGCGGTGGAGAACATGCCGGAGATCGACCGGTATCCGGCGTGGGCGGCGGCGTTCATCGACCAGGAGCAGGAGGCGATCACGATCTCCTGGTACGAGAACCAGGTGGTGCCGGGCCTGCTCCAGACCGAGAATTACGCGCGAGCGGTCTTCCGCAGCAGGGTGCCCGCTTTCAGCGATGACGAGATCAACACCCGCGTCGGCGGACGCATCGAACGCCAGCACATCCTGCACCGCAAGGTCCCGCCGACATGCAGCTTCCTGATCGGCGAAGGCGTTCTCAAGGACCGGCTCGGCTCCCCCGCCGTGTTCAAGGAGCAGCTTCGCCATCTCCGGGAGAGCGCCGATCTTCCGGGGCTCACGCTCCAGATCATGCCGTTCGGCCGGGGCACCCACGCGGGACTCGACGGACCGTTCGTTCTGCTGGAGACAGCCGATCATCAGCACCTCGCCTATGTCGAGACACAGCGGGGCAGCCTCTTCGTCGAGGACCCGGATGAGGTCAGCATCCTGGCGTGCAAATATGCGATGCTGCGGACTCAGGCCCTCAACACGGAGCACTCCAGAGGCCTGTTGGACCGGCTGCTAGGGGAGAGCAATGAAGACGCCACTTGAGTGGTTCAAGTCCAAGTACAGCGGCAGCGAAGGCGGCAACTGCCTCGAAGTCGCCTACGACTGGCACAAGTCGAGCTACAGCGGCAGCGAAGGCGGCGCCTGCGTCGAGGTCGCCGCTCACCCCGCCGCCGTGCATGTCCGGGACTCCAAGGTCACCGACGGACCGATGCTCACCCTCACCCCCGCCGCCTGGGCGGCCTTCACGTCGGACGTTGTCCGCTGACCGTCGCGCCCACTGCGCCGGTCAGGTGAATCCCGCCCCGACACACGCCGTTGGCCGTGACTTCTGGACCCGGTCTGCGCAATAGACAGACCGGATCATGAGGACTACGACGAGCAGACGGGCCACCACCAGATGAAAGCCACCCACACCCTGACCGTCCTCGGCACGGCGGTGCTTGCCGCCTTACTCCCCGCCACCGGCGCCGCCGCCGACGAGACCCACACGAATTCACACAACGGCGGCTTCACGCTGCTCTCGATCGGCCAGATCGACGACCCTGCCGAGGACGTGCTGGAACACGCCACGATCCTCGGTGAGACGCACATGAACGAGGGAGCGGAGCCGGCCGAACCGGCCGAGGCACCCGAGCCGGCCGAAGCGCCCGAGGCGGCCGACAGCCCCTGAGGCGGTCCCGTGCGTCAGACGATGACGGGGACGGTCTCGGAGGAGTCCGTGGACCAGTTGGTGACGATGGGCTTCTCGACGGTGGCGGTGTCGGGGAGCTGAATCTCGGCGGGGTTGGGGTCCCCCTCGGTGGTGGAGAGAATGACGCTCTCGAACTCCACGCCACCGTCGCTGTTGGTGGTCTTGGGGCTGATACCGGTGTACGCCACGGCGGAGCCGCTCAGCTCGATGGGGTCCGCGCCACCCTGCCCGACGGGGGAGGCGACGTTCTCGGCGTCCGAACCGAAGGACACGACGGGGGTGTTCTCCTCCAGCGTGCACGTGATGCCGGACTTGGCCTTGGCGGTGACGAGGTAGTAGCCGCCGGCCTGGGTTTCCGAGGTGACCGAGAACTCAAGGTCGTTGGCGCCACAGACCTGCCCGTAGCCGCTCTTGTCGCCACCGGCGGAGTCGGACGTGTCGTTGGAGCCGCCGGCGTCGTCGCTCTTGTCGCTCCCGGCGCTCTCTTCGCTGCCGTCCGTGGCGACGGCGGAGGGGGCCGCGGAGCTGCCGCTGTCCGTGACCTCTTCCGGACCGCACGCGGTGGTGGTGGCGGCGAGGGCCGCCACGGCCACGCCGGCCAGGACGAGACGGGCGGAACGGGCGGCGAGACGCGAACGCATCATGATCTCCAGCGGCTGTCGGTTGCGGTGTTTCCTGCTGACACCGACGACACTAGGACCGGGTCGATCTTCAAATGATCCTGTGAATGTCCGGGTTCCGTTTCAGCGGACGGGTTCCGGAGAAACGGCACTGGATTTGTAACAGCCCCAGGTCAAGGGCCATTACGGGTACTGGTCCGGGTCCTCCACGGGCGCCGTCTCCCACTTCGAGTCGCCGCCCAAGGGGTAGTTGTACGACGGCCGCCCCTTCGCACCGCTCGTACGGAACGGCTGCCCCTGGTCGTCGATGCGCAGGGTGCCCTCGCGTCCGCCGCTGGACCACTCCAGCTCCAGATACCAACTGACATAACGCGCCGAGGCGTTCGCGCTGATCTGGAAGACCTCCGGGTCGGACTCGCTCACCTTGTAGGGGAAGTCCCGCTGCCCGCCCTTCGTGACGACAGTGGGGCGGCCCGCGTCCAGGTCGACCGCGAACGCCCTGGTCGTCACACCGCCGCCGCAGCCGACACCCGTGGCGAAGTCGTTCCAGGCGAGCGGCGCCTCGCTCCCCACCACACGGACGTTCAGGCCCTTGAGTACGACGGTCTCGGCCCCGGTGCCCTGGACGGCCAGTTCGATGAACTGGCTGCCGCTGGAGACCGCGCCGAGCGCGGCGACCCAGCCGGGCGCGTCCGGCTCGTTGGGGGGCGGGGGGACCCTCGTCGCGGGGCGGTCCACAAGGTAGTGCTGCGTGCAGGGGTCCTCGAAGGCGTACGGCTTGGTACTCACCTTCACCGGCACCCCGCCGACCGCTCCCTTTCCACCCCCGGTGTCGCCGCCCCCGTTCCCCTTGCCCGTGGGAGTCGCCCGGTCCGAGGGAGAGGCTTTGGGCGAGGGCGACTTCTTGGAAGACGGTGATACCGACGGAGAGGAGGAGGGGGAGGGCGACTTCGACTCGACGCCCTCCGAGACTTCCGAGGCGACGGACGAGCGGTCGGTCGAGGAATCGTTCAGCGGTCCGAAGATGACGGCCGGTACGGCGACGGCCACGACGACCGCCGCGGCGGCGAGCGTGACGTACAGCCGCTTCCTGGGCCGCGAGGGGGGCGGGTCGGCGGTCGGCACATCAGGTTCGGCCGCCGGGCTCTCGTCGGCCCGGTCGTCCACCGAGGCAGAGGCAGAGGTAGAAGCAGAAGCAGAAGCAGCGGCAGACTCGGCGGCAGGGGCAGCAGCAGCGGCCGACGGCGCCGCCGCCGACCGGGACCGTCGGCGCGCCTCGTCCGCGAGGATCCACCGCCGGTGCAGCTCCACGAACTCCTCGCCCTTCGCCCCGCAGAGCCGCCCGAACCGCTCCGCCACCGCGAACTCGGCCGGCACGGCGTCGCCGTTGCAGTAGCGGTGCAGGGTGGACGTACTGACATGGAGCTTCGCGGCGAGCGCGCCGTAGCTCTGTCCCGAACGCTCCTTCAGCTCGGTGAGCAGTTCGGCGAAAGCCTTGGCCTCGGTGGTCGCCACTCGGGGTTCCCCTCCAGATGCATCTGCCACAGGTGCGCGGCCGTTCCAGGAACGCGTCCCAGGGAAACACTGTTCCCGCAGGTCACTGCCGTGTGAGCGTCCCAGCTTCCCCCATTGTCCCTTGCCGATTGCGGCCACTTCCAGCCGCCCCGCAAGGTGAGTGCAGCACCCGCCGAACGAGGAGGAGCGATCCGCACTCGGAACCGCGACGACCTCGTAGATGCCGTGGCCGTCTGCGTACTCATCGCCTGCACAGCCGTGCTGCTCGTGCTCATCAACCGCCACTGAACGCACCACCACAACGGGAGACAGAACTCATGCGTAACCTTCGATTCCGCTCCGCCGCCTCCGCCGCCACCACCGCCCTCGTGGCCGCTCTCGCCCTCACCGCCTGCGGACAGGGCGACGCGGACGGCGCCGCTCAGAAGCCCGACACACAGACGGTCGCGTCCACCTCCACGCCGAAGGACGACTCGACGTCCAAGCCGGCCGGGGCGACCGACAAGCCCCAGGACTCCACCGACCGGAACGCGCAGACCGCCGGCAACAACAGCAGCAACAACAACAGCGGCGGCAACAAGAGCGCCGACAAGTCCGGCGACAGCAGCAACACGAGCGACGCCCGCACCACCTGCACCGGGAAGAACACCAAGGTCACCGTCACCGACGTCACCCGGCCCATCAACCACCTGCTGGTGACCGCGACCAACACCGGCAAGACCAACTGCGACGCCTACTACGCGCCTCTCCTCGGCTTCGACGAGGCCCAGGCCGTCACCCAGATCAACGAGAACAGCAAGCCGCAGGCCGTCGTCACCCTGGCACCCGGCGAGTCCGCCTACGCCTCGATCTCCCTGGGCGGCGACGGCTCCCCGGACATCGCGGCGTACAAGCTCAGCGTCAACTTCGCGGGCCGCTCGAACCAGGGCTCGGTGGGCTCGCCCGCGAACCTCACCCTCCCGAAGGGGACGATGGTCTCCGACACCACGTCGGTCTCCTACTGGCAGTCGACCATGGCGGACGCCCTCATCTGGTAGCCCATCAGGACCGACAGGTCCGAGCCGGACCGGTGGCGGGGGGGGGGCGCCCCCCCCCCCCCCCCCCCCCCCCCCCCCCGGCCGGGGGGGGGGGGCCCCCCCCCCCCCCCCCCCCCCCACCTCCGTCGCCCAGTACGTGAGGATCATCTTCGCGCCGGCCCGCTTGATCCCGGTCAGGCTCTCCATGATCGCCTTGTCCCGGTCGATCCAGCCCTTCTCGGCCGCCGCCTCGATCATCGCGAACTCACCACTGATCTGGTACGCGGCCACGGGCACGGACACCTCGGCGGCGACCCGCGCCAGCACATCCAGATACGGCCCGGCTGGCTTCACCATCACCATGTCGGCGCCCTCTTCGAGGTCCAGCGCCAACTCCCGCATGGATTCCCGCACATTGGCCGAATCCTGTTGGTACGTCTTGCGGTCACCCGTCAGCGAGGAGCCGACGGCCTCCCGGAACGGGCCGTAGAACGCGGACGAGTACTTCACCGCGTACGCCAGGATGCCCACGTCCTCCTTGCCGATGGTGTCCAGCGCGTCGCGGGCCACCCCGACCTGGCCGTCCATCATCCCGCTGGTGCCCAGCACATGGGCGCCCGCGTCGGCCTGCACCTGGGCCATCTCCGCGTACCGCTCCAGCGTCGCGTCGTTGTCGACGCGCCCCTCGGCGTCGAGCACCCCGCAGTGGCCGTGGTCGGTGTACTCGTCCAGACACAGGTCGGACATGATCACCAGATCGTCACCGACCTCCTCGCGGACCGCCCGGAGCGCCACCTGGAGGATTCCGTCCGGATCGGTCCCGGCCGTCCCGACCGCGTCCTTCTTCGCGTCCTCCGGCACGCCGAACAGCATGATCCCGGAGACACCGACGGACACGGCCTCGACCGCCGCCTTCCGCAGCGTGTCCAGGCTGTGCTGCACGACCCCGGGCATCGCCGAGATGGCCACCGGCTCACCGGCACCCTCCCGCACGAACGCGGGCAGGATCAGATCGGACGGGTGCAGCCGCGTCTCGGCGACCATGCGCCGCATCGCGGGAGTCGTCCGCAGCCGGCGGGGCCGGGCACCGGGGAAGGAACCGTACACAGTCATGGTGAGTCGCCTCATGGTCCGAAAGAGCTGTCGTCCCCGTCCACGCTACGCCTCGCTCCCGCGCGCGGACGGCCCCCCTCGGACCCCGCCGAACCCCTACGTCGTACGCCGCCGCCTCGACCCCGGCCGCCGCTCGCTCGGCCGGGTGACCGTCTCCCCGGCCTCCCGCGCCGCCTCCCGGCGCTGCGCGCCGAACGCGGCCAGCGCCTCGGCGAGCTTGTGCACCGAGGGCTCCGGCGACAGCACGTCCACCCGCAGCCCGTGCTCCTCCGCCGTCTTGGCGGTCGCCGGGCCGATACAGGCGATGACGGTCACGTTGTGCGGCTTGCCCGCGATACCGACCAGATTCCGCACGGTGGACGACGAGGTGAACATCACCGCGTCGAAGCCCCCGCCCTTGATGGCCTCACGCGTCTCGGCGGGCGGCGGCGACGCGCGCACGGTCCGGTAGGCCGTGACGTCGTCCACCTCCCAGCCAAGCTCGATCAGCCCGGCGACCAGCGTCTCCGTGGCGATGTCGGCCCGCGGCAGGAACACCCGGTCGATCGGGTCGAAGACCGGGTCGTACGGCGGCCAGTCCTCCAGGAGACCGGCGGCCGACTGCTCACCGCTGGGCACCAGGTCCGGCTTGACACCGAAGTCGACCAGCGCGGCGGCGGTCTGCTCGCCGACCGCGGCGACCTTGATCCCCGCGAAGGCACGGGCGTCGAGCCCGTACTCCTCGAACTTCTCCCTGACGGCCTTCACCGCGTTGACCGACGTGAAGGCGATCCACTCGTAGCGCCCGGTGACGAGCCCCTTGACCGCGCGCTCCATCTGCTGGGGCGTACGCGGCGGTTCGACCGCGATGGTCGGGACCTCGTGCGGTACGGCGCCGTACGACCGAAGCTGGTCGGAGAGCGAGGCGGCCTGCTCCTTCGTACGCGGGACGAGCACCTTCCAGCCGAACAGCTGCTTCGACTCGAACCACGCGAGCTGGTCACGTTGCGCGGGCGCGCTGCGCTCCCCGACCACGGCTATGACCGGCTGATGCCCGGCCGCCGACGGCAGGACCTTCGCCTGCTTCAGCGTCAGCGCGATCGTGCCGAGCGTCGCGGACCAGGTGCGCTGCCGGGTCGTCGTACCGGCGACGGTGACCGTCATCGGCGTGTCCGGCTTGCGGCCCGCGGCGACGAACTCCCCGGCGGTCGCGGCGACCGTGTCGAGGGTCGCCGAGACGACCACCGTGCCGTCGCTGGCGCCGAGTTCGGTCCAGCAGCGCTCGCCGGCGGTACGGCTGTCGACGAACCGGACATCCGTGCCCTGCGCGTCCCGCAGCGGCACACCCGCGTACGCGGGGACCCCCACGGCGGCGGCGATACCGGGCACGACCTCGAAGGGAATGCCCGCGGCGGCGCACGCCAGCATCTCGGCGCCGGTGTCGCCGTCGAGACCGGGATCCCCGGTCACCGCACGGACGACCCGCTTGCCGCCGCGCGCGGCCTCCATGACAAGATTGACGGCATCCCTGATCGCGGGGATACCGGCGGCTGTTGACGCATCGTCAACAATCGTCAGCTCAGGCGTGCTCACACCCGCACGCGCATGGGCGCGTACGAGAGCGAGCACATCAGGCTCGGCGATCAGTACCTCCGCCCCCGCGAGCGCCTCGACGGCGCGGAGTGTCAGCAGACCCGGGTCCCCGGGTCCGGCACCGAGGAAGGTGACGTGCCCTGAGGCGTAGACGGCCGGATGGTCGGCGATGGGGCTCAAAGTGCTCGCTCCCCCATAAGACCGGCCGCACCCTTGGCGAGCATCTCGGACGCGAGTTCGCGACCGAGCGCGACGGCGTCGCCGAGCGACGTGGGTACGGGACCGGTGATGGACAACTGCACGAGCGTCGAGCCGTCGGTCGTGCCGACGACGCCACGCAGGCGCAGTTCGTTGACAAATCGCGCGTCCTGTCCGTCGCCCAGCAGGTCGGCCAGCGCACCCACAGGTGCGCTGCAACCGGCCTCCAGGGCGGCGAGCAGGGAACGTTCCGCGGTGACGGCGATCCGCGTGTGCGGATCGTCGAGGCCGGCGAGTGCGGCGGCGAGTTCCGGATCGGAAGCCACGCATTCGACGGCGAGTGCCCCCTGGCCGGGGGCCGGCAGGACCGAGTCGACCGACAGGAAGTCGGTCACCTCGGCCGTCCTGCCGAGGCGGTTGATACCAGCGGCGGCCAGCACGACGGCGTCGAGCTGCCCCCCGTGGACGTAGCCGATACGGGTGTCGATGTTCCCGCGTATCGGCACGGTCTCTATGAGCAGGCCGTGGCTCCGGGCATACGCGTTGAGCTGCGCCGTACGCCGCGGGGAGCCCGTACCGATCCTGGCGCCGTGCGGCAGCGTGTCGAGGGTCAGCCCGTCGCGTGCGACGAGCACGTCCCTGGGGTCCTCGCGGCGCGGTACGGCGGCCAGCGTCAGATTCTCGGGCTGCGCCGTGGGCAGGTCCTTGAGCGAGTGGACGGCGAAGTCCACGTCGCCGCGCAGCAGCGCGTCGCGCAGCGCGGTGACGAAGACGCCGGTGCCGCCGATCTGGGACAGCTGCTCACGGGAGGTGTCGCCGTACGTCGTGATCTCGACCAGCTCCACCGGCCGCCCGGTCAACTCCCGTACGGCGTCGGCCACTTGCCCGGACTGGGCCATGGCGAGCCTGCTGCGCCTGGTCCCGAGTCTCAGTGTCTTGTCGGTCATACCAGCCCTCGGTTCCTGACGTCGACCACGTTCCGGTCGACGGGTGCGCCGCGGCCGGCGGTCTCGTGCCGGTCGGCGGCGGCCTCGCCCCGGTCCGCCCTGCTGACGGAGGCGACCGTCTGCGGGTCGAGGTCGAAGAGTTCGCGCAGCGCGTCCGCGTAACCGGCGCCGCCGGGCTCACCGGCGAGCTGCTTCACCCGCACGGTCGGGGCGTGCAGCAGTTTGTCGACGACGCGGCGCACGGCCTGGGTGATCTCGGCGCGCTGCCGCTCGTCGAGACCGGGGAGCCGGCCTTCGAGGCGCGTGATCTCGTTGGTGACGACATCGGCGGCCATGGCGCGCAGCGCGACCACGGTCGGGGTGATGTGGGCGGCGCGCTGGGCGGCGCCGAAGGCCGCGACCTCGTCGGTGACGATGCGCTTGACCTGCTCGACGTCGGCGGCCATCGGGGCGTCGGCGGACGCGTCGGCCAGCGACTCGATGTCGATCAGCCGCGCGCCGGCGAGGCGGTGGACCGCCGCGTCGATGTCGCGGGGCATGGCGAGGTCGAGAAGGGCGAGTTCCCGGCCGCCGTCGGCCCGGCCGACGGCCTTCTCGACGGCGTCGGCGGTCAGGACGAGACCGGTGGAGCCGGTGCAGGAGACGACGATGTCGGCACGTGTCAACTCGCCGTCCACGGCGCCCATCTCGACGGCGCGGGCCCTGACTCCCGTACCGCCGGGCTCGTTCAGGATCTCCACCAGCCGCTCCGCGCGCGCGGCGGTGCGGTTGGCGACGACGATCTCGGCGACCCCGGCGCGGGCGAGTGTCGCGGCGGCGAGCGAGGACATCGACCCGGCGCCGATCACCAGCGCCCGGCGGCCCGCGGCCCAGCCGGGGACGTCCGCGCCGTCCGCGAGCTGCTGGAGACCGAAGGAGACGAGCGACTGCCCGGCCCGGTCGATCCCGGTCTCGCTGTGGGCGCGCTTGCCGACGCGCAGCGCCTGCTGGAAGAGGTCGTTGAGGAGGCGTCCCGCGGTGTGCAGCTCCTGGCCGCCCGCGAGGGCGTCCTTGATCTGGCCGAGGATCTGGCCCTCGCCGACGACCATCGAGTCGAGTCCGCAGGCCACCGAGAAGAGGTGGTGGACGGCGCGGTCCTCGTAGTGCACATAGAGATAGGGGGTCAGCTCGTCCAGGCCGACGCCGCTGTGCCGGGCGAGGAGCGTGGACAGCTCGGCGACGCCCGCGTGGAACTTGTCCACGTCCGCGTACAGCTCGATCCGGTTGCACGTCGCGAGTACGGCCGCCTCGGTCGCCGGTTCGGCGGCGAGGGCGTCCTGGAGGAGCTTGATCCGGCCGTCCGGGGACAGCGAAGCCCGGTCCAGCACGCTCACGGGCGCGCTGCGGTGGCTCAGACCGATGACCAGAAGACTCATGCCGGCATCACGGCGGGGACTTCCCCGTCGGGTCCCTTCCGGCTCGCGGCGGTGGAGCGGATCGGCGGCGGTGTGCCGGCCTCGGCGGCTGCGGCTTCCTCACCGGCCTTGCGCTGCTCGTGGAAGGCGAGGATCTGGAGCTCGATCGAGAGGTCGACCTTCCGTACGTCCACACCGTCGGGCACGGTCAGCACGGTCGGCGCGAAGTTGAGGATCGAGGTGACCCCGGCGGCGACGAGGCGCTCGCAGACCTGCTGGGCACCGCCCGCCGGGGTCGCGATGACCCCGATGGAGACGCCGTTGTCGCTGATGATCCGCTCCAGCTCGTCCGTGTGCTGGACCGGCATCCCGGCGACCGGCTTGCCGGCCATCTCGGGGTCGGCGTCGATCAGCGCGGCGACGCGGAAGCCGCGGGAGGCGAATCCGCCGTAATTGGCCAGCGCGGCGCCGAGGTTGCCGATACCGACGATGACGACGGGCCAGTCCTGGGTGAGGCCGAGTTCACGGGAGATCTGGTAGACGAGGTATTCGACGTCGTACCCGACACCGCGCGTTCCGTAGGAGCCGAGATACGAGAAGTCCTTGCGCAGCTTCGCGGAGTTGACCCCGGCGGCCACGGCGAGTTCCTCGGACGACACAGTGGGTACGGAGCGCTCGGAGAGTGCGGTGAGCGCCCGCAGATACAGCGGAAGCCGGGCGACCGTGGCCTCGGGGATTCCTCGGCTACGGGTCGCCGGTCGGTGAGTTCGGCCAGTTGCCACGGTGCTCCTGCGGGATGAGCGGGGCTGTAGGCGGCCGTATGTCCAAGGACCGCCCCGTCCTGTGCAGGTTATGCCTTTGTGAACGCGTGCACAAAGATTGTGTCCGCTTTGTCCGTGCAAAGTGACCGGGGTCACGCGACCCGAACGAGGGATCTTGGAACCCCCGACCGCACCGCCCCGTTGAACCCATGATGGGGGCAAAACAGCACAACTCCTCATGACCACGCCCCCGAGACCGCTCCGGTCGAGCCCGCCGCCGACCGGTCGTCCCGGCCCTGGCGGAAAAAGCTCGGCAAAGCGCCCACGATCGTAACCGTCTTTCTGTCAGGTCCCCAGTTCCTTGCGGAGCCGATCGGCGTCCACCCGCCAGAAGGTGTGCTGTTCACCGTCCACGAGCACCACCGGAATTTGCTCCCAGTAGGCGCGGTGCAGCTCTTCGTCCACCGTGATGTCCTTCTCCTCCCAGAACGCCCCGGTCTCGGCACACACCTCGGCCACGACGGCGCGCGCGTCGTCACAGAGATGACAGCCGGGTTTGGAGACGAGTGTCACCACGCGCTCGGCGGGTTTCTTCTTCGTACGGCGCAGAAGAGGGCTCATGCCGACCATTCTCCGTCGTCCCCCGACCCCCCTGTCGACCTCCCGCCGGCCGCTCTCCCCGTCACCTTCCCGGCACCTTCCCGGAGAGTTCACACCGACGGCACCCCGGCGAGTCCGGAAGTACCGAACAGACTGACTATGCTCACGCTATGGCCGCACTGGGATGGCTCACCCCCCGTAAGCGCTCCGCGACAGCACGGAGCGTGCTCGCGGGTGAGGCCGCAGCAGAGGCAGGACTCAAGTCGTCGCAGGAGATCGACGGCGTCGGCGCGGCACCGAGCGGTATCGCCGACCCCGCCGTACCCGACTTCCCCGTCTTCGGGGACGCGCGCGCGGCGGCGTTCTTCGACCTGGACAACACGGTCATGCAGGGCGCCGCGATCTTCCACTTCGGCCGCGGGCTGTACAAGCGGAAGTTCTTCCAGCGCCGCGAACTGGCCAGATTCGCCTGGCAGCAGACCTGGTTCCGGCTCGCCGGCGTCGAGGACCCGCAGCACATGCAGGACGCCCGGGACAGCGCGCTGTCCATCGTCAAGGGCCACCGGGTCGCCGAGCTGATGTCCATCGGCGAGGAGATCTACGACGAGTACATGGCCGACCGCATCTGGCCCGGCACCCGCACCCTCGCCCAGGCGCACCTCGACGCCGGGCAGCAGGTCTGGCTCGTGACCGCCGCGCCCGTCGAGACCGCCACGATCATCGCCCGGCGCCTCGGGCTGACCGGCGCGCTCGGCACGGTCGCCGAGTCGGTCGACGGCGTCTACACCGGCAAGCTCGTCGGCGAGCCGCTGCACGGCCCCGCGAAGGCCGAGGCGGTACGGGCGCTGGCCGCGGCCGAGGGCTTCGACCTGGACCGCTGCGCGGCGTACAGCGACTCGCACAACGACATCCCGATGCTGTCGCTGGTCGGACACCCGTACGCGATCAACCCGGACACCAAGCTCCGCAAGCACGCCAAGGACCGCGAGTGGCGGCTGCGCGACTACCGGACGGGCCGCAAGGCGGCCAAGGTCGGCATCCCCGCGGCGGCCGGGGTCGGCGCGCTGGCGGGCGGCACGGCCGCCGCGGTGGCACTGCACCGCCGCCGTCGCTGACCGCCCCTCTCGAACGCGCTGCCGCCGGACCCGGCCGCTGACGCACTCAGGCACAACAGATCACGTCTGCTGACACATCGTGACGCCAATCGATCAATATCCGCTCACGATGTGCTACTTGATTCGCCGTATAGGCGTAACAGAAGCGACGTAATCGATGATTTGAGCAACTGGGTGTAGTGCTGCCTGTACGAAGCGTTATTCTCCTCAGACGCATACCGGACCCCACACGTCGCCACGACGAGTGAAAGGTCCCGCACTGAACGTGATGGAAGCTCTGCCTCTGGGAGTCCCGTGTACCCACACGTCGGGGTTGACGCCTCGGGCCTGGCTACGCTGCGCGCATCGGTCATCGACCGCTTGCGCGGCTTCGTCCCCACCGCGTACGCCGTCCCCGCATACGCCGCCGCGGCCCCTGCCGTGAGCGGCCCGATTGGTCCCTGCTATGCCCTGGCGAACGGCGGTGCGGCGGTCGGCAGACGGGGAAGCCGAAGCAGCACCTCCGCCGCCTCCACCCCTGTCCGCCGCCCCACGGCGGACAGCGACAGCGCCCGCATGATGGAGCTGGTCGAGCGCGCCCAGGCCGGCGAGGCCGAAGCGTTCGGCAGGCTGTACGACCAGTACAGCGACACCGTCTACCGCTACATCTACTACCGCGTGGGCGGCAAGGCGACCGCGGAGGACCTCACCAGTGAGACCTTCCTGCGCGCCCTGCGGCGTATCTCCACGTTCACCTGGCAGGGCCGCGACTTCGGCGCCTGGCTGGTCACGATCGCTCGCAACCTGGTCGCCGACCACTTCAAATCGAGCCGGTTCCGACTCGAAGTGACCACCGGCGAAATGCTCGACGCCAACGAGGTCGAGCGCAGCCCGGAGGACTCCGTCCTTGAGTCCCTCTCGAACGCCGCGCTGCTCGAAGCCGTACGGAAACTCAACCCCCAGCAGCAGGAGTGCGTGACCCTGCGCTTCCTGCAAGGGCTGTCGGTCGCCGAGACGGCACGGGTCATGGGCAAGAACGAAGGAGCGATCAAAACCTTGCAGTACCGGGCCGTGCGCACGCTGGCGCGACTGCTCCCGGAGGACGCCCGCTGACGGCCGGCCACCGGTCCCCCCACGGATCCGGTGCGCCGTTCAACTCACCCTCGGTGAGCCCCTGATGACGCACTGGTCCGATCATCTTTCGCGCGTAACCCAAGTGCCGCGACGCTCGTTGTGCGGGATGCAGGCTCCCTGTGGATGCGCTCAAGGCGTGCAACCTTCCGAACCCCCAGGGGAGTCGATCGTCATGACGAGAGGAGGTGCCGCCAGTGATCGCGAATGTCTCGGCACACCGGCGGGCGAACGCCTTCGCCCAGGCCCTGGAAGACCGGACACCCCAGGGAGCGGCGGGGGAACAGCCCGCCACGTCGGCCGAACCGACTGAGCAGGGGCGGCTGTTGGCCCTGGCGAGCGGTCTCGGTGAGCTACCGAGACCCACGCTGGACCCAGAGGTCAAAGTGGTGCAACGGGCACAGCTCGTGGCAGCCATGGAGGCCATGCTGCTGGAGGGCACGGCGGGCGGAGCCGCGTCCACGGGCACCACGGTGCCCGAGCAGCGGCGTACATCGGGGAGGGGAGCCCACCGGGCGTCCCCGCTCCGCAAGCTCCGCCCCAGATCCCGCTGGTCCAAGGGGCTCGCGGCCGGCGGACTCACCGTCGGTGTGGCCGCGGGGGCCTTCGGCGGAGTGGCAGCCGCCAGTTCCGACGCCCTGCCCGGTGATTCGCTGTACGGGCTGAAGCGCGGCATGGAGGACTTCAAGCTCGGCATGGCCGACGAGGACGCCGACCGCGGCGGGCTCTACCTCGACCATGCCTCGACCCGGCTGAGCGAGGCCCGCCGACTGCTGGAGCGTGGCCGCTCCGGCGCGCTGGACCATGAATCGCTCGGCGAGATCCGCCGGGCGCTCAACGGCATGAAGCACGACGCCACCGAGGGCCACCGGCTGCTGCACCAGGCGTACGAGAAGGACGGCAAGATCAAGTCGATCGCGACGCTCTCCTCGTTCTCCGAATCGCACCGCGCCATCTGGAACGGCCTGCGGGACCGGCTGCCACCGCAGCTGAGCGACGTGGGAAGCCAGGTCAACCTGGTGTTCGACGCCATAGACGAAGACGTCGCGCCGTTGCAGTCGCTGCTGCCGCGTACGCCCGACAAGGACTGGCACTCGCCGGATCCCGGCGGGCCCGCCAAGGAGTCCAACGGCTCCGACGGCAAGGGCGACAGCCCGTCGCCGTCGAAGTCGGCCCCCGACCAGGGGCGCCCGGACAGCGGGGAGAAGCCGAGCCCGTCGAGGCCCGGCGACTCGGAGCACGACGGGCTGCTGCCGGGCGACGCCGGCGATCTGCTCAACCCGCCGTCGGACAACGACTCGCCGTCGGCACCCGGCCAGGGCGGCATTCCGCCGGCGCCGGACGTCACGCTTCCGCCGCTGCTGCCCGGTCTGCTGCCGGGGCTGGGCATCGACACGGAGAAGGCCGACTGACGCGTAGGGCATGACAGAAGCAGAGAGGCGGGGGGGGGGGGGGGGGGGGGGGCGGGGGGGGGGGGGGGGGGGGCCCCCCCCGCCCCGCCCCCCCGCCCCCGCCGCCCCGCCCCCCCCCCCCCCGCGGGGGGGGGGCCCCCCCCCCCCCCCCCTCTCTGCTGTGCCGCTGTTCTGGTGTGCTGTGCTGTGCTGCTGCGTCGTGCTGCCGTGCGGTCAGAAGAAGACCGAGCGGCGCTGCACGAGCAGCTTGTAGAGCGTGTGCTGGATCTGCTCCCGTACCTGATCGGTCAGGTTGAACATCAGCATCGGATCCTCGGCCGCCTCCGGCGGATAGCCGTCCGTGGGGATCGGCTCGCCGAACTGGATCGTCCACTTCGTCGGCAGCGGCAGCGCGCCCAGCGGTCCGAGCCACGGGAACGTCGGAGTGATCGGGAAGTACGGGAATCCCAGCAGCCGAGCCAGCGTCTTGGAGTTGCCGATCATCGGGTAGATCTCCTCCGCCCCGACGATCGAGCACGGCACGATCGGCACACCGTGCCGCAGGGCCGTCGAGACGAACCCGCCCCGGCCGAAGCGCTGAAGCTTGTAGCGCTCGCCGAAGGGCTTGCCGAGCCCCTTGAAGCCCTCCGGCATCACGCCGACGATCTCGCCGCGCTGAAGCAGCCGTTCCGCGTCCTCCGCGCAGGCCAGGGTATGACCGGCCTTGCGCGCCAGCTCGTTGACGACCGGCAGCATGAACACCAGGTCGGCCGCGAGCAGCCGCAGATGGCGGCCGGCGGGGTGGTTGTCGTGGACGGCGACCTGCATCATCAGCCCGTCGAGCGGGAGGGTGCCGGAGTGGTTGGACACCACCAGGGCACCGCCGTCCGAGGGGATGTTCTCGATGCCCTTCACCTCGACGCGGAAGTAGTTCTCGTAGAGCGGGCGGATCAACGACATCAGGACCTGGTCGGTGAGTTCCTTGTCGTACCCGAACTCGTCGACCTCGTAGTCACCGGTGACCCGGCGCCGCAGGAAGGCGAGGCCTTCCGCGATCCGCCGGTCCCAGGGGCTGTCGCCGGGCGGGGGCGCCGTCTCGGGTCGCGGCTCCGACACCCCACCGGCGCCGGTCTCCTCGGCGCCCATCCGGTCCTCGACCCCGTCCGGTTGATCGGGCACGGAGGCGAGCGAGTGCGGACCGGGCCCCGGCCCGGATGAGGACGGGGACGGGGACGGGGACTGAGGCTGAGACGGTGCCGGGGCCGCGGCCGAGGACGGGGATGCGGGCGACTTGCCGCGTCCCTGTGCGCGCTTCGCCGCGCGCCGTGACCGGGGCTCTTCGCCGAAGGGGATCACCTTGGCATCGGCCATGTCAGATGCGCTCCTTGCTGACGAGGGTGGCGAACCGGTCGACCGCGTCGGCGACAGCCGCGGGCGGCAACAGTCCGGCACCCCTGCTACGTGCGAAGTCCGTGAAAGCCTCCGCCGTCGTGTACGTGGGTACGAACCCCAGTGTCTCGCGCATCTGATCCGTACTGACGACCCTGCCGTGGGTCAGCAGCCGGATCTGCTCCGGCGAGAAGTCCGTCACGCCGAGCGTGCGCAGCGCCGAGCCCACCCAGGTGACGGCCGGCAGCAGCACGGGCACCGTGGGCCTGCCGAGGCGCCGGGAGCACTGCGAGAGCAACAGCACGCCGTCCCCGGCGATGTTGAAGGTCCCGCTGTTGAGCGTGCCGCGCCGGGGCTCGTGCAGGGCGATCCGCAGGACGTCGATGACGTCGTCCTCGTGGACGAACTGGAGCCGGGGGTCGTAGCCGAAGACCGTGGGCAGCACGGGCAGTGCCAGATACTCGGCGAGCGGCGAATCCGCCGCGGGCCCGAGGATGTTCGCGAAGCGCAGCACGCACACGGCGACGTCGGGCCGACGGCGCGCGAACCCGCGTACGTACCCCTCGACCTCCACCGCGTCCTTCGCGAAGCCGCCGCTGGGCAGCGACTTGGGCGGGGTGTTCTCGGTGAAGACGGCCGGGTCGCGGGGCGCGGAGCCGTACACGCTCGTGCTCGACTTCACGACCAGGCGCTCGACACTGGGCGACTTCTGGCAGGCGCCGAGGAGTTGCATGGTGCCGATGACGTTGGTCTCTTTCACGGCCGTCCGGCCGCCGGCGCCGAGCGGTGTGCCCGTCACGTCCATGTGCACGACCGTGTCGACGGAATGCTCGGCCAGGACGCGCGCTATGGCGGGCTGGCGGATGTCCGCCCGTACGAAATCGGCACCGCCGAGACTGTGCTCGGGAGTGACGGCGTCCACACCGATGACCCGGTCCACCTCGGGGTCCCGCAGGATTCTCCGTACGAGACGACTGCCGAGCTGGCGGGCCACTCCGGTCACGAGCACGACCTTGCCCAAGATCAGCGCCTTCCCCTGAATTTGATGTCTGGTGCAAGCACATTGCTTGTCTCCGCGTCACCGTAGCGGGTCGCCACAGCCGCGTGACCGCGTCGCGGGGCAGTTCTCCGCACCTTCGCGAATCTTTGACCTGAACCGACCCGAACCGACGCCGAACGGGGGCCGCGTACCGGGCCGCGAGTCGGGCACGTCCGCCGGGCCGGCACGCACCGCGGCCCTCCCACCTGCGTGGTGGGAGGGCCGCGGTGTCACGTACAGCTGTCGCTTACTTCTTGTTACGACGCTGAACGCGGGTGCGCTTGAGCAGCTTGCGGTGCTTCTTCTTGGCCATCCGCTTACGCCGCTTCTTGATAACAGAGCCCACGACTACCCTCGCTCACTTCTCTTCACTCGGTGCGGGGCGTCTGGGCCCACACGACCTACGTTGGCCCAGCCTACCCGTCGCCGAGTGAGGGACGTAATCCGAGGGAAATCTCAGGCGGATTCGACCCCCACGAAAGACTCGCGGAGATACTCGTGAACCGCTTGCTCCGGAACCCGGAATGACCTGCCCACCCGGATCGCCGGCAGATGACCACTGTGTACCAATCGATACACGGTCATCTTCGACACTCGCATCACCGAGGCGACTTCCGCCACGGTAAGGAACTTGACCTCATTGAGAGGCCTCTCGCTGCCAGCAGCCATGACCCACCTGTACCTTCCGCACCCGACGGCCACCGGCTTCCCCTCCGGTGACTCTTCGTCGCTGTGCGCTCACTCCCCAGACTAGGGGCGGGTGGTACGAGTGGGGAAGAGGAGCAGCACATGGTCGCCTACTGTGACAGACGCGCTCGATTGAGTACATAGCGCGTCAGCGGACGGTAGTAATCGGACCGCACACCGTCATCAACCGGAACCACGACGGACACCCGGCCCTCCGCCTCGCCCACGAAGAGCGCCGGGTCGTCGGTGTCGGCGAGACCGATGGCCTCAATGCCCAACTGACCTGCCCCGCAGACCCATCCGTGGTCCCCGACGACCAGCGCGGGCAGCGGTCCGCCGGCCGCCGCCGCGCTGTCCAGAGCGACCCGAACAGGGAGGGGAGAATGGGTGTGCGCGCCGGTCTCACTCCCCGCGTGCGATGCTTCGGATTCCCGCACCAACGCAACTCCTCGTACGTAGTCGAGGTGGTACGTGCGTACGCCGAACCGGGTCGTTATGTCGATACATCGCCCCCTCGCCGGGGTGAGGACGAGGCACCCCGCCGCCGACAAAGCGTCTGCCAGCCCCGCGTAGAAGCCGATCAGCCGGTGCGGATGCCCGGTCCCGAACAGCACCGGAGCCCGGCGGACGGCGGCGGCGCCCAGCCGCTCGGCGAACGCGTCGAGGCTGCTCAACGTCCGTTCGGGGTCGATGACATCACCGCCCGAGACATGCGCCGGATCCCCCGAGACCCCGCACCGGTCGGCCATCAGCCGCAGCAAGTCCCGCTCGCACCAGGCCCGTTCGGGGGTCAGCCCCAGCGTCGCGCGCGGATCGCGGGCGGCGAAGAGCCGGTAGCTGCGCAGGCTCTGCTCCCGTGTGGTGGCCACGGGGCCGGCCAGTCTCGCGGCCAGCAGATGGGCCCGTAGAGTTCCGGTACTCAGCACGGCTTCGATGCTCCCGTACGGAGGCGGCCCCGGGGCCAAAACGGTTGCGGCACCGCACAGTTGGCGTAACAACCGGCGTATGGCGCGCACCGCCGCCGGGGTCAGGGCAGCAGCCCCCGCAACGGGAACACCGCCTTGCGGGTCGCGAGAATCGCCTGGTCCAGCCGGTCCGCCGGGTCGTAACCCGCGTCCCACGACCGCCAGTCCGGCGTACGCCCGTCCGTCATCCGGCGCGGCGCGGACTCACGCGTACGGGCGAAAACCTCGTCGCGCCACTCCTCCGGCACCGCCGACGCCGGATCGATGGGTGCGTGCGCCGCGATCGACACCAGATGGGTCCAGGAGCGCGGCACGACGTCCACGACCGAGTACCCGCCGCCGCCCAGCGCGACCCAGCGGCCCTCGTCCACGTACTCGTGCGCCAGGTCGTGACAGGACGCCTGCACGGCGCGCTGCGCGTCCAGCGACACCGCGAGATGCGCCAGGGGGTCCTCGAAATGCGTATCGGCCCCGTGCTGGGTCACCAGCGCCTGCGGCCGGAAGTCCGCCAGCAGTTCGGGCACGACCGAGTGGAAGGCCCGCAGCCAGCCCTCGTCACCGGTCCCGGCGGGCAGCGGCAGATTGACCGCACAGCCCTCCCCCGCGCCCTCGCCCGTCTCCTCGGGCCAGCCGGTCTGCGGGAAGAGCGTGCGGGGGTGCTCGTGCAGCGAGATCGTCAGCACGCGCGGGTCGTCCCAGAACGCCGCCTGGACGCCGTCCCCGTGGTGCACGTCGACGTCCACGTACGCCACGCGTTCCGCGCCCAGCTCCAGGAGCCGCGCGACGGCGAGGGACGCATCGTTGTAGACACAGAACCCCGAGGCCGAACCGGGCATCGCGTGGTGCAGACCGCCGGCGAAGTTCACGGCGTGCCGCGTCGCGCCGCGCCACACCGCCTCGGCGGCGCCGACCGACTGCCCGGCGATCAGCGCGGACGCCTCGTGCATCCCGGCGAAAGCCGGATCGTCCACGGTCCCGACGCCGTAGGAGCCGTCCGCGGACCTCGGATCGGCCGAGCAGCGCCGTACCGCGTCGATGTAGTCCTCGTGGTGGACGAGTCTCAGCGTGGAGGCCCCGGCGGACGGCGCGGACACCACGTCGACCTCGCTGTCGAGCCCGTACGCGCGTACGAGTTCCCTGGTCAGCGACAGACGCACCGGATCCATCGGGTGGCTCGGCCCGAAGTTGTAGCCCGTTACGCCGTCATCCCACATCAGCTGCGCGCGACCGGTCATGCACGCCACCGTATCGGGCGCTCCCGTCCGCGAACGAGCGGGCGTACACGAGCGTCACGAGGATCATCAGCATCGGGACGAGCATCGCGCCCCGGTAGCTCCACACATCACCGAGGGCGCCGACGAGGGGCGAGCCGATCAGGAAGCCCACGTAGTTGAAGATGTTCAGCCGGGCGACGGCCGCGTCACTGGCGTCGGGAAACATCCGGCCGGCGGCGGCGAAGCACTGCGGCACGAGGACGCAGAGACCGAACCCGAGAATCGTGAACCCCAGGATCCCCACCCACGCGCCGGGCGCCAGCGCGACCACCGCGAACCCGGCGGCGGCGAACAGCGATCCGAACCGCACGACGGCGACGGGCCCGAAGCGCCGCACCCCGAGGTCTCCGGCGGCGCGGCCGAGGAGCGTGGTGACCATGTAGGCGTTGTACGGGACGGTGGCGACCTCGTCGGAGCTGCCGAGGACGTCCTGGAGGTACTTGGCACTCCAGTTGGAGACGGTGGAGTCGCCGATGTAGGCGAAGGTCATGACGAGACAGAGGGGCAGAAGGGCCTTGAAGGCGACGCTGCTTGCTCCGGATATCCCGGTGCGGACGGAGTCGGGCTTCTCGGTGTCCGCGCCGGTACTCGCACGGGTATCCGCGCCGGTACTCGCAGGGGTAATCGCGTCGGTACTCACTTCGGTACTCGCTTCGGTGTACCAGCGGCTTCCGACGAGCGCGGCCGGCAGCAGCACGACGACGACCGGCAGATACGACACCAGCAGGGACAGATCCCAGTGGGCACCGGCCCAGGCGAGCGAGGCCCCGGCGATCCCTCCGAGGCTGTACGTGGCGTGGAAGCCGAGCATGATGCTGCGCCCGTACGCCCGCTGAAGGCGCACACCCAGCATGTTCATCGACGCGTCGAGCGCACCGACCGCCAGCCCGAACGCGCCGAGAGACACGGCGAGTTGCCACACCTGGTCACCGGCGGCCACGCCGAGGAGAGCGAGCAGTACGAGCGGCTGCGCCCACCGCAGTACGACACGGGGCCGCACCCGGACGACGATCCTCTCGGTGAGGACGCTGCCGACGCCGGCGAGAATCGGCACGGCCGCCAGGAACACCGGCAGCAGGGCGTCGGATATCCCGTAGCGGTCCTGGATGGCCGGAATGCGCGTGACGAGCAGGGCGAAGGCGACTCCCTGCACGAAGAAGCTCAGAGCCAGGGACACCCGTCCGTGTCTCAGCCGCGCGTCTGGGTTGACCGGCTCGGCGGTCGAGTCCTTCATGGCCGGACAGCGTATGGCTCCGCGCTACCGAGGGGTAGATGGATCAGCCAAGCAGTTCCGGAAGCTCGGCGAGCTCGGCCATGGAGGAGAAGTAGGCGGTCGCGCCCGGCAGCTTCTCGGCAGGGGTCATCGCGGTGAACGCGTACACATCCATCCCGGCCGCCCGCGCGGCGGCCAGCCCGAGCGGGCTGTCCTCGACGACCACACACCGCGCGGGAGAGACACCCATCCGCTCGGCGGCGTGCAGGAAGAGATCGGGCGCCGGCTTGCCACGCCCGACATCCTGCGCGCTGAAGACAATCCCGGGCCCGAACCACCGGTCCAGCCCGGTTTTACGGTGCCCCACCCGGATCCGCTCATGGCTCCCGGACGACGCGACACAGTACGACCGCCCGTCGGCGGTCAGCTTCTCCAGCACCTCGGTGACACCCGCCACGGGCTCCAACTCCCGCTCGAACGCGTCGAAGACGCGGCGGTGCAGGGTGTCGTCGAAGTCCGCGGGCAGCTGCTGCCCGGTTCTCTCCCGTACGAGATCGTGCACCCGGTGGACGGCGGCGCCCATGTAGTCGCGCAGGGAATCCTCGTACGTGGTGGGATGACCCAGCTCGGTGAGATAGCCCGCGAGAATGGTGTTGGAAAGGGGCTCGCTGTCGACGAGGACGCCGTCGTTGTCGAAGATGACCAGTTCGTATTCGTTACTCATACGGCCGACTGTAAACGTCCCCTGAACTGAACGCAGAAATGCCTCAACCCCCGGACACAGTCCGGGGGTTGAGGCCAAAGATTGTTCGGCGGCGTCCTACTCTCCCACAGGGTCCCCCCTGC